>NZ_SMUS01000028.1 GCF_004353185.1 Clostridium cuniculi | reverse complement strand
GTATAACAGAATTATATAGATACGAATTAAATAGTTAATAGCTAATAAATAATAAAATTAACAAATAGAATTAAAGTTTGTTAAGTGGTTTAGATATTTTGTAAAAAATAATGATATAGAGAAATGAAGGATATAATTTATAAAATGATAAAACTTAATTTAATAATATTATTAAATTAGGTTTTATCATATAATTCTAATATTCTAAATCTATTAATCTACCTTTAGATTTTAGGTGACCTATTAATTTATCAGGTTCATTCATAATAAGTTCTTTAGGCATATCTATTTTTTCAAATAATTCTATACCTTTAGTAAAATTACCTATTTTACTATTTATGTGCGCATCAGATGTTAAAATTACTTTTGTTCCGTATTTTTTACAAAGAAGAGCTATTTTTTCACAGTTAACATCACTTCCAACTCTTGATGATCCAGAAAGAGAACTATTATTTATTTCAACCATTATATTTTTTTCTTTCGCTTTTTTTATAATTGCATCATAGTCAAGATTATAGTTAGGATTTCCAAGGTGACCTAATATTTCTACCTTTTCATATTTATCCATAACATTTAAAATTGCCATAGTATTTTCTTCCTTTGTTTTAGGGTGGAAAACAGGCTCGTGGAATGAAGCAATCATGTAATCTAAATATCTCATGGCATCTTCAGGTAGATCTATATTTCCATCTACATCTAATATATTTCCTTCACAGCCTCTAAGTATAATAACATCATTAATAATTCTTGGAAGAACTTTTAAATTTCCGAAATACCAATAATGAGGTGCACCAGGCATTGAAGGTGCATGTTCAGAGGTGCCTAATATTTTAATGCCATTCTTTGCACAGTAATCAATATTTTCCATTAGTGTTGTATATGCATGTCCGCTTACTATTGTATGTGTATGTAAATCAGATAAGTAATTCATAAAAATCTCCTTTGATATTTATTATTAAAGCAACAAAGCTATAAGTAAATTTTGCTTAGTACTTTATTACTAGTATATTTATTTTTTTATTAAACTTCAACAAAATAAATGTTTAAATTATGATTTATATGAAATGCTAATACTAAAGGAGAAAATATTTGTTTTATCGATTTAATGTGATAAAGCGAAATGTTTATATAATAAAATATATATTATAAATATAAATAAAAGATAAAAAAACAAGAGTATTTTTATGAAAAAATTTAATAAAATAATAAATATAATATAAAAATGCAAAAAAGCTCTATTAGAAAAGAGAAAGTAAATCTGCTATTATATACAGTGTTATAAGATTCGACAAATATATTTTGAAAAGTAATATGAAAATTATACTAAGGAGGAAACTTTTATGAGTAAAAATAAAGGGAAGTTAACTTTAATAGCATTAATACTTATGATTTTTACATCTGTATTTGGTTTTGCTAATATTCCAAGAGCATTTTTTCTTATGGGATACTCAGCAATTCCATGGTATATTTTTGGAGCTATATGTTTCTTTATACCATATGCATTTATGATGGCTGAATTTGGAGCAGCATTTAAAGAAGAAAAAGGGGGGATATATGTTTGGATGCAAAAATCTGTAGGAAGAAAATTTGCATTCATAGGTACATTTATGTGGTTTGCTTCATATATAGTTTGGATGGTTAGTGTATCATCATCTATATGGGTTCCACTTTCAAATTTAATATTTGGTACTGATAAAACATCAACCTGGTCTTTATTTGGATTAACTTCATCACAAACATTAGGAATTTTGGGAGCAATATTTGTTATAGTAATTACATTCTTATCATCAAAAGGCTTAAATAGTATTGCAAAGGTTGCTTCTATTGGTGGGATATTTGTAACTAGTGCCAATGTATTATTAATAGTTGGTTCATTAATAGTATTTTTTGCTAATGGATTTCATGCAGCACAACCATTAAAATTAGCAGAGTTTACACATTCACCAAATCCAGCATATGGAACAGTTTTAGCTGTTTTAGGATTCTTAGTTTTTGCAATTTTTGCATATGGTGGATTAGAGGCAGTTGGAGGTCTTGTAGATCAAACTGAAAATGCTAATAAAACTTTTCCAAGGGGAATAAAAATATCAGCAATAGTTATTGGTGTAGGTTATTCTTTAGCTATATTAATGGTTGGTTTATTTACAAACTGGCAAGAAGTTCTTTCAAGTCCAGATGTAAGAATGGCTAATGTAGCATATGTCGTTATTAAAAATTTAGGAGTTAAGCTGGGAGAAGTATTTGGATTATCTCCTCATGGAGTTGAAATAATGGGTACTTGGTTTGCTAGATATATTGGATTAGCAATGTTCTTAGCATTATTAGGTGCATTCTTTACATTAATTTACTCACCATTAAAACAATTAATAGAAGGTACTCCAAAAGAAATTTGGCCAGAAAACTGGACTAAAGTAAATGAAAATGATATGCCTGTAACAGCTATGTGGGTTCAATGCATAACTGTTGTTACTATAATTATAATTGCTGTAATAACAGGTGGTAAGTCTTCAAGCTTTTTAGATTATTTGATCCTTATGGGGAATGTTGCAATGACAATTCCTACAATGTTCTTAGCAGTTGCATTTATTTACTTTAAGAAAAACGATAGTATAGATAAGCCATTTATTTTCTTTAAAAGTAAAACTGTTGCAACAGTCTGGGCAATAATAGTAACTTGTACAGTTGGATTTGCAAATATATTTACAATATTACAACCAGCTATTGAAAGTAAAGACTACGTTTCTACAGGATTCCAATTAGCTGGACCAATAGTATTTGGATTAGTAGCCTTCTTCTTAATTTCTAAATATGAGAAAAAATATGGAAATAACGAAGATTAAATAGAAAACATTAAATAAATAAAAATAAAAATAGTAACCTTAAATTTAAGGTTACTATTTTTATTTATATAATGAATTATAAACCAGTAACTTCAACATCTTCTAATAAATGCTTGTACTTTAAAAATTCTGCATATAAATTATCAATACGTCTTTCAAGAGTTTCTCTTTCTGAAATTTGGGCTACTTTTCTTAATTCAGATGTAAGTTTTTGAATTTCTTCATCAATTGACCACATTTCCTTCATAATTTCATAAGCATTATTTTTCATAAAATCACATCCCTCTTATAAATAAAAATATAAATTAATATTAATTTATATATTAATATTATATCATAGTACAAATATAAATACAAAATTATGACAAATAAGAAACAATATTATCAAATTGATAATTTTGGAAAAGATATAAATAAAAAATAAAAGTTAAAAAGGTTTACAGAAACAATATTAGTAAATATTTAATAAATTGGTTTCAAAAAAATGGAAATATGTTAAAATGTTATTAGAAATTAAAAGAATAATGCATATTTAGTAAAAAACCACTATATGATAATCAGAGTAAAAGATATAATCAAAAGCGGGGGGAAATAAAATATGAGAAATATACTATTTGTAGCATCTGAAAGTGTACCCTTTATAAAGACTGGTGGACTTGCAGATGTTGTAGGATCACTTCCTAAATCATTTCCAAAAGAGGAGTTTGATGTAAGAGTAGTAATACCTAATTATACATGTATTCCTTGGCAATATAGAAGGCATTTTAAGTATATAACACATTTTCATATGAACTTTGGAGAAATTAGTAGTAATGAGTATGTTGGAATAATGACAACTCAATATGAAGGAATAACATTTTACTTTATAGATAATGAACATTATTTTGCAGGAAATTCACCTTATGGTGATACTAAATTTGACATAGAAAAATTCTGCTTTTTTAGTAAAGCAGTGTTATCAATTTTACCTACTATAAATTTTAAGCCAGATATAATACATTGCCATGATTGGCAAACTGGAGTATTACCAGTTTATCTTCATACTATTTTTAGAGACAATCACTTCTATGACAACATACGTACTATTATGACAATTCATAATTTGAAATTCCAAGGAATTTGGGATATTGAAACACTTAAGAAGATTACAGGATTCCCTGATTATGTATTTAGAGCGACAGATATGGAATATAAGAAAGATGCCAATATGTTAAAAGGTGGATTAGTATATTCTAATTATATTACTACAGTAAGTAATAGCTATAAAGATGAAATACAAAGTGAATATTACGGAGAAGGCTTAGATGGAGTTGTAAGAGAAAAGAGTGGAGGATTATTTGGAATATTAAATGGTATAGATTATAACGAATATAATCCTGAAACTGATAATGAAATATTTAGTAGATATAATGCATATAGTTTCATTGAAAATAAAGCAAGAAATAAGTTGGAGCTACAAAAAGAGTTAGGATTAGAGCAAAATGAAGGTAAATTCATGATAGGAGTAATATCAAGATTAACAGATCAAAAAGGTATAGATTTAATAGGACATGTTTTAGAACAAATTGTTGATGATTATACGCAATTAGTTGTAATAGGAACTGGTGATGAAGGATATGAAAATATGTTTAGATATTATGAGTGGAAATTAAAAGGAAAGATGTCAGGGAATATATACTTTTCTAATAACAGAGCTCATAAAATATATGCAGCAGCAGATGCAATGCTTGTGCCATCGAGATTTGAACCTTGTGGCTTAACTCAATTAATAGCTTTAAGATATGGAACCGTTCCTATAGTAAGAGAAACTGGAGGATTAAGAGATACTGTAGAACCATATAATATATATTCAGATAGTGGAACAGGATTTTCTTTTGCAAATTATAATGCTCATGAGATGCTTAATACTATAAATTATGCAAAACATATATATTTTGATGAAAGAGCTAAATGGAATGGAATAGCATTTAGAGGAATGAATAAAGATTTTTCATGGAGAAATTCAGCGCAAGAATATTCTAAATTATACAGAAGGTTAATGGGATAATGAATTAAAATTAGCGTTATGTGTAAGGCATTCTAATATATAAAAAATTATTATAAATATTAGAATTATCTAATCTTTTATTAGAGTTCCATTAAGTACACTTAAAAATTATTTAATTTAAAAAGAATGCCTTAAAATAAATAAGTCACAATATATTATAAAAGTATATTGTGACTTTAGTTTATTATATTCTAATTTATTAGGTAAATTATTTTTTTATAGAATTACTAGAATGTCCTACTAAGAAGCCAATACAACTACTTATTAAATCTCTAAATTGAATTACTGTAGGATTTGCACTAGAAGGTATTAAATCGAAGGAATTTCCTATGATTAGAGAAAGTAAAGATATAATACACACTGTTAATGCAACTATAATTTGAAGTGTTTTATTGCAAATATATTCTTTCAGGTCTATACTAAGTTTTTTTGAGTTATTATCATCGGAAATGAAATTATTAGTATTATCTTCAGATTTGTTACCATCTACTTTATTTTTATTAAGAGGAACTGCAATATTAGAATTGTTATTTTTTATAACTTCATTCTTTAAGAAATTTTCACTTAGAAAATAACCAAAAATTGAAGCAATAGAAGTACGAATTATAATATTTATAGATAGTGCAGTAGCTTCACTAGGTTCAGGAGTAAATAAATTATGGATGCTTTGTATTAATAAAATTAACATTATTATAATAAGTGCTTTATCACTAATGGAAATTTCTCTCCAGCATTTGATTAAAGCATTTAAAAAGTTATTTTTAAGTTTTTTCATAATAATCATTCCTATATAGTTATAATATATTTTATTAAGTTAACATGAAAGATGTTACATAAAAATAAAATTATGATACAAAATTCAGAGATAATGATATAATAAGTAATAGTATAGGGAGGCTCAGGAGGTAAGTATGAAGTTTGATAGTATAATATTTGATTTAGATGGCACATTATGGGATTCTACAGTAGAAGTTGCAAAAACATGGAGTACTATAATTGCTAAATATAATTTAAGTAGAAAAGAAGTAACAGTAGAGGATTTAAAACCTTGCATGGGAAAGTTATTAGATGAGATAGCTAGAATTTTGCTTCCAGATTTAGATGAAGAAATGCAGATGAAAATAATAAATGAGTGTTGTAAGTATGAAAATGAATATCTAAGAGATTACGGTGCAACTTTATATGATAAATTAGAAGAGACATTAGAAAAGTTAGCTAAGGACTATAAATTATTTATAGTAAGTAACTGTCAAGATGGATATATAGAAAGCTTTTTTAATTCTCATGGATTAGAGAAATATTTTATTGATTACGAATGTCCAGGTAGAACAGGTTTACCTAAAGCGGAGAATATTAAATTAGTAGTTGAAAGAAATAATTTAAAAAATCCAGTCTATGTAGGGGATACACAAGGTGATGCAAATGCAGCAAAAGCTGCTAATGTTCCATTTATATATGCCAAATATGGATTTGGAGACGTAGAAGAGTTTGAAGATAAAATTGAATCTTTTGAAGAATTATTAAATATTATAAAATAACTAAGGAGAAAATTATGATTACTAAAAAGCAACTTAAAGATGATATTATAACTTATGATATTATTAAGTATAAAGATGAAGATGGGAAAGTAGTTGAATATGTTGAAGTTACTTTAGTAGATAGAATTATTGATGTTTACATGGATACTAGAGAAGTTAATATAGGAATTTTAGCAAATAAAATTATTGAGGATAATTTATACGAAGAGTAATGTTTATAAAATAACTATTAGATATATAATATATTTAATAGTTATTTTTTATTTTAAGGAGTATAAGGTTATGAATAAATGTTTATTTTGTAAAAAGAATTTAGAAAAGGATTGTTATGAAAATAAAGTGGGAAAGTTTTGTAGTGAAGATCACTATGATAAATATTTAAAGGGTTTAAGCAAAGAAGAGTATATAGAATTACAACACTCAATGTGTGTTTGTAGTGATGATTAAAATTTTATATGTTAATGTTTATAAAAGTAGAAAAAATTAGTATAATTAAAAGGAAGGGATTTACTAATTTGATACTGTAAGTAATTTATTTTTATTAAATTAGAACTTGAAAAATAAATTAAGTGTAAGGGATTAAGATGAAAGTTTTTTGTTATGAAGATAATAAAGTAAATCAAAAGAAATATTTATACGAGTCATTAGGAATTAATATTAACGAAAAAAATATAATTTCATTTGTAGGTGGAGGGGGAAAGACAACATCAATATATACTTTAGCAAATGAATTGAGTAGTTTAGGAAAAAAAGTATTAGTTACAACTACTACACATATGCATATGCCTAAGGACTATATTAATTTTAAGGGTGACATAAATGAAATAAAAGAAAGGTTTAAAAATACCAATTTAATTACTGTTGGCATAAAAGATAGAAATGAGAAAATTTCATCTGTAGGTGAAGATGTTGCAATAACTTTAATAGAATTATGCGATTTTTTACTTATAGAAGCAGATGGAGCTAAAATGTTACCTTTAAAAGCGCCAGCTAATCATGAGCCAGTTATTTTAAGTAATACAACTATGATTGTTGGTGTTGCTGGTATAGATTCATTAGGTAAAAGTATAAAAGAAATATGTCATAGGCCAGAGTATGTATGCAATATACTTATAAAAAAATATGAAGATAAAATAAATGAAAAAGATATTGCAAATTTATTAAGTAGTGAAAGTGGACAGAAAAAATTTATAGATAGATGTGATAATGCGGAGTATAGGGCTATTATTAATAAAGTTGATAATGAAGAATTACTATGTTCAGCAGAGAAAATATGTAGATATTTGAAAGAAAAAGATGTACAAGCTATTATTACAAGTTATAAAAGTTAATTTTAAGTTTTGAGGTGATTTATGATGATACTTATAAAAGGTGCAGGTGATTTAGCTACAGGAATAGCTTATAGATTGAAGAAAAGTGGATTTGATATTGTTATGACAGAAATTGATAAGCCTACTACAGTTAGAAGAACAGTAGCATTTTCACAGGCAGTATTTGATAATGAAATTGTAATAGAAGGTATTAAGGGAGTTAAAGTTAATAATATTAATGAAATATATAAAGAAATAAATCAAGGTAATATTCCAATAATAATTGATGAAAAGGCAGAGATTATAAAAGAATTAAGACCAGATGTAGTAGTAGATGCTATAATTGCTAAGAAAAATTTAGGTACAAGCATTGATGATGCACCAATAGTTATTGGAGTTGGACCAGGATTTGAAGCTAAGGTAGATTGTCATTTAGTAGTTGAAACTAAAAGAGGTCATTATTTAGGAAAAGTAATAGAAGAAGGAAGTGCAATACCTAATACTGGAGTTCCAGGAAATATAGGCGGATATACAAAGGAAAGAATCATTAGGGCATCAAGTAACGGTAAAATAAAGCCTGTAGTATCAATAGGTGATTTTGTTAAAAAAGGAGATATAGTTGCTTATGTTGATGGTGTAGAAGTTTTGGCACAAATAGATGGAATAGTAAGAGGGATGTTACAAGAAGGGATAGAAGTGTTTAAAGGGATGAAAAGTGGAGATATTGATCCAAGGTGTGAAAAGGATCACTGTTTTACTATATCAGACAAAGCTAGATCTATTGGTGGCGGAGTTTTAGAAGCTATAATGTATATGAAGAATAACAATTAAAATTTAAAATAGATAGGTATATAAGAGGAGAGTAGAAATGAAAAAGTTTATAGATGCAAAAGGTAAGAATTGTCCTATGCCTGTTATAATGGCTAAAAAAGAAATAGATGCAGGAGTAAAGTTTTTTGAAATTGAGGTAGATAATAAAATTGCAGTTGAAAACTTAAAGAAATTAGCAAATAGTCAAGGGTTTATAACTACAATTAAAGAAAACAATGGAAACTTTAAAGTTGATTTTTCAAATGGTTGTGAAGAATGTGAAGAGGTTTTAGCTAAAGTTGAAGGTAAAAAACCATTAGGTAATTGGGCTATATTTGTTAATAAAGAAATAATAGGTGCTGGTAATGATGAACTAGGACAATCTTTGATGAAAATGTTTTTCTACACTATTTCAGAAGGAGAAGATTTACCTAAGTCAATCTTATTTATGAATGGTGGGGTAAAAGTTCCTACATTAAATGCTCAAGCCATTGAACATTTAAAAGTTTTACAAGATAAAGGGGTAGAATTATTAGTCTGTGGAGCTTGTCTTAATTTTTATGAATTAGAAAATAAATTAGAAGTAGGTAAAATTAGCAATATGTATGATATAACTAATGCTATGAAAGAAGCTTCAAAAGTAATAACTATATAATTAACTAAGAAAAGGTCATCATAATAGTTATAGCTATCTAGAATAAGTGAGGTAGTGTAATTATACGGATGACCTTATTTAATATAAATTATTTTATTATAATAGAGTAATCTTTTTTATCAGTTACTTCTCCAATAATTCTTGTCCAAGGATTATATAACTCCATGCGAGAAACATATTCTAATGCATCTTTTTCTGGCATTGATAGTAAGAGGCCTCCAGAAGTTTGAGGGTCTAAAAGAATATCTTTCATTTCTTGAGTAATATTATTAGAGCATGTAAATAAATCTTTAAGATATTCTAAGTTATTATACATTCCTTCAGGAATTATTCCCATTCTAGCAAAGTCTAATGCATAACTAAGAATAGGAAGAGATTCAGTAAATATTTCAATAGTTTTATTACTGCCACTTGCCATTTCATAGCCATGTCCAATTAAGCTAAATCCCGTTATATCAGTACAAGAATTAACATTTAAATTCTTTAATGAATCTTTTGCATACTTATTTAATGTAGTCATAACATTAGTTAATTCTTTTATTTTATCTGCTGATAGTAATTCTGCTTTTGTAGCTGTATTTAAAATTCCTACACCAATAGGCTTAGTTAAAACAAGAACATCACCAGTTTGGGCATTGCTATTTGTAAGGACTTCTTTTGGATGAGCAAATCCAGTAACACAAAGTCCATATTTTGGAGTAGGATCAGCAATAGTATGTCCTCCAGCAACAACAGCTCCAGCTTCAGCTATTTTACTGTAACCACCAGATAATATATCATGCATTAAGGATGGATCTAAACATGATGGAAAACATAGCAAGTTCATAGCAACTGCAGGGTTTCCACCCATTGCATAAATATCACTAAGTGCATTTGTAGCAGCAATTTGTCCAAATGTATATGGGTCATCAACCATAGGTGGGAAAAAATCTACTGTTTGAATTGAAACCTTATCATCAGAAATTTTATATACACAAGCATCATCTTTTTTATCAAAACCTACTAATAGATTTGAATTTTCAAATTTAGGTAGATTATTTAAAACAGAATCTAAGACAGCTGGACCGATTTTAGCGGCGCAACCAGAGCTTTTAGTTAAAGATGTTAGTTTTATAGTTTTATTCATATTAGTCTCCTTTCGTATAAAAATACTTATATACTAATAATTATAATAAGAAATTAATAAAAACAATAGTGCAAATGATACAATAATTATGAAGTAATAACAAATTGAACCACAATTATACTTATTTTAGTTAAGATAGTTAGAATTTAACTAATTATATTATTTGATTCCTAAAATTGTTAAGTGGAAAATATGAAAGAAATATAACAAGAAACTTTAAATTAAAGGAAACATAAGTTGGATTTAAGGCTTATAATTGCCAGTATTCTTTAGGCGAATTAAAGACAAACTATATATATAGCTTTTATTAAAGTTATATATTGAAAAAAAGAGGTGAAAATAGTTTGGCTAAAAATAGAAATGAAAAAAAGCCTAAGCAGAATAAAAAGGCTAAAACAAAAATAGTTAATAATGATGAATATCAATAAATAATTGTATAAAAAATAGGATGTATTTTATATTAAATACATTCTATTTTTTTGCAATAATTTAAATTATAAGTTTTTTAACTAAGTTTATTAATGATATGATAAAATTATAAAAAGTATATATTAAAAATATTATATAGGAGAGAAGAAAAAATGGATTGGTATTGTGCAGTATGGAATAGTGATAGTGTAAGTAGTGCTGTTGGGGCACAAGTTTTATATGAGATGATTTGCCAGGGGGATACTTCACTTGTTGGTGATATAGATTTAATTGATGAATTTTATGAAGAGTTAAATTCTAAAAAATTTAATGTTGAAGTTAATAGGGGTAAGGGATTTGTAATAATTGGATGCAGCTTTGAAGATGCTGAGTATTTAAATGATGTAATTCCTCAACTTGCTAAAGCTTATGGATTATCATATTTTGAGCCTCAAAATATGACTTATATTTTTTAAGGTACATAATAAGTTTATTTTAAATTGGCTCTATTTTAAATCAGTGTTGATAATAGAACCTACAAAAGTGGACAAATTGTTTGTCCACTTTACTTTTAGATCAAAATAATTTAAGATGGTTTATTTATATTAAATAAACCAACTACAACAGTTTTTGCACCATCAAGATAAAAGTTTTTAGCTATACGGTACTTGCCGTCTGGCAAATCTGAAAAATACTTAGATAATTCAATCTCTTCATTAGATACACCATTTCCTTTTAATAACAATCCAATGTCATTAAATTCATGATTTTTATTGAATGGTACCTTATACCATTGATTATCCAATTCCACTTCTAATTCAAAATAAAGATCATAAAAGTATTCATATTCTGTTTTGTTTTTTAAAATTAAAGTAACATTTTCTTTTGAAGATTTAATAGTATTTTCTTGGACTATTATATTTATATTATCACAATCAACAGCAATATTTGATTTCTCTAAATCTGAAACATCTAAAGTTTTGTTTGAACAACTATAAAGAAGAAGTAATATTATTACAATGATAAAGATATAAATTTTTTTCATAGCTATCTCCATTTAAATAGATTTGTTTTAAGAAGAAATAATATAATTAGTACATAGTGTATATTCTTATTATACATAATCTATGGAATATAATCACAGTATTTATATAAAGAAGAAAAATTTAAACAAAAAGAGATTCACTATGGTTATCATTTGACAAAATAAGGATAAATAACTAAAATGTGTTTAATGATTAGTTGTAATTAAAATAAATTAAAAAGTAGGTGAAAAATAGTGAATTTAAAGACTTTAAAAAAATCATTTAATGCAACAATACCCGTAATGGCAGGGTATATAGTGCTTGGATCAGCCTTTGGTATATTGATGTCTAGCAAGGGATATCATTTGATTTGGACAGTTCTTATGAGTTGTATTATATATGCAGGTTCAATGCAATTTCTTACTATTAATCTTCTTACCTCAGGAGCATCTTTAATTTCTACGGCATTAATTACCCTAATGGTAAATGCAAGACATTTGTTTTATGGTATTTCTATGTTGGACAAATATAAAAACACAGGTAAACTAAAACCTTATCTTATATTTTCATTAACAGATGAAACCTATGCTTTAGTATGTGCTTAAAATACTAAAGAAAATAATAAGTACTATTATTTTTTTGTATCCTTACTTAATCAAATTTATTGGATATTAGGCGGTATAATTGGAGGGATTATAGGTGCCTCACTTAAGATAGATACAACAGGAATAGACTTTGCTATGACAGCACTTTTTGTAGTAATCTTTACTGAGCAAATTCTATCAAAAAAGGATTATATTTCAGCAGCTATAGGTATTTGTTCAGCAATCATATGTTTATTCATATTTGGAAGTGAATACTTTCTAATACCTACAATGATATTAATAACAATTTCTTTATTAATAGTAGGAATTATTAATAAGGAGGATACTCTTAATGAACAAAATTATTTATAATTTTTTATTAATACTAGTAGTTTCATTAATTACTGCTTTAATAAGATTTTTACCATTTATATTATTTCCAGAAGGAAAAGAACCACCTAAAATTATTACCTATTTAAGTAATGTTTTACCATGTGCAGTTATGGGAATGCTAGTGATTTACTGTTTAAAAAATGTATCTCTAGTAACATTCCCTTTTGCATTACCTGAATTAATATCAATATTTTTAGTTGTAATACTTTATATTTACAAAAGAAATACATTATTAAGTATATTATCGGGAACTATATGCTACATGATAATTGTACAAGTTTTTCTTTAATAATATTTTATAAAAAACAATTTAAAATTATTTTTTAAATAAAATATATGAAAAGAATATAAAATATAAGTAATTATATTAGAAATTACTATGAAGGGAACTTGTTATGGAAGAGGTAAAGAAAAGTACTATAAGAGGAAAAGAAGATAAGGATGAAAGATTTTTTTCAAGGAAAGAAATAGAAAGATTAAAGTATGCTCAAGAAGAAGTAGTATGGCTACTTAATAGGAATTATCCTATTAGTAATATTATTGATTTTGTTGGAGGTAGACATCAGTTTTCTTCAAGGCAACGTATGGCTCTTAGAAGAGCAAGTTGTTCAAATAAAGATTTGGGAATAAGAAAAAGGAAGGAAATAAGTGTTTATGAATTAGAAGGTAAAACTATAAATATAGATACATTTAATTTTATTATTTCTCTTGAGGTTGCTTTGTCTAAGGGATTATTAATAAATTGTATGGATGGTTCAATAAGAGATTTAGCTGGGCTTAGGGGAACATATAGATTAATTGATAAAACTTACATAGCTTTAGATATTTTAGGTGAGATTTTTAAAAAGCTTAAAATTAAGGGTGTTAATTTTTATATTGATGCACCTGTTTCTAATTCTGGTAAGCTTAAAACTGCAATTTATGAAACTTCAGAGAAGTGGGATGTTGATGTTAATGTAGAAATTATACCTAATCCAGATGTTATTTTAGAGAAAAGTAATTATGTTGTTAGTAGTGATTCAATTATTTTGGATAAGTGTGATGGATGGATTAATTTAGTTGGGTATATTATAGGAAATAAGATTAGCGATTATTGGATTGTTGATTTGAAAGAAAAATAATTATATTTTATGAAAATATAAAAACCCCAATAAAAATTTTATATCTATTGGGGTGGTTTTAATATTATCTATTTAAGTATTCTTCCATTATTGCTTTAACTTTTGGAATGGGGATACTACTACCGCCTCTATCTTTTACATCTTCTACTATCATTGCAATAGCAAGTTTAGAGCTAGTTGTATCAACAGCTACAAACCAACCATTTTCAGTTCCAGTAGTATCATCTTGAGATGCTTTTATTTCAGCAGTTCCAGTTTTAGCTGCAATATTAAATCCATCAATTTGAGCTAAATGAGCACTACCATCAGCATCATTAACCATTGCAGAAAAATCTTCTATTAATGTAGGTAAATATTCAGATTTAATTGCTGATTCCTTCCAAATAGTTGCAGAACTATCAGAAGTTAAAACTAATCTTGGATTCATAATGTTACCGTCATTAGCTAAAGCACTATAAGCTAGAGCCATATTTAAAGGGGTTACCATTAATTCACCTTGTCCATATCCTGTATCTGCTAATAATATTTCACTATCTAAATTTCCATTATTAGAAATACTAGAGTTAGTCATAGGATATTCAAATGTTAGCTCTTCACCTATACCAAATCCCTTAATTCCATTAATTAAATTTTCACTACCAATTTTTAATGCTAACTGAGCAAAGTAGATATTATCTGAATATTTAGCGGCTTCTCTTAAAGTTATAGGAGTAGTTATATTGTTAACTCTAGTTATAAAATAATTACCCCAGCTTGAATCTTTTTGCCAACTTTTATTGTCTATAGTAATAGGTTCATCAGCATTTAGTATTCCTGTATTTAATCCAATTGAAGCAGTTATAAGCTTCATTGTTGACCCAGGAGCATATGTTTTGCTAAATCTATTAATTTCATCTGTATAATTATTTTCTTCTCTTTCAGTTGATTTAGTTTTTGTAACATATGTTGTAAACATATTTGAATCATAAGAAGGTGCACTAACTAATGCTAAAACTTCTCCTGTTTTAGGGTCAACAGCTGTAACAGCTCCTTTTTCTCCATTTAATTGAGCATAAGAGTTAGTTTGTAAAGTTGAATCTATGGTAAGTTTAATATCAGTACCGTTTACAACTTCCTTTTTTAGAATTGAAATTTCCTCATTATTTCTACTAAGATAAATTTCAGCACCATCTTCACCACGTAAAGTATCTTCATAAACTTGCTCAATGCCAGCTTTTCCAATTAAACTTGTTTGTGTATATCCCTTATCACTTTTAGATTCTAACTCTTCAGCAGTAATAGGACCAACATATCCGATTAATCTTCCAAAGGCTTCCCCTCCATTATAAACTCTAGAGGTTTTTTGGTTAATAATTATACCTTCATCATTTCTATTAACTAAAGTTGCAAGTTTTTCATCACTTGAAAGTATATCTACTATTGGAACAAAATACTCTGGATTTGAATTTGCATTTAATTTATTTATAATGGTATCTTCACTTATATCTAAAGTATTTGCAAGTTCTGTTATTTTAGCATCGCGATTTTCTGAATCAAATTTAGAGGGATGTATACCCACAACAGATATTGCTCCATCTTCAGCTAAAATATTATCATTTCTATCAAGTATCTTTCCTCTAGTGTGACTAAAGGTTCTAACATAAACTTTATCTCCTTCAATCATATTAGGAAATAATAAACTTTCATCCCAATTAATAAAGTATTCTTTATCCACTTTATAAATATTTACTTTGTAATCACTTATGTTTAATTCTCCAGCAATAGTATTACCTTTTAGTGAGAATGGAACAGTATAAAAACCTTCATTTTTTATAATATCACCAGAAATTTCGATTTCAAGATCCTTTAAATTTATTGCTGAATATATATTTGTATATCTATTTACAAAAGTTTCTTCATCAATATATTTTTTAGAGTTTTCAGTTAACATAGAATACATTCCAGAAAAATCGTTATCAATCCATTTTTCTTTAAAAGTATTAAAGGTTTCTTCATATTTATTAATTTTGGAACAAGAAACTGAAATAACTATTATAATTAATAGTGAAAATAACAGTATATTTCTAAAAATTTTCATATAAACCTCCTTAAATATTGTCTCATTGATTATTATACTATTTGGTGGAAAAAAATCCAATAATATAGAAATAAAAAGAATAATATAGAAGCATGAGCTTATATAGAAAAATTCAATAACATAATATAAGAATATATAAGATAATAATTCAATATATTTATATAAAATATTTATAATAATATGGAGGTTATTATGGAGGGTTATATTAGAATTGGAATTACTATTATAGGAATTATTCTTATAGTATTATTTATAATTTGGCTCTTAGGATTCAGAATTATAGATAATGATAAAGTAGGAATAGTTGAAAAATGGTGGAGTAGGAAAGGGTCATTAAATGAACAAATTATTGCTTTAAATGGTGAAGCTGGTTATCAACCAGAACTATTGAGAGGAGGAATTCACTTTAGAACACCTTTAATTTATAAAATACACGTAGTTCCATTAGTTACTATACCACAAGGAAAGATAGCTTATGTTTTTGCAAGGGATGGAAAACCCCTTGATCCAACACAAACTTTAGGTAAGGTTGTTCCAGAAAGTAATAATTTCCAAGATGTTAGAGAATTTTTAATTAATGGAGGACAAAAAGGTCCGCAAAGAGGAATTATAAGAGAAGGAACTTATGCATTTAATTTAGCTCAATTTGTAATTATAACGGATACTGTAACTTACTGTTTAAAAACTGGAACAAAAGCGGAACAAGAAACACTAAAAGCTATGGCAAATCTTATTCATGCAAGGAAAGGTTTTGAACCAGTTATAATTCAAGGTAACGAAGATTTGGTTGGAATAGTTACTGTTCATGATGGACCTTCTTTAGGAGGAGAAAATATCATTTGTCCTACAGTTGGTGATGAAGCTTCTGATCCTAATTATCATAATAATTTTCAAGATATTGATGCATTCTTAAGAGCTGGTGGATATAGGGGAAGACAGTATCAAGTATTAGCTGATGGTACTTACTTTATTAATAGGCTATTTGCAACTGTTGAATATATTCCTAAAGTAATTATTCCAGTTGGATTTGTAGGTGTTGTTGTATCTTATACAGGTTCAAAGGGAGAAGATTTTTCAGGTGTTGATTATAAGCATGGTGAACTTGTTAAAAAAGGGTATAGAGGTGTTTGGAATGAAGCATTGATGCCAGGTAAATATGCCTTTAATACTTATGCAGGAAATATAATTAAGGTTCCTACAACAAATGTAATATTAAAATGGATAACTAATCAAATTGGTAATCATAAATACGATGAAAACCTTAAGGAGGTTAGTTTAATTACTAAGGATGCATTTGAACCTAACTTACCTTTATCTGTAGTTTTTCATATAGATTATAAAAAAGCACCACTTGTTATTCAAAGATTTGGAGATATAAAAATGCTAGTTGATCAAACTTTAGACCCTATGATTTCAGCATACTTTAAAAATATTGGACAAACTAAAACTCTGATAGAATTACTTCAAGAAAGAAATGAAATTCAAGCCCAAAGTTCGCGTGAGATGCAAGAAAAGTTTAGTCATTATAACTTAGAACTTGAAGAGGTATTAATAGGAACGCCAGCAAGTCCAAAAGCTGGAAATGAAATAGAAACAATTTTAACTCAATTAAGAAGTAGACAAATAGCAAGAGAGCAACTGCAAACTTACGAAACACAACAAAAAGCTGCAGAAAAAGAGAAGGAGTTAAGGGAAGCTGAAGCAATAGCTAAGCAACAAACTTCATTGACAGAATCTGATATTAATATAAGAATTCAAGAAAATCAAGGTAAGGCAGAGCTTATGAAAGCAAGGCAGGATGCTGAAAAGATTCAAAAACTTTCTGAAGCTGACGCCTATAAAGTTAAGAAAGAATCAGAGGCTGAAGCCTTTAAAATTAAAGTTACGGCACAATCTGAAGCTGAGAAAGAAGCAAGGGTTGGTATATCTAAGGCAATAGCTGCAAAGGAACAAGTTAATGCTTATGGAGGTCCACAATATAAGGTAGTTAGTGATGTAATGGCATCTTTTGCAAATGCAGTTAAGGAAGGTAAGATAGATATAGTTCCTAAGACATTTGTAAATGCTGGTAATGGAGAAGCGAATAATGGAGTTAATGCCTTTGAATCAATGCTAATGCTTTTATTAAGTGAAAAGTTAACAGAAGATAAGTTTGAAAATAAAGCAGAAGTAAGTGAAGAGATTAAAAAAATCAGAGATGAGATTTTAAGTGAGATATCTAAGGATAAAGAATATAAAGAAGAAAATGAAGTAATTTAAAATATAAAAAATAAGCTACAATAATAGTGTATTATAATTAAAATGTTAGACACTATTTATTGTAGCTTTAATATTATTTAAAGCTTTGTTAGGTGTTTAAGGGAAATTATGATATAATAAGTAGAAAATCTTAAAGAAAAAAGGAGAAAATATGAGTAAGATTTTAGTGTTGGCAGAAAAGCCATCAGTAGGTAGAGATTTAGCAAGAGTTTTAAAATGTAATAATAATAAAGGTTCATATATAGAAGGAAGTAAATATATAGTAACTTGGGCAATGGGACATTTAGTAGGACTTATGGATCCAGAAGGTTATGATAATAAATATAAAGAGTGGAAGATGGAAACACTTCCAATGTTACCTAAGCATATGAAACTAGTTGTGCTAAAGAAAACAGGAAAGCAATTTAATGAAGTTAAAAAGCTTATGAATAGAGAAGATGTTAGTGAAATAGTTATTGCAACAGATGCTGGAAGAGAAGGTGAGCTTGTTGCTAGGTGGACTATAGAAAAGGCTGGCGTAAAGAAACCACTTAAGAGATTATGGATTTCATCACAAACAGATAAAGCTATTTTGGATGGATTCAGAAACTTAAAGGATGGAAAGGAATATGAAAATCTTTATAGAGCCGCAGTTTGTAGAGCAGAAGCAGACTGGCTTGTTGGTCTTAATGTAACTAGAGCATTAACTTGTAAATATAATGCTCAATTATCAGCAGGTAGAGTTCAGTCTCCAACACTTGCAATGATAGTTCAAAGAGAAGAGGAAATAAAAAACTTTAAACCAAAGATATACTATACAATAAATGCAAAAACAAAAGGATATAATTTATCTTGGATAAATAAAGATAATAATAGTAGAGTTTTTGATGAAGAATTTGCAAATAAAATTGTTTCTAAAATAAAAGGATCAGAAGGTGAAATAGTTAATATTAATTCTACAAATAAAAAGAAATTTTCACCAGCTCTTTATGATTTAACAGAATTACAAAGAGATGCAAATAAGATTTTTGGATATTCAGCAAAACAAACATTAAATATAATGCAAAGGCTTTATGAAAATCATAAAATATTAACTTATCCTAGAACAGACTCAAGATATATATCTACTGATATTGTAGCAACTATTCCAGATAGACTTAAAGCAATTGCAATAGGAGAATATAGAAGCACTGCAGAGGGATTATTAAAAACGAAAATAAATGGTCATAAGGGCTTTGTAGATAATTCTAAGGTAAGTGACCATCATGCAATAATACCAACAGAAGAAAAACCTAATCTTTCAAATCTAAGTTCGGAAGAAAGAAAAATTTATGATTTAGTAGTAAAAAGATTTTTAAGTATAATGCTTCCACCATTTGAGTATGTTCAAACAACTATAGAGGCAAAAGTAAATGAAGAAAGATTTATAGCAAAAGGTAAAGTAGTAGTATCTAAGGGGTGGAAAAAGCTTTACGATAAAATAGAAGAAGATTCATCTGAAGAGGATATTAAAGAACAAATATTACCTAATGTTAATAAAGGAGATAAGTTTATTATTGAAAATGTTTCTTTAAATAGAGGAGAAACTAAACCACCGTTAAGATTTAATGAAGGTACTCTGTTATCTGCAATGGAAAATCCTCATAAATATATTAATGTGGGAAAAGATGCAGCTAAGACTTTAGGTGAAACAGGAGGATTAGGTACAGTTGCCACTAGAGCTGATATAATAGAAAAGTTGTTTAATTCTTTTGTTATAGAAAAGAAGGGAAAAGAAATCTTACCTACATCAAAAGGAAAACAACTTATAGACTTAGTACCTAAGGAGTTAAAGTCTCCGTTATTAACTGCTAAATGGGAAAGTCAATTAGATGAAATAGCAAAAGGAAAGAGAGATTGGAATAGCTTTATTAAAGAAATGAAAAATTACTCTGTTGCTCTTGTAGAAGATGTAAAATGTGCAAATAGTAAATTTGTTCATGACAATAAGACTGGCAAGAAGTGTCCTAATTGTGGTAAATATCTTTTAGAAGTTAAAGGTAAGAACGGAACAATGAATGTTTGCCAAGATAGAGAATGTGGATATAGAGAAAATATTGCTAGAGTTACAAATGCAAGATGTCCTGAGTGTAAGAAGAAATTAGAACTTAGAGGACAGGGTGAAGGTAAGATTTATGTTTGTACTGGAGCTAACTGTAATTTTAGAGAAAAAGCATCTTCTTTTGAAAAAAGATTCGATAAAAAAGGAAAAATCGATAAGAGAGAGACTCAAAGAATAATGAAAAAAATGCAAAAGGAAGCTGAAGAAGTAAATGATAATCCATTTGCAGAACTTTTAAAGAATTTTAAATAGTATGTATAATAAGGGCGAAGTGATAAAATTGAGAGTTAAAGGGTATATTCACTTCGTCTTTGATTTGGGTGAAACTATGATTTTTTTATGAATTTATAAATAAAGGAATAATAACTGAATAATATGTGAAAAATAAATGTAAAAAATGGAGAAAATATTAATCTTACTTGATATTGGAAAGTATACATAATATAATTAATGTGAGATAAAAGTACAGAAGGGGGAAAACCATGAAAAGAGGACGAACAAAAGTTAGAAGCGCTATATTATTTATTCTAACCTTGGTTGTTATAGTTGCATTTGCCTATGCTGGTGGTAGAGGTGTTGAAGTAGCGGGATGGGAATTTAAGTCATTCAATAAAGCTATTACTAAGGGACTTGACTTACAAGGTGGAGTTTCTGTGTTGATGGAGATACAAGATGAGAATGTAACAAAAGAGGATTTAGAAAAAACAAGACAACTTATTGATTTAAGAGTTAATAAGTTAGGTGTTGCTGAAACTTCAGTAACAGCAGAGGGAGACAGAAGAGTTAGAGTTGAGATTCCAGGAGAATATGACTCTAAGGACTTAGTTGATAGTTTATCTAAAACAGGTAATTTAACATTTAAAGATGCTGAGGGAAATGAAGTTTTAAATGGTTCAGATGTTGATGAAGCAAGCGTAGTTATTAATAGTACTACTAATTCACCAGTAGTATCATTAAAACTAACAGATGAAGGTACTAAAAAATTTGCAGAAGCAACTGAAGCAAATCTTTATAAAACAATTTCAATCTATATGGATGATGAGGAAATATCAAGTCCAACAGTAAATGCTGTTATAACTGATGGTAATGCTATTATAGAAGGTAGCGGTAGTTTAGATGAAGCTAAGAATTTAGCAGGCTTAATTAATGCAGGGGCACTACCTGTAACAGTTAAAGCTATACAAATAGAGAATGTTGGGGCTCAATTAGGAGCTGAAGCACTTCCAAATGCAGTAAAAGCTGGACTTATAGGAATAGCAATTATATTTGTATTTATGATTCTTTATTATAGAATACCAGGAGTTATTGCAAGTATAGCTTTAACATTATATGTATGCTTAGTTTTATTAGTGTTTGTTGAATCTGATGTTGCATTAACACTTCCAGGTATTGCTGCATTTCTTTTAACTGTTGGTATGGCAGTTGATGCAAATATACTTATATTTGAAAGAGTTAGAGAAGAGCTGAAAAATGGAATGTCTGTAAAATCAGCGGTAGATAAGGGATTTAGTAATGCTTTATCTTCAATTGTTGATTCAAACATAACTACTGTTATAGCTGCACTTGTACTTTACTTTATGGGTACAGGAAGCGTTAAAGGATTTGCTGTAACATTAATGATAGGTATAGTAGTAAGTATGTTTACAGCTGTAGTTGTTACTAAAACATTAATGAGATGGGCTGTTGATATGGGTATGTTAAAATCTAATTGGCAGTTTAGAGTAAAGAGGGGGTAGAAGATGTTTAAGATAATAGAAAAGACAAAAATTTGGTTTTCAATATCCCTAGCAATTATATTAGTTGGTGTAGTTTTAATGGCAACTAGAGGATTAAATTTTGGTATTGATTTTAAAGGTGGTACTAAAGTAGTTGTTGATTTTGGAGATAGTTTTGATAAGGTAGAAGCTGATGAAATAGTAAAAGAATATGCACCTGATGCAGTAACAAAAACTATAGAAACTACTCAATATGAAATCAAATCAAAGGATTTAGATGAAACTAAAACAGCAGAATTATTTAATGCATTGAAGGAGAAATATTCGTTAGAGGATTCAGCTTTAGTTTCTCAAAGTCAAATAGGACCATCAGTAGGGAAAGAGCTAACAAGAAATGCACTTCTTTCTGTGGCAGTTGCTTGTGTGGCAATGCTTATTTATATAGCAATAAGATTTGAATTTAATTTTGGTTTGGCTGCTATAATTGCCTTATTACATGATGGGTTAATAACTTTATCCGTTTATGCAATTTTTAATATACCTGTAAATAGTTCATTTATAGCTGCTATGTTAACAATTCTAGGATATTCAATTAATGATACTATTGTTATTTTTGATAGAATAAGAGAAAACCGTCATAGTATGAGAAGAAGCACTCCAACTGAAATAGCAAATGCAAGTATTAATAAGACTTTAGCTAGATCTATAAATACTTCATTAACTACTTTAATAATAATTGGAGCGGTTAATATATTTGTACCAACAGTTAGAGAGTTTTCATTCCCATTATTAATAGGTATTGCTGGTGGAGCTTATTCTTCAATATTCATAGCATCACCAGTTTGGGTGTTATTACAGAATAGAAAAGTAAAAAACAAAAAAGTAAAAACAGCTTAATATTATATCCCAAAAAAGAAGCAGTAAGGAATTACTGCTTCTTTTTGGATATAATATACAAAAAAAGATAAAATAAGTGGACACTATTCTAAAAATAGAATATTTTACAGGATAATTTGTTATGAAATGCAGAAAACATTTGTATTATATCAATTTATCTATTATAATATAACTGTTTTCTTATTATTGTGGAGGAGTTTGTCATGCGTAAGTTTTGGGAAAGTATATATAGTCCTAATTACATAACTGGATATAATCCCTTTATACTTAAAGATATGAATAAAGCAATAGAGCGTATGGTATCAGCAATTAATAATAGAAAAAAAATTGTTGTTTATGGGATACCAAATGTAGATGGATTATGTGCTATTTCATCCCTTATACTGGTTTTGAAATATTTAAATGCCGATATTGAATACGTAGTCCATGATGATTCTTCAAGTAAATCTAAAATTTCATCTAAAGATATAATAAACAATGTTCAATTTTTAGGTGGAGAAGTGCTTATAGCTTTAGGAATAGATTTAAAGTCAAAGGAAGAAGAAAAGCTTTGTAAAAGTCTTGGGATAGATTTGATAGTTATAGAGAATAGAGACGTAAATTATGATTATGAGTACATATACATAAATCCTAATCAAAAGGGATGTCAATATAGATATAAGAATTTATCAGTAAGTGGATTAACATTTAAGTTAATGCAAGCAATTGCAATTTACTATAATGTTAAAAGTATAAACAAGTATCTAGACTTAATATTAATAGGTGAAAAATGGGCTAAATCCCCTAAAAAGGGTGAGAATAGTGTTTTTATAAAAGAAGGTATGAGATTTTTAATCAATACAAACAATCATGGATTAAGATCTATTATGGATGCTTATAACATGATTAATATAAATGATGATAGTGTTGATAAAATTATAGATGTTATTACTCCAACTATTAATGTTGTAACTATGACAGACAACGCTAGAATTATAATTGAATTGTTAATAACAAATAGAAAAGAAAGAGCAGAACAAATAACAAAGTATTTAAATAAGTCTAAAGAAAATGTATAATATTATTACATAGAAATTTAGATATAATGAATACAAGAATAAGTTGATATGGAGGATTTGTTATGGATCTAAAAAAAAGCATAAGAATAGTGGAAGATTTTCCGAAGAAGGGAATTAGTTTTAAAGATATCACTACTTTAGTAGCAGATGGAGAAGCTTTTAAATATTCAATAGATGCAATAGCTAAACATCTTAAAGATAAAAATGTGGATGTTATATTAGGACCTGAAGCAAGAGGATTTATTTTTGGAGTACCTGTTGCATATGCTTTAGGAGTTGGATTTGTACCAGTTAGAAAAAAAGGAAAACTACCTTTTGAAACAGTATCAGTTAATTATGATTTAGAATACGGTACAGATGTATTAGAAATTCATAAGGATGCAATTAAGAAGGGGCAAAGAGTAGCTATAGTTGATGATTTACTTGCTACAGGAGGAACTATTGAAGCAGTAACTAGACTTGTAGAAGCTGCAGGAGGAGAAGTTGTTGCTTTAGATTTTGCAATTGAGTTAACTGAATTAAAGGGAAGAGATAAATTAAAGGGATATGAAGTAATGTCACTTGTGCAATACGATATTTAATTTATTGAAATACCTTAAATTTTAATATATAATAGTGTAAAGGTGGCTGGTTGAATTAACCAGCCATTGATTTTAATTTTTATTACAGAAAAAGTATAATATTTGAAATTCTTAAAGGGAGGATCTGAATGGTTGAGGTATTGATACAAAAAATAAAGGAAAATTGCACAAATGTTGATTTAGATGTTGTAAATAAAGCATTTAATTTAGCTTTTGAGGCTCATAAGGAACAAAAAAGAGAATCTGGAGAACCTTATATAATTCACCCTATTGATGTAGCTGTAATTTTAGCTGAGTTAGGTATGGATACAAGTACCATAGTTGCAGGATTACTCCATGATGTTATAGAAGATACGGACTATACATATGAAGATATTAAAAATATTTTTAGTGAAGAAATAGCCAACTTAGTTGGTGGAGTTACTAAAATTACTAAAATGGAATATAAGTCTAAAGAAGAGCAACAGGCAGATAATTTTAGAAAAATGTTATTAGCTATGGCTAATGATATAAGAGTAATTATAATTAAATTAGCAGATAGATTACATAATATGAGAACATTAAAATATATGCCGAAGGAAAAACAAAAAAGAATTTCTAAAGAAACTTTAGACATATATGCACCTATTGCACATAGACTAGGTATTTCAAAAGTAAAATGGGAACTAGAAGATTTATGTTTTAGATATTTACATGAAGAAGAATATTATGATTTAGTGAATCAAATAGCTGAAAAGAGAGTAGAGCGAGAAACATATATTGCAAAAACAATTGAAGATTTATATGGAAAGCTTGAAGAATCAGGAATAGATTCGGATATAGATGGTCGTCCTAAGCATTTTTATAGCATTTACAGAAAAATGGTTACTAAAAATAAGAGCATAGAACAAATATTTGACTTAACTGCTATAAGAATACTTGTGAATTCGGTAAAAGATTGTTATGAAGTATTGGGGATAGTTCATACTATATATAAGCCAATACCTGGGAGATTTAAAGACTATATTGCAATGCCAAAACCGAATATGTATCAATCATTGCATACAACAGTTATAGGTCCTCAAGGTAAAACGTTCGAAATCCAAATAAGAACATTTGAAATGCATAAAACAGCAGAATATGGTATAGCAGCACACTGGAAGTATAAAGAAGGTGATACTTCTGATAGTAAGGAAAAGACTTTTGAAAATAAGCTAGCATGGCTTAGAGATATGCTTGAATGGCAAAAAGAAACTTCTGATGCACAGGAGTTTATGGAAGGATTTAAAATAAATCTTTTCACAGATGAAATTTTCTTATTTACGCCAAAGGGTGTAGTTATAGATTTGCCAAATGGTGCAACACCTATAGATTTTGCTTATAGAATACATACTGATATTGGTAATAAATGTGTTGGGGCTAAGGTTAATGGTAAAATAGTTCCACTTGATTATCAACTTAAAACAGGGCAAATAGTAGAAATTTTGACTTCTAATAGTTCTAAAGGGCCTAATATGGATTGGCTTAACATAGCTAAAAGTAATCAAGCCAAAAGTAAAATAAGAGCATGGTTTAAGAAGGCTAAAAAAGAAGAAAATATTACAAAAGGAAAAGAAGTTTTTGAAAGAGAACTAAAGAAACAAGGGGTTCACTATGCAGATATTGCTAAGGGTGAAAGTTATGATAAGTTTATAAAAAGATACAATATAAATTGTATGGATGATTTATATGCTTTAGTAGGTCTTGGTGCTATAGTAGCATCTTCATTTATTTTAAAATTAAAAGAAGAAAGTTTATCTAAAGATGAAAAAACTAAAGAGGAAAATTTAAATAAAGCTATTGAAGAAAATATTTCAAAGACGGAAAAAAGAAAAAAAGAAAATAATTATGGGGTTACAGTTAGAGGTGAAGATAACTTAATGGTTAGATTTGCAAAATGTTGTAATCCAGTGCCAGGTGATGATATCTTAGGTTATATAACAAAGGGACGTGGAGTATCTATTCATAGAAGAGATTGTAGTAATTTACAAAATTTAATTGAAGAAGATCCACAAAAGGTTGTTGATGTAGCTTGGGGAGTTGCAAAAGGTGTGGCTTATATGGCAGAGATTCAGGTTAAAACTGAAGATATACCAGGTGTGCTTTCTAATATAATGAATGTTATAATGGAAAGTAAGTTACCTCTTAATGCATTAAATGCGAAAAGTGCAAAGAGTAATTTAGCATATGTAAATATAAAAGTTAAAATAGACACAATAGAGCAATTAAAAGAGTTAATGAGAAAAATAAGAAAATTGACTGGTGTCATGGATGTCTATAGAATGAATAATTAGAAGAAACTCTTTATTTTGATATTTAAGGAATAAGTTCAACTTGCAAAATTGAAATTTAGAGTTTTAATTAGAGGATGGTATAAATGAGAGCAGTAGTACAAAGAGTAACATATTCTAGCGTTGAAGTTGATGGTGTTATTGTAGGTGAAATAAATAAAGGATTTAATGTACTTTTAGGTATCTCAAAAGATGATACGGAGGAAGATATGAAGTATATTAAAGATAAAATAATTAATCTTAGAGTATTTAGTGATGAAAATGATAAAATGAATTTATCTTTATTAGATATCAAAGGTGAATTATTATTAATTTCACAATTCACTTTATATGGAGATGCAAGAAAAGGAAGAAGACCTAATTTTATGAACGCTTTAGGTGGCGAAGAAGCTAAGAAGTTTTATGATAAATTTATTGAAATGATGAAAGAAACGGGATTAAAAGTCCAAACAGGAATCTTTGGTGCAGATATGAAAGTTGACATTAAAAATGATGGTCCCGTTACAATACTTTTAGATAGTAGCAAAAATTTTTAAATAGAATAGTAAATGAGGTGAATTTATGATAATAAAAACATATCCTATAGGTATTTATGAAGAGAATATTTATGTTTTAGTGGATGAAAAATCAAAAGATGCTTGTATCGTAGATCCAGGAGGAAATGGTCAGTTATTAATTAAAAATATTGAAGAATTAGGTTGTAATATTAAATATATATTACTAACTCATGGTCATTTTGACCATGTAGAAGCTTTAAATGAAGTAGTAGAAAGATTTAAAGCGCCTGTATACATCAATGAAAATGAAATTAATTTTATGAAAACAGATAAAACTGTTTTTGGAAATCTTCCAAAGGAATATAATATTGTAAAAGATGGGGATACTTTAGCATTTGGTGATGATATTATAAAATGTATTCATACTCCAGGACATACTAAAGGTGGAATGTGTTATTTATATAAAGATGTTATATTTACTGGAGATACTCTATTTAAAGGATCAGTAGGTAGAAGTGACTTTATAGGTGGAGATTTTAATGAATTAATAAATTCCATAAAGACAAAATTAATGATTTTAGATGAAGATATAAAGGTATATCCAGGTCATATGGAATCATCAAGTATTGGATATGAAAAACTAAGAAATCCATTCTTACAAGAAGAATTTGAGATTTTTTAATAAAAGGAGAAATCATGGAAATAAAAATTAAATTAAACGACATGAAGTATAGATATGACGTATACCAAATGTTTAATATTTATTTTCCATTAGATGAAATTAAATTTTTAGATGATGGAGATTATATTGTTAATATTTTAGATAATAAAGTAGAATTTATTAATGGAGATTATTATAAGGAAACTGCAATATCTGAAAATATTAAAGAAGACATTAAGAGACTAGTATTTTCTTCATTAAAAGATATTACAGAAGAAGAATATCCATGGGGAATTTTAGTTGGTATTAGACCATCTAAAATTGCACTTAAATATTTAGAAGAAGGAAAAACAGAAGAAGAAATCATAGAAATATTTAAGAAAAAGCATTTAGCATCGGAAGAAAAAGCTAAGCTTTGCATAGAAATTGCAAAAACAGAAGTAAGCTTTGTAAATAATGATTCTAAGAATATAGCTATTTATATAGGCATGGCTTTTTGCCCTACAAGATGTTTTTATTGTTCTTTTGCTGCTAATCCAATAATGGGAAATAAAAAGTTAGTAAATCCTTATCTTGAAGCATTAATATATGAAATCAGAGAAATGAAGAAATATGTTGATGAAAGAAATTTAAATATTGAAACTGTATATTTTGGTGGAGGTACACCTACAGCAGTAAATAATGAAGAGTTTGAACTTATTATGCAAGAAGCTTATAATGCCTTTGTTAAAGGTAAAGGGATAAAGGAATTTACAGTGGAATGTGGAAGACCAGATAGCATTACAAAAGAAAAGCTTGAAACTATGAAAAAGTTTAATGTAACAAGAATTAGTATAAATCCTCAAACTATGAATGATGAAACATTAAAAATGATAGGAAGAGGACATAATTCTAAGGATGTAATAGAAAAGTTTAATTTAGCAAGAAGTATGGGCTTTAATGATATAAATATGGATATGATTATAGGGCTGCCAGGAGAAGGAATAAAAGAAGTTCTTCATACAAAGGAAGAAATATTAAAATTACATCCAGATAGTTTGACTGTTCATGGATTATCTTTAAAGAGAGCTTCAATTCTTTATGAAAACTTTATTCTTAAAAAAGGAATCCAAGTTAAGAAGCAAGCTGAGTTAGCTGATATGTATGAAGAAAGTAGAATTTTAGCTAAGAAGCTGGGATTACATCCATACTATATGTATCGTCAAAAAAATATGGTTGGAAATATGGAGAACTTAGGTTATTCTAGAAAAGGTGCAGAATGTATTTATAATATTCAAATGATAGAAGATAAGCAGACTATTATTGCTTTAGGTGCAGATGCCGTTTCTAAAGTTGTTTTCTTAGAGGAAGGCAGAATAGAAAGATTTGCAAATATCAAGGATGTTAGAGAATACTGTAATAGAATAGAAGAGATGGTAGAGGGAAAGAAAAAATTATTAGATACCCTTTACTTAAATAAGGAGGAATAATTAAATGGAAATGCAAGCTCCAAAAGGAACGAAGGATATGCTACCACAGGATGCGTATAAATGGCATTTTGTTGAGCAAACATTTAGAGATGTAGCAAAATATTATGGGATGAGAGAAATTAGGACTCCTATGTTTGAGCATACTGAATTATTTGCAAGAGGTGTTGGTGATACAACTGATATAGTTCAAAAGGAAATGTATACTTTCAATGATAAAGGAAATAGAAGTATTACTTTAAAACCAGAAGGAACAGCTGGAGCTGGAAGAGCTTTTATAGAAAGTAGATTATTTAATGAGGCACAACCAACAAAGCTTTATTATATAACTCCATGCTTTAGATATGAAAATGTTCAAAAGGGGAGATTTAGACAATTCCATCAATTTGGAACAGAAGTATATGGATCAAAAGAGCCATCTATGGATGCAGAAGTTATCGCATTAGCAATGCAAGTTTTAAAAACTTTAGGTTTACAAAGCTTAAGTTTAAATATAAATAATTTAGGATGTCCTAAATGTAGACCTAATTATAATGAGGCATTAAAGAATTATTTAAAAGAAAATTATGATAATTTATGTCCATTATGTAAATCAAGATTTGAAAAGAATCCAATGAGAATATTAGATTGTAAAGAAAGAAAATGTAAGGAAATTACTAAAAATGCACCTATAATACTTGATTATATGTGTGAAGAATGTGATACTCACTTTGATTCAGTTAAAAAATATTTAACTGCATTAAATATTCCATTTACAGTTGATCCAGGTATTGTAAGAGGTTTAGATTATTATACTAAAACAATATTTGAAATCTTAAACGATGAATTTACTGTTTGTGGTGGTGGAAGATATGATAAGCTTATAGAACAATTAGGTGGACCAGAAATGCCAGCAGTTGGTTTTGGTATGGGAATTGAAAGGCTTATCATGATATTAGAAAAAGAAGGTATTGAAATTCCAAATGAAAATCTTTTTGACTTATATATAGGTGCTAGAGGTGATGATGCAAAGTTTGAAGCCTTTACTTTAGCTAATAAGTTAAGAGAAGCTGGTATAAAAACAGAAGTAAATCATATGGGAAGAAGTGTAAAGGCAGAAATGAAATATGCTAATAAAATTGGTGCTACATTTACAACAATTTTAGGTGATGACGAACTTCAAAATAAATCAATAAAGCTTAAGAGAATGAGCGATGGAGAACAATTTGAGGTAAGTTTAGATAATATACAAGAAATAGCTAAAGCTATTAAATAGTTAGGAGGAAAGAATACACTATGGGTGAGGCTTTAAATGGATTAAAAAGAACCATGATGTGTGGAGAACCAAGAGAAGTAAACGTAGGAGAAAAAATCACTCTTATGGGATGGGTTCAAAGAAATAGAAAGCTTGGAGGTCTTCAATTTATAGACCTTAGAGATAGAACTGGGATTATGCAAATAGTTTTTGGTGAAGAGATTAATGCAGAAAGCTTTGAAAAAGCTAAAGCAGTAAGACCAGAATATTGTATAGCAGTTACTGGAGAAGTTGTTTTAAGAGAGGCTCCAAATGCTGCTATGGAAACTGGAATGGTAGAATTAAAATGTGAAAGCATAAAGGTTTTATCAGAATCAGAAACTCCACCAATATATATTAAAGAAGGATTAGATGCTGCTGAAAATATAAGATTAAAATATAGATATTTAGATCTTAGAAGACCAGATATGCAAAAAATCTTTATGATTAGAAATAGAGCTACAAAAGCTGTTAGAGATTACCTTGATAATAATGGATTCTTAGAAGTAGAAACTCCAATATTAAATAAGAGTACTCCAGAAGGTGCTAGAGATTACTTAGTTCCATCAAGAAATTATCCAGGAATGTTCTATGCACTTCCACAATCACCTCAAATATTTAAGCAATTATTAATGGTATCAGGATTTGATAAATATTATCAAGTTGCTAAATGTTTCAGAGATGAAGATTTAAGAGCTAACAGACAACCAGAATTTACTCAAATTGACTTAGAAATGAGTTTTGTTGAGCAAGATGACGTTATGGCATTAAATGAGGGATTAATTGCTCATGTATTTAAAGAAGTTTTAGGTCATGAAGTTAAACTTCCAATTAAGAGAATGCCATTTAAAGAAGCTATGGAAAAATATGGTTCAGATAAGCCGGATTTAAGATTTGGTATGGAAATTACTGATATTACTGACTGTGTTAAAGACATGGACTTTGTAGTGTTTAAGTCTGCTTTAGAAATGGGCGGAAGTGTTAGAGCATTATGCTTAAAAGGAGGAGCAGATTTAGGAAGAAAGCCTCTTGATAAGTTAGTTGACTTTGTTAAGGGATATAAAGCAAAAGGTCTTGCTTGGATTCAACTTAAGGAAGATGGAGTTAAATCTTCAATTGCTAAGTTCTTAACTGATGATGTTACTGAAAATATAATTAAGACTATGGGGGCTGAAACTGGTGATGCAATACTTATTGTTGCAGATAAGAACTCTGTGGTATTCCAAAGTTTAGGAGCATTAAGATTAGAACTTGCTAAACAATTTGATTTAATTAAAGATAAAAATGAATTTAACTTTACATGGATTACAGAATTCCCATTATTTGAATACAATGAAGAAGAAGATAGATATCATGCTGCTCACCATCCATTTACATCTCCAATGGATGAAGATTTAGATATGCTTGAATCTAATCCAGGAGCTGTAAGATCTAAGGCATATGACTTAGTATTAAATGGTGAGGAATTAGGTGGAGGATCTATAAGAATACATGATTCTGCACTTCAAACAAGAATGTTTAAAGCTTTAGGATTTACTGAAGAGTCAGCTTATGAGAGATTTGGATTCTTAATAGATGCATTTAAGTTTGGCCCACCACCACATGGAGGATTAGCATTTGGTCTTGATAGAATGATAATGTTCTTAGCAGGAACTGAAAATATAAAGGATGTTATAGCATTCCCTAAAAATCAAAATGCTTATTGCTACTTAAGTGAAGCACCAAACGTTGTAGATCAAAAGCAAATTGATGAATTAGGTTTAATAATAAAACCTGAAGATAAAGAATAATTAGTTTTTTTGAAAAAGCCAGCATAAGCTGGCTTTTTTATGTATATTAGATATGTTATTTGTAATTGTAATAATATTTAACAGGATAAAAAACATTAATTTGATTAAAATAATAATGTAAGTACTCTATACATATTTACTAAGGAGGAGTCACTATGAAAAACAAAATGATGAAAAAAATGAATAGAAAAATGCGTAAAGCAAAAATGAAAAATAGTATTATAATGGAAATGGCAGAAGACTTAAAAGATTTAGTTGCAAATGCAAAATTATATAAAAAGTTAAAAGGTAAAAAGTAAAATATAGAATAATATATAAAAATAATCTCAACTATTTATGTTGAGATTATTTTTATATTATTTTTGAGCAAATTTTTTAATTTCTTTTTTACGTTTAGCACTAAGAACCAATCTTGTAAGTGTTGAAACAAATAAAACTCCTAATGCTAATGTTCCTGCACTTGCTAGTGTATTTAATCCTAATTCCAATGATTTAGATATATTGCCTGCAATTGCTTCACGCATAGTATAGTACATGCCACTACCAGGAACTAATGGAATTAGAGCACAAACTACAAATGTAGTAACTGGTGTCTTAAAAATTCTTGCAAGTACTTCACTATATACACTGAAAATTACAGAAGAAATAAATAGTGAAGAAATCTCTGATAATCCCATTTGTAAAGGTAGCGAATAAAAGAACCAACTCATAGCACCACCAAGAGCAGCAAAAAATATTTTTTTACCACGTATATTAAAGGCAATACAGAATCCAAATGTTGCAAAAAAAGATACAAGTGTAACCCAAATAATCATTTTAAATTCCTCCAAAGTTTGATATCCAGAAACTTAATACTGCACCAGTACCTACAGCAATAGATATAGCAACTAAAAATGCTTCAGCAGCTCTTATTATACCAGATAATAAATCACCTGAAATCGTATCTCTAATGGCATTGGTAATAGCTAAACCAGGAACTAATAGCATTATAGCACCTATAATAGTTTCATTCACTTGACTTGCAATACCAAGTTTATAAAAAATTATTGCTAAAAGTGCTGCAATTCCACTGCATATACTATTTATAAAGAATAAGTTTATACCTATTTCAGACCATTTTATAGTTAGAAATTTAATTATCAAACCAATTAGAAATGCAGCAAAAACATCTTTAAGGGTTCCTCCAAATAAAACTGAAAATGACCCTGCCCCTAAAGCAGAGAAGATTATAATAACAGGAAGAGGATAAATTTCTTCCTTATTAATTTTAATTAATTCTTTTCTTAAATCATTAACAGATAGTTTTTTTGATAATATACTTCTAGATAAATCATTTACTTTATCAATTTTATCTAAATTAACAGTTCTATTAGAAACACGACGTGTTAAAGAGTATATTTTACCTTCATGACAAATTGAAGCCATAATTCCTGTTGGGGTGGCAAAACTTTCAGCTTCTGAAGCGCCGTAGATTTTACAAATACGCCAGATAGTTTCCTCTACTCTATAGGTTTCCCCGCCATTTTCTAAAATCATTTGTCCAGCAAGCATTGCAACTTGAAGTATTTCATTCATAACACAAAACTCCTATATTTTTTTAATTTTTTATGTATTATACCATAAGAGATTATAGAAATGTATATTTATATTAAAAAGTAGTTGAATTAATTATTATTTATATATATAATTTTATAAAAAGATAATTGGGGTGATTAAATGAATTTTGTAAATTTAAAGAATGAAGACAAAGAAATTTGTGACTTAATGGAGAAAGAGTTAAAAAGACAAAGAGAAGGAATTGAACTAATTGCATCAGAGAACTTTGCATCACAAGCTGTAATGGAAGCTATGGGATCTCATTTAACTAATAAGTATGCTGAAGGTTATCCTAGTAAGCGTTATTATGGGGGCTGTGAAATAGTTGATGAAGTTGAAGAAATAGCAAGAAATAGAGCAAAAGAGCTTTTTGGGGCTGAACATGTTAACGTACAACCACATTCAGGATCACAAGCAAATATGGCTGTGTACTTTACTATATTAGAACCAGGTGATACAGTACTTGGAATGGACTTAAGTCATGGTGGTCATTTAACTCATGGTTCACCAGTAAACTTCTCAGGAAAATTATTTAATTTCGTTTCTTATGGAGTTGATAGTGAGACTGAAAGAATTAATTATGAGAATGTAAGAGAACTTGCATTAAAACATAAACCAAAGTTAATTGTAGCAGGAGCTAGTGCATATTCAAGAGTTATAGATTTTGAGAAATTTAAAGAAATTTGTGATGAAGTTGGAGCATATTTTATGGTAGATATGGCACATATAGCAGGATTAGTAGCAGCTGGAGAACATCCATCACCAGTTCCATACGCTGATTTTGTAACTTCAACAACTCATAAAACTTTAAGAGGACCAAGGGGAGGATTAATTCTTTGCAAAGAGAAATATGCTAAAGCACTAGATAAGAACATATTCCCAGGAATGCAAGGCGGACCACTTATGCATATAATTGCAGCTAAAGCGGTATGCTTTAAGGAAGCATTAGAACCTACTTTTAAAACTTATATGAAAAATGTAGTTTTAAATTGTAGAGTATTAGGTGAGGAGTTAGTTAAGTATGGATTTAAGTTAGTTTCTAATGGAACAGATAATCACTTAATTCTTGTAGATTTAACTAATAAAGATATTACAGGAAAAGAAGCAGAAAATCTTCTAGATTCTATTGGTATTACTGTTAATAAAAATACAGTTCCAAATGAAACAAGAAGTCCTTTTGTTACATCAGGAATAAGAATAGGTACTGCAGCAGTTACAACAAGAGGATTTGATAGTGAAGCAATGAAGGAAATAGCAAGTATAATAAATGATGTTATAGAAAATAGGAATTCAAATTTAGAGGTGTTAAGAGAAAGAGTAAAAACACTTTGTGCTAAATACCCTTTATATAGTTAAGAATTAAGAGGTAATAGAGAAGAAGTAAGAGGTTAATTATTAACTTTTCCCTCTTACTTTTTAACTTTTACCTAATAATAGATACAGGAGGATAAGGATGAAATTAATATCATGGAATGTAAATGGAATAAGAGCATGTGTACAGAAAGGTTTTCTGGATTTCTTTAAAGAAGTTGATGCAGATATTTTTTGTATACAAGAAAGTAAGCTTCAAGAGGGACAAATAAATCTTGAGCTTGAAGGATACAATCAGTATTGGAATTATGCTGAAAAGAAAGGATATAGTGGCACAGCTATATTTACAAAGAAAGAACCTTTATCAGTTAGATATGGATTAGGTATTGAGGAACATGATAAAGAAGGTAGAGTAATTACATTAGAATTTGAAGATTTCTTTATGATTACAGTTTATACACCTAATTCACAAAATGAACTTGCAAGATTAGATTATAGAATGAAATGGGAAGATGATTTTAGGGATTATTTAAAATCATTAGAAGAAAGTAAGCCAGTAATAGTTTGTGGAGATTTAAATGTTGCACATAAAGAAATTGATTTAAAGAATCCAAAAACAAATAGAAGAAATGCTGGGTTTACTGATGAAGAGAGAGAAAAATTCACTACTTTATTATCAAGTGGATTTATAGATACCTTTAGATATTTTTATCCAGATTTAAAAGATATATATTCTTGGTGGTCATATAGATTTAATGCAAGAAAAAATAATGCTGGATGGAGAATAGATTACTTTGTAGTGTCTAAAGTTTTAGAAGATAGATTAGAAAGTGCTAAAATACATACTGAGATATTAGGTTCAGACCATTGTCCTGTTGAATTAGTTATAAAATAGAATAAATGGTGATAAGTTAATTATATAAAATAATTTTAACTTATCACCATTTTACATTTAATATCAGAAATAATTTCTTCTATGAAATCTTTAATTTGTAAATTTCTTGTACCAGGTATATATATATCATGTTTCTGAAGTGGAATTATATATTTAGTACAGTCCATATTTATAACTGCTTTGCAAATACTAGGACATAACTCCATATCCTTTTCTCCATTGCATAAAATTCCAATAGGAGCAATAATACAATCCACTTTATTTTTTTTACAGAAATAGCAAATGGCTTTTTCACCACTAACACCTATATGAGCACCAGCTTTAACCATTTTAGAAGTTGCAAATGTATTAGTTCCAAGGGCAATTATGTTAATATCATGAAATAAATCTTTTTTTAATTTTTTTATAATATTTTGACCAAGTCCAGCTCCATTAGTATCAAGTATAGCTATAATCATTATATTTCCTCCGTAAATATTCAAAATGAAAACAAAATGTACCACTTTAGAATATTACTATTTTTATGATGGTAAAATATATAATAATAATATATAATATTAGTAAAATAAAGTAAATTATTACAATTAATTATTATTATTTATTAAGGAGAATTTTATGAATATAAGGGTAGTTAAACAAGATATTGATAATAGAGACGAATGTAGTAATGAAATAAAAAAAATATTAAAAGAGAAAAAAATATTTTTAATAAATGTAATGGGCTCACCTGGTACAGGTAAGACTACTTTAATAATAGAGTTAATAAAATCTTTAAAGGAAAAATATAATATAGCTGTAATTGAGGGAGATATAGCAGGGCAAGTAGATGCCGAAAAAATTGATAAGCTAGGAATTGCAGTAGTTCAATTAAATTTAAATGGGGCATGTCATATAGCACCAGTATCAATTAAAGAGATTTTAGGATATTTTGATTTAGATGAAATTGATATTATTTTTGTTGAAAATATAGGTAACTTAATTTGTCCTGCAGAATTTGATATTGGAGAAAACTTAAAAATTGCAATTTTGAGTATTCCAGAAGGTGATGACAAGGTTGAAAAGTATCCATTATTATTTGCTGAAAGTGATGTTTTAGTGTTAAATAAGTATGATATGATGCAATATTTTGAATTTGATGAGAATAAAGTATTAAATGATACAATAAGTATTAATGATGACTGTAATATATTTAAAGTTTCAAGTAGAACTGGAAGAGAAATTAACTCTTTAGTGAAATTTATAGAAGAAAGAGTAAAAGAAAAATATTCTTGACAAATATTTCTAAATAAGTTATTATTATGATGTAAATCACGAGGATTTATAGAGTATGTTTGAATTTAATATAATTATGAATTTATATAACCACGAAGGTTAACGATTATATTTCGTTATCTTTTTCGTGGTTTTTTATTTAATTAATATAAAGAGGAGAAATAAATGATTAAAGTTATATTTAAAAAGATTTTTCAATGTATAATTGCAATATTTATATTATCTGTAATTGTTTTTTATATGTCAAGATTATCTCCAGGAGATCCATTAGAATCCTATTATGGAAGTGCTGTGGAGAGAATGAGTGTAGAACAAAAGGAAAATGCAATGAAGAAACTAGGACTTAATTCTCCAATTTATATTCAATATGGGAAGTGGTTGAAAAATTCAGTTAAAGGTGATTTTGGAATTTCTTATAAATATAAAAGAAATGTTAATGAAGTAATTGGAGGAGTATATAAAAATACAATAATTCTAGGTGGACTTGCATATATATTAACTTTTACTCTAGCAGTATTTCTTGGTATATTTTGTTCGCTACATGAGGATAAGATAATAGATAAAATAATAACTACTATAGGCAATATAACATCTTGTATACCATCATTTTGGGTATCATTAATACTTATATTAATTTTTGGAGTAAATTTATCTATATTACCTACAAGTGGAGCTTATTCAGTTGGAATGGAGGAAAATATATTAGATAGGATATGTCACTTAATATTACCATTGATAGTGTTAATATTAGGGCATTTGTGGTATTACGCTTATATGGTACGAAATAAAATACTAGAAGAAATGAGAGAAGATTATGTTTTACTTGCTAAAGTTAAAGGGTTAAAAAATAAACAAATTATTTATAAACATTGTTTAAGAAATATTGCACCATCTTTTATAACTATAATGGCAGTTTCAGTACCCCATATTTTAGCTGGGACATATGTAGTTGAAAAAGTATTTTCTTATCCTGGTATAGGTACATTAATTTTTGAGAGTGCAAAATATCATGACTATAATATGCTTATGGTATTAACTCTTATTACAGGAGTATTAGTGCTTATTTCAAATATGATAGCACAAATAATAAATACTAAGATAGATCCTAGAATGAAATATGAAAGAGGTGAAATATTTGAATCTTGATATAAGTAACTTTGAAGTTGTTAAAAATAAAGAAGAATTTATAGATAATATAGAAATTAAAAAAAGTTCTAAATTACCTAAAAACTTTCCATACTTATCAATGATAATTTTAATAGTAATAGTTAGTGGATGCTTATTTTCAGATTTAGTAATGACTCATGATCCTAAATTTATGGATTTAGCCAATTCAAATGTATCACCAAATAATATATTTTATTTTGGGACTGATTCAATGGGAAGGGATATTTTTTCTGACATTTGGTATGGAGGAAAAATATCATTATTTATTGGAGTATTTTCAACTATTATTTCAACTACAATTGCAATTATTTATGGAAGTATTAGTGGAATGGCACCAGAGTGGATAGATGATGTAATGATGAAAGCAACAGAAATATTTCTTAGCATTCCATCTATTTTAGTAATAATTTTTGTTCAAGCCATTATAGGAGGTAGTAATCCAATTTCTATTTCTTTAGTTATCGGAGTAGTAAGCTGGATGAATATAGCTAAAATTATAAGAAGCGAAGTAAGACAAATAAGAAATAGTGAATATATATTAGCAGCTCAAATAATGGGAGGAAATTTTTTTTATATAGTAAAACAACATTTAATACCTAACTTTGTATCATCCATAATGTTTATGGTTGTAAGTAATATAGGATCAGCAATTGGCACAGAAGCAACTCTTAGTTTTTTAGGAATTGGATTGCCTATAGAAGTTATATCATGGGGAAGTATGCTTTCATTAGCTCAAGATGCATTACTTTCAAATTATTGGTGGATAATTGTAATTCCAGGTGTATTTTTAGTTACAACACTTGTTTGCATAGCCAATATAGGAAATTATATGAGAAGAAAAAATATTAAAAAATATAATAATTTATAAAAGTGGAGGGAGTTATGAATTTAAAAGGGGTTAAAGCGTTAATATTAACTGTAAGTTTATCCTTAATTGTAGGGTGTGGCAATAAAACAGTAACTCAGGAAGATATTAATAACAGTGAGAATGCAGCTGTAACTGAAAGTAATGAAAAGGTATTAGTTTATGGTAGTGGAGATTATTCAAGTATTAATCCAGCATTATACGAACATGGAGAAATTAATTCATTATTATTTAATGGATTAACGGCTCATGATAAAGATAATAATATTGTACCAGCGCTTGCAGAAAGTTGGGAATATGATAAAGAAAATTTGACATATACTTTTAACTTGAGAAAAGATGTTAAATGGCATGATGGTGAGCCTTTTACAGCAGAGGATGTTAAATATACTTATGAAATTATTACAGATCCTGATGTAGGTTCGGAGATTGCTACCAATTATGAGGATATTAAAGAAATTCAAATAGTAGATGATTATACTGTGAAAATAATTTTAAAAAATGAAAATGTTGCTTTACTAGATTATTTAACAGTTGGTGTAATACCTAAACATATTTTAGATGGACAAGATATCACTACTTGTGATTTTAATAGAAATCCAATAGGAACAGGACCATATAAGTTAAGTAATTGGGATGAAGGACAAAGTATAACTTTAGTGAAAAATGAAGATTATTTTAGAAATGATCCTAAAATTGATAAAATAATATTTAAGATTGTAGATGATTCAAAAGCTAGGGTTATACAACTAAAAAGTGGAGAGTTAGATTTAGCTCAAGTAACACCAAAAGATATAAATACTTTTCAAGATAATGAAGATTATGTAGTTAATATAATGAAAACAGCAGATTATAGAGGTATAATGTATAATTTTAATAATCAACTGTTTGCAGAGAATAGAGAGCTTCCTAATGCTTTAAGTTACGCTATTGATAGACAAGCAATGGTTGATAGTATTTTATTAGGATATGGGGAAGTTGCTTACTCGCCAATTCAAATGGGAAATTATAATAATACTGATATTGAAAAATTTGAGTATAATCCAGATAAAACTAAAGCGTTGCTAGAAGAGGCTGGCTGGACTTTAGGAAGTGATGGAGTATATGAAAAGAATGGAACAAAATTAAGTTTTGAGCTAGTTTGTAAAGAAGGAGATCAAGTAAGGATTGATATGGCAAATTTTGCAGCACAAGAATTTAAAGTAGTTGGTGCGGATGTAAAGGTAGTAGTTAATTCAAAAATTGATTGGGAAAATCAAGATAGTTTTTTAATTGGATGGGGAAGCCCTTTTGATCCTGATGATCATACTTATAAAGTATTTTCTACTAATGGAGGAGCTAATTATAGCGCTTATTCTAATAGTAAAATAGATGAATTGTTAGTTGAAGCAAGAGAGACTGATGTATATGAAGAGAGATTAAAATATTATAAGGAATTTCAAGAAGAAATGACTAAAGATATGCCTTATACATTTTTTGCTTATATAGATGCAATTTATGTTGCAAATAGCAATTTGAAGGGAATAACAACGGAAACAGTTTTAGGACATCATGGGGTGGGAATATTCTGGAATGTAGAGGAGTGGGATTTGGAATAGTTATAGAAATAGTAGATCTAGATAGCAATAATGTTATAATAGGAGAAAATTTGTAATGAATAAATTATTGGAAGTCAAAAATTTAGAGGTAAATTTTAAAACTGATTGTGGTGAAGTAAAAGCAATAAGAAATGTTTCCTTTGATTTATATGATGGAGAAATTTTAGCTATTGTAGGGGAATCAGGATGTGGCAAGTCTATGTTATGTAGAAGTTTAATAAAATTATTACCCAATAATGGTTATATAAGAAATGGAGAAATATTATTAAATAATTATGATTTAGTTAAAATAAAGGAAAAGAATATAAGTAAAATACGAGGAAAAGATATTTCAATGATATTTCAAGATCCAATGACATCGTTAAATCCAACTATATGTGTTGGAAAGCAAATAGCTGAAGTTGTAAAAATACACAATAAAACAAGTAAATCTGAGGCTAAAAAGAAAGCAATTGAATTAATGGAGTTAGTAGGAATTGAAGATGCAGTAAATAGATATAATCAATATCCTTATCAATTTTCAGGGGGCATGAGACAAAGAATAGTTATAGCTATTAGTTTAGCATGTAATCCTAAGATTTTAATTGCTGATGAGCCAACCACTGCCTTAGATGTTCGAGTGCAATATCAAATATTAGATTTATTAAAATCAATACAAAAAGAAAAAAAGTTATCTATTATATTTATTACTCATGATTTTGGAGTTGTATCTAAAATTGCTGATAGAGTTGCTGTAATGTATGCAGGAAAAATTATGGAAATAGGAAAGAAAGAGGAAATATTATTAAATGCAAAACATCCATATACAATAGGGTTATTAGGATGTCTTCCATCAATGAATAAAGGTAAGGAATATTTAGAAGTAATAGAAGGTATGCCACCTAATCTTTTAAATCCTCCTAAAGGAGATGCCTTTGCTATAAGAAATAAAAATCCATTAGTTATAGATTTTTTGGAAGAACCACCTATGTTTAAAGTAAGTGAAAGTCATTATGCGGCTACCTGGTTACTTCATCCTAAAGCTATGAAGTTAATTAGTGTAAAAGAGGAGCAAGTCAATTAATTATGGAAAGTAAAAGTTTATTAGAGATTAAAAATCTTAAACAGTATTTTAAATTAAATAAAAATAAAGTAGTAAAAGCAATTGATAATCTATCATTAGAAATATATAAGGGAGAGTTTTTAGGTCTTGTTGGAGAATCAGGTTCTGGAAAATCTACTTTAGGAAAAAGCATAGTGGGAATTAATAAGATAACTGATGGAAAAATTATTTATAATGGTGTTGAAATAAGTAGTAATAATAAACTTCAAAAGAAGTTAGTAAGTGAAAGGATGCAATTTATATTTCAAGATTCAACTTCATCATTAAATTCTAGAATGACTATAGGTGATATAATTTATGAGCCATTAAAAATAAAGAAAGTTTATAAAAATAGAATTGATAGAGAGAAAAAAGTACATGAAATGATGAATTTAGTTGGACTTGATAAAGAATATATTAATAAATATCCATATGATTTTTCAGGAGGTCAAAGACAAAGAGTGGCAATAGCTCGTGCACTTTCAAGTAATCCAGAGTTTATTATAGCAGATGAACCAATAGCTTCATTAGATATATCTATGCAAGCTCAAATTATAAATTTATTTAAGTATTTAAAGAGTAATGAGAAATTAACATGTTTATTTATTTCTCATGATCTATCAATGCTTAGATATATTAGTGATAGAATAGCTGTAATATATAAAGGAAAATTAGTTGAACTTGCAGACACTGAAGAATTGTATAATAACCCAATTCATCCATATACAAAGGCCTTATTACAAGCAATATTGGAAGATGAAGTTAAAGAGATTCAGTTAAGTGATATAAGCAAGTATGAATTTAATAATAAAGAATTTTTTAAAGAGGAAATGAATTGGATAGAGATTAAGAAGGGCCATTTTGTATATAAATAAAAATATACTTATCATAACCATCATAAGTAACAAGATTATTTTGTTACTTATGATGGTTATTTATTTTGAATTAAATTAAATGAATATGTTATTAAATTTTCGCTCATATTATACTTAGTAAACATAATTAAAAGGTATGTATAAATTTAATTATATAAAAGCATAAAAAGAGGAGGAAAATTAATGAAGAAAAGGTTAATATCAATGTTAATTGTTAGTGCAATGTTTTTAGTAGGTTGTGGAGATAATACAACAAATAATACCACTAATAATACTACAAATAATACTCCAGAGAATAGTATAGCTGAAATTATAGTAGTGGATACAACAGTATCATCAGCTGATGACGCATTACAAATGTTAAAGGATGGTAATGCTAGATTTGTTACAGATACATCAATATTAAGAAATGTAAATCAAGAGAGAAGAGATTCTTTAAAGGATGGTCAGAATCCATATGCAGTAATTGTATCTTGTTCAGATTCAAGAGTAACTCCTACTACTGTTTTTAATGCAGGGCTTGGTGAAATATTTGATGTAAGACTTGCTGGAAATGTTGTAGATGATGATGCTTTAGGTTCTATTGAATATGCGGTTGAACATTTAAATACACCATTAGTAGTAGTAATGGGACATCAAAGTTGTGGAGCTGTAACTGCAACATATAATGAAGTAGTTAAAGGTGAAAAAGTTACAGGAAATATGGAATCATTTGTAGAAAAAATAACTCCAAGTATTAATAAAGATGGAACTATAGATGATGCAATTCATAATAATATTGATTCAGTAGTAAAAGAAATATCTGAAGATGATGCAGTTAAATCATTAATAAACCAAGGAAAAGTTAAGGTTATAGGAGCTTATTATGATTTGAATGGAAAAGTAACTTTCTACGAATAAAAAGTCTAAATAAAGAGAATAAAATATAAAAATATTGGAAAAATAAGAAATATGTAATAAATTTAGAATTTATTACTAGAAAAAGGAGGAATTTATTTTGCATTTAACAATTAGAGAACAAGAAAAATTAATGGTTGCTGTTGCAGCTGATATAGCTCGAAAAAGAAAAAGCAAAGGATTAAAGTTAAATTATCCTGAAGCTATGGCAATTATAACAGATGAAATGTTAGAGGGAGCTAGAGAGGGAAAAACAGTTGAATATTTAATGGATTACGGAACAAAAATTTTATCAAAAGATGAAGTTATGGAAGGTGTTCCAGATATGATTCATGCTGTTCAAGTTGAATGTACTTTTCCAGATGGAACAAAATTAGTAACAGTACATGAACCAATTAAATAAGGAGGTTTAGAATATGACACCTGGTGAATTAAAAATACAAGAGGGAACAATTGAATATAACAAAGGAAAAGAAGCAATCAAATTACAAGTTGTTAATACTGGAGATAGACCAGTGCAAATAGGATCACATTATCACTTTTATGAAGTAAATGATGCCTTAAATTTTGATAGAGAGGCTGCTTGGGGAAAAAGATTAGATATCCCTTCAGGAACAGCTGTTAGATTTGAACCTGGAGATAAAAAAGAAGTAAACTTAATTGATATCGGTGGATATAGAAGAGTTTATGGAATTAGAAATATGTGTGATGGATTCTTAGATGGAATGTCAAAAGGGAGCGGTGAAAAGTAATGAGTTTTGAAATTGATAGACATAGATATGCAGAATTATTTGGCCCAACAGAAGGGGATAGTATTAGATTAGGAGATACTGATCTTTTTATAAAAATTGAAAAAGATTATACAGGTTATGGCAATGAATGTAAGTTTGGTGGAGGAAAGACTCTTAGAGATGGTATGGGACAAAATGCTACACAAACTAGTAAAAATCCAGAAGTTGCTGATTTAATAATAACAGGAGCTACTATAGTAGACTATACTGGAATATATAAAGCCGATGTAGGAATTAAAGACGGTAAAATTCTTGCTATAGGTAAAGGGGGGAACCCTGATACAATGGATAACGTTGACTTTGTAGTTGGCGTTGGAACTGAAGCTTTAGCTGGTGAAGGTAGAATTTTAACAGCTGGTGGAATAGATACTCACGTTCACTATATTCATCCAGGTTGTGCAGAAGTTGCATTAGAAAATGGTATAACTACATTAGTTGGTGGAGGAACAGGCCCTATTGATGGAACAAATGCTGTTACTTCAACTCCAGGTCCATGGAATATTAAACAAATGTTACAATCTGCAGATGGATGGCCAGTAAATGTTGGTTTATTAGGAAAAGGTAGTGGAGCTAATATTGATGTAAATGCTGAACAAATTGAAGCAGGAGCAATTGGTCTTAAGGTTCATGAAGACTGGGGAGCAACAAGGTCTGCTATTAATTATGCATTAGAAACTGCTGAAAAATATGATATTCAAGTTGCATTACATAGTGATACTTTAAATGAAGGTGGATTTGTAGAGCATACTATTCAAGCAATTGCTGGTAGAGTAATTCATACATATCATACAGAAGGTGCTGGAGGTGGTCACGCACCAGACTTAATGAAGGTAGCATCACAAATAAATGTTTTACCTGCATCAACTAATCCAACAAAACCTTATACAATTAATACAATAGCAGAACACTTAGATATGCTTATGGTTTGTCACCACTTAGATGCAAAAGTTCCAGAGGATATAGCATTTGCTGATTCAAGAATTAGACATCAAACAATAGCAGCAGAAGATATATTCCAAGATATGGGTATTTTTAGTATTATGAGTTCTGATACATTAGCTATGGGAAGAATCGGAGAAGTTGTAACAAGAACTTGGCAAACAGCTTCAAAGATGAAGAAGCAAAGAGGAACTTTCCCAGATGATAGTGAATATAGCGACAATAATAGAGTTAGAAGATATATTGCTAAATATACAATTAATCCAGCTATAGCACAAGGTATGGATCAATATATTGGTTCAGTAGAAGTTGGTAAGATAGCTGACTTAGTACTTTGGGAACCACCATATTTTGGTGTTAAACCACATTTAATAATCAAGGGTGGTATGGCAATTAGAGGAATAATTGGTGATGCAAATGCTTCTATTCCAACATGTCAACCTGTTATATATAGAGATTGTTATGGAGCATTTGGTAAAGCTAAAGAATCAACTTGTATTACTTTTGTTTCTAAGTATGCTTATGAACATGGAATAAAAGAAGAGTTAGGATTAGAAAAAACAGTATTACCAGTAGGTGGAATTAGAAATTTAACAAAGAAAGATATGAAGCTTAATGATGCTACTCCAGAAATCAGAGTAGATCCTCAAACTTATGATGTAACAGTTGATGGTGAATTAATAACTTGTGAACCAGCAAGTGAATTACCATTAGCTCAAAGATATTTCTTATTCTAAAATTAAGGAGAAGGTTATATGATTTTTAATCAAGTATTAGGAAATATAAATGAAATAGATAATTTAAATGACGTACATATAGAAAAGATATACATAACTAGTGAAGAAGCATTAAAAAGGATAATGAGAGTTAATTCAGATCATAATCATGAATATGGTATAGCATTATCTGAAAATATTGAGTTGAAAGACGGAGATATACTTTACCGTGATGATAAAAATATTATTATAGTAAAGATTAAAGGTGATGATGTTTTAGTTATAAAGCCAAATAGTATTACAGAGATGGGAATTATTGCTCATAGTCTTGGAAATAGACATTTACAAGCACAATTTGAAGATGGAAAAATGATAATTCAATATGATGCATTAGTAGAAGGTGAATTAAAGCGAGATAATATAAATTATTCTAGAGAGAACTTAAAATTAAAGAAAGCTTTCAGGCACGTGGAATTTGGGCACACTCATACACATGCCAATTAATAATAATATTGCTGATGTTTTAAAGGTTATTCAAATATGTGACTCAAATTTTCCAATTGGATCATTTAACCATTCATATGGTATGGAAACTTATTTAAGATTAAAAAAAGTTTATAATACAGAAACTTTTAGAGAATGGTTGAAAGTATATTTAAATGAACAATTTATTTTTAGTGATGCTTTATCAATTAGAATGCTATATGAATATTTAAACAATGATGATTTAGAAAGTATCTTAGATTTAGATAATCGTATAACTGTTCAAACTGTTGCTATTGAAACTAGAAACGGTGGAAAATTAGTTGCAAGTAGAATGATTAAGCTTTTCTTGGATTTATATGATTTTGATTTGTTAAAAGAATATAATACTAAAATTGTCAATAAAGAAGCATTTGGACATCCAGCAATTGTATTTGGAATGTTAATGTATTCTCTAGGTTTTAATTTAAAAGAAGCTATAATTTACCATATGTATAGTACTGTATCTACTCTTATAAGTAATGCTGTAAGAACTATTCCTTTAGGACAAAAGGATGGGCAATTATTATTAAAAGAGTTTAGTGAGAAATTTGAAAGTCTATATGATATTGTTATAAGTTTGGATGATGATTATTTTGGAGCTAATAGCCCAGGATTAGAATTATCTCAAATTAAGCATGAGACTATGGAATTTAGATTATTTATGTCTTAATTAAATAGAAGGTTTGTAAAGAAAATTACATGCAAATATATTTTATTTTGAATTATGAATGAGGAAACTTATTCATAATTCAAAATAAATAAATTTAATATTTATTGAAAGGGTGTTGCAATATGAAACCAGTAGTTATAGGAGTTGGAGGACCAGTAGGTAGTGGAAAAACATTACTTATAGAAAGATTAACTAGAGCAATGAATAATGAGTATAAATGTGCTGTTATAACTAATGATATTTATACTAAAGAAGATGCTAAGTTTATGGTTAAAAATTCTGTTTTAAGTGAAGATCATGTTATTGGAGTTGAAACAGGAGGTTGTCCACATACAGCAATAAGAGAAGATGCATCAATGAATTTTGAAGCATTAGAAGAATTAAAAAGAAGATTTGATGATTTAGATATTATTTTTTTAGAAAGTGGTGGCGATAATTTAGCTGCAACATTTAGTCCTGATTTAGTTGACTTTTCTATATATATTATTGATGTTGCTCAAGGTGAGAAAATCCCAAGAAAAGCAGGTCAAGGTATGATAAAAAGCGATTTGTTTATAATAAATAAAGTTGATTTGGCTCCATATGTTGGAGCAAATTTAGAAGTTATGAGAAAAGACACATTAGCTTTTAGAGATGAAAATAGTTTTATTTTTACTAATCTTAAAACAGATGAAGGAATTGAAAGTGTCATAAATTGGATTAAGAAAAATTGTTTATTAGAGGGAATTTCATAATATGTTTAAAGAAGCGAAAATTAAAAGTGAATATTCTGGATTTATAGATTTAGTGTTAGAAAGAAAAGATGATAAAACAATTGCAACTAAAAAGTTTTATGAAGGATTAGTAAAGGTATCTCCTACTATTAAAATGGATAGAGAAAATATACCTACATTTTATTTATTACAGCTTGGAGGAGGGTATATTGAAGGAGAAAAATACAAAAATAGATTTAAGCTAAAAGATAATGCAAGAGCTATAATAACAACACAAGCAGCAGCAAAAGTTTATAAGTGTCTAAATAATATAATGACACAACAAGAAACAGAAATAGAATTAGGTAAAAATAGTGTTTTAGAATATATAACTGATAATGTTATTTTATATAAAGATGCAATTTATAAGCAAGTTAATAATATATATTTAGATGAAAGTTCAACATTAATATATAGTGATGGGATTACAGCTGGATGGTCTCCAGAAGGAGAAAATTTTAAATATAGAAGTGTACAATTAAAAAGTAATGTATATGTAAATAATAAGTTGGTATTATTAGATAATTTAATTGTTAATCCTAATAATAACGATGTAACAAAATTAGGCTTTTTTGAAGAATACCTGAATTTTGGAACATTACTAGTTATTAATAAAAATATAGACGATAAAGTTATAGATGAATTAAGAGATGTAATTGAAAAGCTAAATTTACCTATAGATTTTGGAATATCAAAATTAGAGATTAATGGATTTGTTCTCAGAGTATTAGGGAATTTAACACAACATATAGAGCAAGTAACGGGGGCTTGTCATAATTATATTAGAAAAAGTTTCTTAGGATCTAAGGATTTAATTATAAGAAAATACTAAAAAGTTTTATTTAAAAGTTAAACAAAAGAAGATTAAAGGAGTGATTCTATGATTATTCATGGTGACGTAGCTTTTATGATATTAGCTACTACACTTGTTTTAATTATGACCCCAGGATTAGCATTTTTTTATGGAGGATTAGTTGAAAGAAAAAATGCCTTAACTATAATGTTCCAAGTATTTATAGCAATTGGAGTTGTTTCCTTATTATGGATTTTTGGAGGCTTCAGTTTAGTTTTTGGTGATGATATTGGCGGCATTATAGGTAATCCACTACAATTTTTTGCATTTAATGATGTAACATTTACAGTAGATTTGAGATATAGCGAAACAATACCATTTATATTGTTTTTTATGTATCAAATGATGTTTGCAATTATAACAGCGCCGTTAATGACAGGAGCATTTGCAAATAGATTAACAGTAAGTGGATGGATTAAAATCTTAATTCTTTGGATGATTTTAATATATTTTCCAGTAGCACATTGGGTTTGGGGCGGCGGATTCTTAAGTAAATTAGGATTTGTTGACTTTGCTGGTGGAGCTGTAATACATATAACATCAGGATTTGGATGTTTGGGTGGAATTTATGTACTTGGAGAAAGAAAAGTTAAAAATGAAAAGGGACCATTTAATTTAGGTTTAGTAGCAATTGGAGCAGGATTATTGTTATTTGGATGGTTTGGATTTAATGCTGGTGGGACAATAGCAGCTGCTGATATTGCAGCCATTGTTTTCACTAATACAGGAGTTGCAGCTGCATCAGCAATGGTAGTATGGTTAATTTTACATGCTATACATACTAAAAGAGCATCCTTCCTTGAAGCAATAATAGGAGCTATTGCAGGTTTAGCAACGGTAACACCTGCATCAGGATATGTTAAACCTTTAAGTGCATTAATTATTGGTGCTTTAGGGGCACTAGTATGTTTCTACTGTGTTGAGTTTGAAAGAAAAATGTGGGATGATGCATTAGATGTTTGGGGAGTACATGGAATGGGAGGATTATTAGGTATTTTGTTAATAGGAATATTTGCAGATCCTCGTATAAATGGTGTTAGTGCAGGATTACATCAATTTCTAATTCAGGCTTTAGGAGCTGTAATAATAGGCGTTTATTCTATCTTAGTAACATTTTTAATATTTAAATTAGTAGATAAGACTAAGTCAATTAAAGTAAGTGAAGAAATTCAAAGAAAAGGTTTAGATCAAGAATTCTTTAAAGAAAATTATGAAACTAAAATAGATTAAAAGATTATATTTTTAGAAAAAAGCAAAGGAGGAGAACGATGTTAGGAGTAGTTTTAATTTATGTAGGAGTAGTTCTTATTTTAAATGGAATAGGAAGACTATGTAATGTAGACGCTAAATCAAGTGCTGTATTTAATGTATTTACAGGTATGCTATCATTTATTTTAAATATAGTAGCAGTAATACAAGGAAACTATTTCGCTGCAGGAACAGGATTATTGTTTGGATTTACATATTTGTATATTGCAGCTAGAAGCATATTCAATTTAGATGGAAGACTATATGGTTGGTATTGTTTATTTGTTGCAATTAATACTATACCATTAGCATTTATTGATGCTAATACACTAAGATTTATAGATTTTACAATAGGTAACATATATTGGATTTTCATATGGTTATTATGGGGATTATTATGGTTAACTGGATTTATAGAACTTGTGATGAAAAAAGATTTGGGGAAGTTTGTCGGATATCTTTCTGTATTTGATGGAATATTCACAGCATGGATTCCAGGATTTTTATTATTAATAAATATGTATCCTAAGTAAAAAATAAATAAATTAAGAGGCTAAATACAGTTAGTATTGGCCTCTTAATTTATTAAAATAGATGGAGGAAATATGTTAAAAAAAATATCAGCATCTTTAATAGCTATATTAATTATATTTAGTTTAAGTGCATCAAGTTATACAAAAGCTTACGAATGTAATAAGGAAGGCGAAATTTTAAATAAAGAGTTTACAGTATGTATAGATCCTGGACATCAAGGAAAAGGTGATCCAAAAGGGGAGCCGGTTGCTCCAGGTTCTGGAAATAAGAAACCAAGAGTGTCATCTGGAACAGCAGGAATTGCGACAAAAAAGGCTGAGCATGTTGTAAATCTAGAAGCAGCAATGATATTAAAAGATTTACTAGTACAAAAAAATTATAATGTAATTATGACTAGAGAAACTGCTGATGTTAATATTAGTAATGCGGAAAGAGCAGAAATTGCTAATAATGCAAATGCAGATATGACAATTAGAATTCATTGTGATAGTATTAATGATTCAGGAAAAACTGGAGCTACTATATTAGTGCCAGCAAAAAATTCACAATATACAAAAAATATTTATTGTGAAAGTAATAAATATGCAGAAATACTAAAGAGTACTCTACAAAATAATAATATAAAGGTTAATGGAGTTTTTGAGAGAAATGATATAACTGGATTTAACTGGTCTAGAGTGCCAGTTGTTATATTAGAAATGGGATTTATGAGTAATTATAATGAGGATAGAATGTTATCAGATCCTAAATATCAAAAGCTTTTAATGGAATGTGTGTCAGAATCTATAGATAAATATAGTGAAGAATTTTTGAAAAATTAATTAATTAGAGCTATATATTTTTTTATAGCTCTAAAATTTAATTTTAGGGGGAGGGGCTAAAGGATTTATTAGTAATAAAAATATAAAATATGGATAAAATAATGTTATAAATCATAATTATAAATATATTAAAAAATAGGTAGCACTGAAAATATTGATGTACAAGCTAAAAAGCAATAAGGTATGGTACTAGGAGGTGTAA
>NZ_SMUS01000027.1 GCF_004353185.1 Clostridium cuniculi | reverse complement strand
CTAGTGATAGAGAAAAATTAATGATATAACCGGAAGAAAGTATTATATAATAAGCTTTAGAATTTAATTATTATTGTAATAAAATTAGCGTTAAGAAGCTGAGGTAAGCGATAGCGAACTTCGAAGCTTTAGCTAATTTTATGTAAATAATAATATAAATTCTTAGCGAAATTATATGACTTAATGGAGGTTATATCATTAATTTTCGGCATCACGGCATTAACGCTTTAGTTCGCAATATTATTAAATTTATTTTCTAGCTTTTTCAACTCTAAGTTTTTTACCTTTTATAGTTGAGTTTTTAAGTCCTTCAATTACTTTATTACCTTTACCATTTAAAATATCAACATAAGAAACAGTATCCTGTACATCTATTATACCGATATCCTCTGCAGTTATTCCTTCTATTCTAGATATTGCTCCTACGAAGTCTCCTGCTCTTAATTTCTTCTTTTTACCACCATTAAAATATATCTTAGTTATATTTTTATTTATAACTTTAGCTTTTTCTTTTTTAACCTTTGGCTTTGATTTTAAAGCTTTTATTGCTTCATCTCTTTTTTCCTTGCTTACTTCAGCAATTTCTCCTACAACTGAAATTTTAAATCCTATGTACTCTTGTATCATATCTAACAGTCTATCTTCATACTGATTAACAAAAGAAATGGCTTTTCCCTTTGCTCCTGCTCTACCTGTTCTTCCTATACGATGAACATAAGCTTCTTTTTCAACTGGCAAATCATAATTAATTACATGAGTAATTCCTTCTACATCAATTCCTCTTGCTGCAACATCCGTAGCCACTAATATTTTAAAATTACCTTTTTTAAACTTATCCATAACTTCAAGTCTGTCTTTTTGAAGCATTCCACCATGAATTTTGCTTACAGAGTAGCCTTTTTTATTTAAATTTTCAAAAACTTTATCAACATTTTCTTTTGTTTTACAGAAAATAACTGCTGTTTCTGGAATTTCACTTATTAAAAGTTTACTTAAATTATCTAATTTATAAAATTCCTCAAATCTATATAATTCATGATTTATATTATCAGTTATTAATTTTTGTGCTTTAATTTCAACATTAACAGGATTATTCATGTACATTTTACATAACCCCATTATTTCCTCTGGAATAGTTGCTGAAAATAGCATTGTTTGTCTATTCTTATTTAAGGTATTTATTATATCTCTCACTTGATCTATAAATCCCATATTAAGCATTTCATCAGCTTCATCTATTACTAAATATTTTATATTCGAAATATCTAATGTTCCTCTATCAATATGATCAAATACTCTACCTGGAGTTCCAACTACAATATGAGTTTTTTGTTTTAACTCTCTTGCTTGATCAGAAAATGGTTGCTTTCCAAATACTGCAACAGCTCTTATTCTTTTAAATCTTCCTATATTAGTTAATTCCTCTTTAACTTGAATTGCAAGTTCTCTAGTTGGTGTTAAAATTAAAGTTTGTGGTTTACTATCCTCCCAAAGTGTTTTTTCACATAATGGTATTCCAAATGCTGCAGTCTTTCCACTTCCTGTTTGTGATTTAACTACAACATCTTTACCAGTTAATATTTCAGGTATAACCTTACTTTGAACATCAGAAGGTTTACTATAACCTATACCATCTAATGCTTTTATTATCTCATCACATAAATTATATTTCTTAAATGTATTATCCAATATATTTCCCTCATTTTTATTAAATTTATTATTGTTCATTTAATTAGTATAACCTATATTTATTTTAAGTAAATAATTTTTCACTATTAAAACTTTAAAGTTATTCATATAAAATAAAAAAGCAAAAGGATAAAATTAAATTATCATTAATAATTTAACTTGCCTTTTGCTTTTTTTAATTTTTTAAGCTTTTAAGAATTCTTCAATATTTAATAATTTCTTAAACTCATCTAATCCAATTCTATCTATATAGTTTCCTAATCTTTCTCTTCCTTGACCATTTTCAGCATAGATATCTATTACTTTTTCAACTACATCAAAAATTCTTTCATCTGGAATATTCATAGCGATTCTATCCCCTAATCTAGGAATAACTCCACCTCTTCCTCCAAGATAAAGAATCCATCCTTTTGGTCCACCTATTAAACCAATATCTCTAGTATGGCTATCAGCACAGCTATTTGGACATCCACTAACTCCTATTTTTAATTTGTTAGGAAGATTTCTTCCATGGAATGCTCCATCTAATTTTGATCCTATTGCTACTGAATCCTGTAAACCTCTCTTACAGAAAGTAGTTCCTGGACATATCTTTACACTTCTTACACATAGTCCTATAGCAGCTCCTGGCTTCATTCCTAAATCAGCCCATGCCTTATCAATATCTTCTTCCTTTATTCCAACAATAGCAATTCTTTGAGCTCCAGTTACCTTTACAGCTGATGCATTATACTTTTCTGCAACATCTGCAATATCCCTAAGTTGCTTCGGAGTTATAAGTCCCCCTGTTAAATGCGGCGCTATTGCATATGTTTCCATATCTCTTTGTACTACAGCTCCTTTATCTAATAAGTCTTTCATAGAAATTCTCCTCTCAAATAGTATACTTATATTTTTTTACTTTAAAGCTTTAATTATGTATCCTACATAACTATAAGCTTTTTTCTTTCTATTATTTTTATATCACCTATTTCATAATAAAGCTATATAAATTTTTATTATATAGCTATAAAACTTCTTTATATTAATAAAACTACCCATATTTTTTATTATGAGTAGTTTTATTAATTATTGTATTTATTTATATTCAAGCTTTACCATTTCATTTAATATATAAGCTAATTTACTGCTTTTTATTTCAATAATATTTTCTTTTATTTCGAATCTAACTGTTTCAATACTATCAATAATTGAATTAATTGCATTCCTAAATTCAATAATATTAAGTCCTATAGCTTCTTTTCTTCCATATCCAATATCATATTTATGAATATTCGCATCATCTTTTTGGGCAAAAATATTAAGTACACCACTTCTATCTGCTGCTAATATATTTTTACCATTATTATCTTTATCATCACTTTCAATTGCATATACAAGCTTTTTATGGAATTTCATCATGGTAAATAATACCATTAATTCATATTGATTCTTATCTAAAAAGTTTTCTTCTCCATTATTAACTAAATAAGTATTTAATAAATCATATGGTACCATAACCATAGTACATTTACCTTCATCTATAGAAAATTGATAAACTCCATTAAATATTCCAAACTTTATAACTTTGATTAAATCTTCACCTTGAAGTTTTATTATATATTCAGTTCCATCTTTTATAATTCCAAAATGTTTTACAAAATTTTGTGCAAACTCCTTTTCAGAGAAAAACCACATGCATGGTAATTTTTTATGGTTTAATGCACATAATGGTCTAGCTTTATTTTCATTAACTTCTTCAACTGTTGCACTTCTAGAAGCTATTACATAAACCTCATCTAAGTTTAAAAATTCATTTAAAACCTCTTCATATTTTTTTCTAAAACCTTTAACATTACTTCTTGGAGTTTTTAAAAATTCTTGCATCAAATCTTGATATCTTTTAGCTGTTACTGTATTCATATTTTTCCCCTTTTCTCCCCTTTTAAATGTTTACATATAAATTATACAACAACTATCTACTTATTTTCAATGCATTTATGTTTCCATAATAATTGGAATTATTGTAGGACGTCTTTTTGTAGTTTCATAAATATAATTTTCCACAGTCTTCTTAATATTTCCCTTTAATACATACCATTCAATAACTCCCATACTTAAACATCTTTCTAACTCATTTACAGATAATTCTTTTACCTTATTTATAAGGGCCTCTGACTCCTTAACATATACGAAACCTCTTGTTATTACATCAGGTCCAGAAACAATACTTAAAGTATCTCTTTCTATAGCAACAACAATAGTTAACATACCATCTTGAGCTAAATGTCTTCTATCACGTAATACAATATTTCCAACATCACCAACACCTAAACCATCAACAAATATTGCTCCTGTTCTAACTTTACCCTCTTTTTTACATCCATCCTTAGTAAGCTCTAAAACATTTCCTGTCTCTAATATAAATATATTGTTCTTTTTCATTCCTAAATTTTCTGCTAAATCACCATGATGTTTTAAATGTCTATATTCTCCATGAACAGGCATAAAATATTTAGGATGAACCAATGTATGTATAAGTTTTAACTCCTCCTGATAGGCATGACCTGATACATGTACATCCTCTAAATCCTCATATATTACATCTGCTCCTTTTCTAAATAACTGGTTTATAACCCTTGATATCAATTTATCATTTCCAGGTATTGGTGATGCAGAAATTATAAAGGTATCATTAGGCTCTATAGTTATTTTTCTATGATTTGAAAATGCTATTCTTGCCAATGACGCCATAGGCTCACCTTGGCTTCCAGTTGTTATTAATGTTATTTTATCATTTTCATAATTTTTTAAATCATCAATGCTAATAACCTCATTATTTGGTATATGTAGATATCCTAATTCCATAGCTACCTTAGAAATATTCTCCATACTTCTTCCATTAAAAACAACCTTTCTATTATTTTTAAAAGATGCATCAACTATTTGCTGCATTCTATGTATATTAGATGCAAAAGTAGCAACTATAACTCTTCCCTTTGCCTTACTAATAATCCTATCTAATGTGAATCCAATACTTTTTTCTGACAATGAATGACCTTGTCTCTCAACATTGGTACTGTCTGCCATTAATAAGACTACACCCTCTTTTCCTAGATTAGATATTCTTTGTAAGTCCATCTTTTGTCCATCTATAGGAGTATAATCAATTTTAAAGTCACCTGTATGAAGTATTATTCCCACTGGTGTAAATATAGCTAAACTACACGAATCTGCAATACTATGAGTATTTCTTATAAACTCTACTTTAAGCTTCCTAAATGAAACTACATCTCCCGGTTCAACATTATTTAATTTTACATCTGATAAAATATTATGTTCTTCAAGCTTTGTTTTAACAATACCAATAGTTAACTTGGTTCCATAAAGAGGTACATTAATTTCTTTTAATACATATGGCAATGCCCCTATATGATCCTCGTGTCCATGTGTCAAAAAAATACCCTTAATTTTTTCCACATTATTTTTTAAATAAGTAATATCAGGAATTATTAAATCAACACCATACATTTCTTCATCAGGAAATGCTACTCCACAATCAATAACAACAATTTCATCATCACATTCTATAGCAGTAATATTCTTTCCTATTTCCCCTAATCCACCAAGAGGTATTATTTTAACTCTCTCTTCACTCATCAAAACAAATTCCTTTCATAAATATCTACTGTATCTATATTTATTATTCCTAGAGATATTATTAGTTATTCTATAAATTCTAAGTAATACTATTATTAAATAATTGCTTTAACACTATTTATTTTAACTATAATTATTTTAAAAAATTAATTAAGGATAAAATAAGCTTACAACTTATTTTATCCTTCTTAATATTTACTTTATTAAACTTTAATTTCTTAATTTGTTTTTATTTCAGAATAACTAAACTTTTAAAACTTGCCCTGCATATATTAAATTAGGATTTGAAATATCATTTAATGCAACCAAATTAGAAACTGTAGTTCCAAACCTTGCTGCTATTCCACTTAAAGTATCACCAGATTTAACTACATAAGTTGTTGTAGAATTTCCTCTTTGTGCTGATACCCCAGATGCTCTAATTTTTAATATTTGTCCTACATATATTAAGTTCGGATTTACTATTCCGTTTATTCTAGCTAAATATTGTACTGTAGTTCCAAACCTTGCCGCTATTCCACTTAAAGTATCTCCCGATTGTACTACATAAGTTGTTTGATATTGCTTAGATGATGCTCCACTCTTAACTGAGTTAGAAACTGGAAGTTTTAATACTTCTCCAACATATATCAAATTAGGATTTGATATATCATTTAATTGTGTTAACTCTTGTACAGTTGTACCAAATCTTGTTGCTATTCCACTTAAAGTATCTCCTGATTGTACAACATAGGTAGTACTGAAATTATTATTTCCTCTTTGAACTTTGTTATCTCCATATATCTTTAAAACTTCTCCTACATAGATTGAATTAGGATTTGTTATATTATTTAATTGAGATAATGCCTGAACTGTAGTTCCAAACTTTGCTGCTATTCCACTCAATGTATTCCCCGCTTGAACTACATAATATTTTATAGCCCCATTTTCTGACTCTTGATTTCTATTTCCAGAGATAGTCACTTTACTATCTAGTAATACCTCACTATTAAAGGTATCTAAATCTGTATTTCCATTTACACCTGGTGTATATCCAGTATCTGAATATTGCCATCCTGCATAACTACTTCCCCATATTGAATTACTTTCTGGATAACTAGTTCCATACTCTGCTATCCACAAAGGATATTTCTCTAATCCATATCCAGGTTCAATATTATTATTTGCAAAGCTTGCATAAGTGTATAAAGCAACTTTTAATCCACTATTTGCTTCAACCGCTTCCAAAAACTCATTTGCAATACTAGATAATTCTGCAGCTCCATAACCACCTGATTCTTCTAAATCTAATACTAATCTACAGTCACTTGTCATTCCACTTATAGCGTTAGTAAAATATCTTGCTTGTTCTGATGCAGAAACTGATGGACTAAAAAAATGATAAAATCCTATCAATAATCCATTATTAGATGCTCCATCATAAAATTCTTGAAGGTATGGATCTGTATAAAAATTTCCTTCTGTTGCTTTAATATAAACTATTTCTACTCCACTATTCTTTACTTCTGAGAAATTTACGCTTCCTTGCCAATTACTAATATCTATACCTTTATAAGTTGTCATCCATATTTACTCCTTTTCATAATATTTTCATATACTTTATTACTATTCATATATAAAAAGAATAGTGAGTACTTTTTATTAATCATAAAATTACATAAAAATAAGAGATTATTACATTCACTATTGTAATAATCTCTTTACTTTATCTATTTATTAATTATTGTAGAAAAGGCTTTCTGAAGCATATTCTGCATCACATGTTACATCTATTCCAAGCTTTCTTAATGTTTGTTCATCACTTGTTGGTAAGATTGTAGTTGAATGAGCTTGACAATTCTTAAGCATTGATAATTTTTCCATTGCAACTTGAGCTGTTGGGTTAGTTGCAGCTGAAATACTTAATGCAATTAAAACTTCTTCACAATTTAATGATACTTTTTGATTTGCTAATGTTTTAGTTTTTAAATCTAAAATAGGCTCTAAAATCACCGGTAAAATTAAATGCATATCATCAGCTATATTAGCTAAGTATTTTATTGAATTTAGTAATGCTGCCGCTGATGCATCTAAAAGTTCTGAACCTTTTCCTGTAAGTATAGTTCCATCATTTAACTCAATGGCAACAGCTGTACAAATACTACTGTTTTCTTCTTTTAATTTTGCTGCACGCTCTCTTGCTGGAAGCACAACTTTTCTATCTTCCTCTTTTAAATTAACCTGATCCATTATAAGTTTAGAATGTTCAAAAGTATCTTTATCTACATACCCTTTTTTATATTCGCAACCTGTTTTAAAATATCTTCTTATTATTTCTTGTTTTGAAGCTTCTTTAACAACCTCATCATCAACTATACCAAATCCAACTCTATTAACACCCATATCTGTTGGTGACTTATAAACTGATTCTTTTCCTGTAATCTTTTCTATAATTCTCTTAAGTACTGGGAATGTTTCTAAATCTCTATTATAGTTAACAGCAGTTTCTCCATAAGCTTCTAAATGGAAGTAATCTATCATATTAACATCTTTTAAATCAACTGTTGCTGCTTCATAAGCTATATTTAATGGATGTTTTAGTGGAACATTCCATACTGGGAATGTTTCAAACTTAGAATATCCTGCAATATTTCCTCTTTTATTTTCATGATATAATTGACTTAAGCATGTAGCTAACTTACCACTTCCTGGTCCTGGTGCAGTAACAACTACTATTGGTTTACTTGTTTCGATATATGGATTTTTTCCATATCCTTCTTCACTAACTATAGTATCAACATCTGTTGGATATCCTTTAGTAGCTCTATGCTTATAAACTTTTATTCCACGTCTTTCTAATTTATTTATGAAAACAGTCGTTGAAGGTTGATCATCATATCTAGTTATTACAACTGAATTAACTTCTAGATCATAGCTTCTTAAATCATCAATAAGTCTTAAAACGTCCATATCGTAAGTAATTCCGAAGTCGCCTCTTATCTTATTTCTTTCTATATCTCCTGCATAAACACATATAACTACTTCTACATTTTCTTTTAATTTATGTAATAATTTAATTTTTGCATTTTCATCAAATCCTGGTAAAACTCTTTTTGCATGTAAATCAAATAAAAGTTTTCCACCAAATTCTAAATATAATTTATCGTAGTTATTAACTCTTTCTAATATATATTTTGATTGCTCCTCTAAATATTTTTCATGATCAAATCCTATTTTCATATTTCCACTCCTAATTTTATAGTTTTTTTTTAGCATGGACCTTTTCTTCTGTTGAAAATATCCATACTATTGCAACTACTAATAATAAATTTTAAACTTACTATTATTTAGGCACAAAATCTATAATATTATTACACAAAATTTTGATAAAGTAAATCATAAAATACGAAATTAATTTTATTTGACTTACTTATAATTCGTAATTAACATAGTTTGTCTCTTTATTTATAGCATTATTAAAAATATTTCTATAAATAAAGAGACTGCATAATTTTTATTTATCCCTAGCTTAGCTGTATTAAATTCAATTTCAATATTTCGTAATAAATAAAAAGCCTTAGTAGTAAAAGCTACATAGACTTTAATTTTTATCTAATATTTTATATAAAAAATTAATCGCATCATCATAGCTTAATCCATTATGCCCTTTTTCCTTTTCATAATGCAATATAACTTCAATATCATTATATTCTGAAATATTATCGCTTTTTTCCATCCTATCTAAAAATGGGATTAATTGAGTTGAATTATCTGCTAAAGAGCATAAATTTACATGCAGATAAATTTTGGGAACATAATTATTTTTTTCAAATGCATCTACAATACTAAATCTTTCTCTATACTTTAGAGAATCACTAATATTGTCAAAACAAAAGGTTATTACGCTATCTAATGCTTCTTTAAAAATCCACCTTGTAGTATCTAATTGAGCATTATCCGCAACAACTTTTGCCCCTTTTAAATATATTCCCATAATAATTGATAGGTAACCACCTGCTGAAGTACCATAAATAACGGTATTATCAAGACTAATATTCATTTTTTCTATTATTTTTTTTAATATTAAACTACTATTTTCAAGATAATAATTCTCATTCTTTCCAATTCCCCATCCAAGCTGTAAATAATTATTTATATATATGGTAGGATCCATACAAAAAACAGCTGATGTTTTTATCTGCTTAGCCCAACTATGCCTTTGAAATACAGGTACATTTACATTCCCACCAGCAATCGCACCATTGTTAAAAACTATTAATTTATCATTATTACTTTTTCGATTAATCAAATATTCGTAAGGAACATTGTCTTTTAAAACTCTTAGTACATACATAGTATCGCTTTGTATGCTGATATTGTTAAGATCATAATAATTTATTGTATACTCTGGATAAGGAAGCTTCTTAAATTTCAAATCCATACTTGCCTTTCCTAATACTTTTTCAATAATAGCTATAGTTTTATCAATTTCTGTTTTAAGTTCATACTCATCGTCTATATTAAAAGTTTCTTTATATCCATCATATCTATTTAAATATTTAAGCAATACTTGTGCTAATTCCTTTTCATCATAGTCAATAATTGTTCCACAATTATAATTTTCAATCAATTCTCTTGCCACCCCTACATCAGTTGAAATTATAGGTGTATTAAGCATAACACTTTCAACCAGAGCAAGGCTAAACCCCTCACTTAATGAAGTTAAAACAGTTGCAATACTACTTTTGACATAAGGATATGGATTTTCAACAAACCCAATAATTTTAACATTCTCATTGAGTCTGTTATCTTTTATATATTCCTCTAGCTTTGTACGATAATCTCCATCTCCTAAAATATAAATCATAAAGTCATTACGTTGCTTTTTTAATTCTTTAGCTGCCTTTAAAAGTAAAATTTGATTTTTATTATAATCAATCCTTCCCAATGTTGTAAAAATCTTTTTTTCTGGTATGTCAACTGCCTCCTTACTTAAAAGTTTTATCTTATCACTATCAACTGAATTTGAAATTTTAACTACATTTTTTGTTATCCCAAATAGCTTTTTAAGAGTATCTTGTGTTACTTTAGAAATAACTACAATCTCATCAAATGCTTTCAATACATTTGCTTGCATTTCATGTTCTTGCTTTACCAATTTATATTCTTTTGTATTTTTATCAAGTACAGTATAATCAAGTTCACTCATATCTCCCCTAATCCAAATAATTTTTTTGCCTCCAACTATATAAGAAGCAAAATATGAAGGAGCATTATGATTGCAAGCTATAATACAATCATATTTTTCTCGTATCCACTTATTAAAAAGAAGTGGATTTGCAAGCAAACTGTAATAATTTTTTAGTTCTTCAGCTTTATCTAACTCAGAGTTTGTATAATCAATGATTGGGTCTAATATCTTAATATTACAATTAAATATTGAATTATTTGAATACTTAAATAAAGGCAAAATACTTATATCATATTTTGAATCATCAAATTTATTTAAAACTGCTGCTAATGATTTTTCAGTTCCATATCCATAAGATACACTCCAAGTTATGAATAATAATTTTTGCATAATATCACCTCAATCCATAATATGGTTTATGTTGAGTTTTTGTGTAATTTTCTTGAAACTTTTCTCCCTTTTATTTAATATAAGTTAAATAATCTTAAGATATAAAATATGTAGGATTACTTCTACTCCTAAAAGTTTATTGATGAGAAAATCTAAAAATGTTATAATTATCTAATTAGTATTTTTATATAGGGGGAAACATGCAAATTCTTAATAAATTCATAAAGATATTTTGTGGAATACTTATATTAATTTTAGTATGCATTTTAGGATTTTATATAGCTCAAAGAATCAGAGTTTTTGGTACTACCTCTACAGAATTAATAAATCCACAAACTCAAAGTTTTGATGAAATGATTGATAATTCAACTGAAATTACAATAGAAAAAAAGATTTTTTCTTTTAGAAAACATTATTATATCCTTAGTGATGGAGTATTAATAGGTGAAGTTACAGGAAAACTATTTCCTATATTCGGAGATACCTTAAAATTAAAAGATATTCATGGTAATCTTATAAAAAAAGAAAGTCAAATTAAAAGACTAGGTTTAACTCAAGTAAAATTATTTAATATATCTATTAATCGTCTCGCCCTGATTGAGGATTCTGAAGGAAATACTACAGGTTATATTGGCGAACAAAAACTTAAAGATTTCTGGAGATTAAAAAGAGTTCAATATTTTTATGATAAAGATCATAATAATTTAGGAAAGGCCATTCCTAATGCCATACTTTTCTGCAGAGATTATAAAATTTTTGATAATAATGATAATGTAGATTATATTATTGATGGTAATATCTTTAGTCCAACTCACAAATATACAATTACTATTAAAGATAGTAATGATATAGCTGTTGAGGATGCTATTTTTTATACTATAATTGAAAATTCTATAGCAAATAGTAAACTTAAGGAATCTAACTCTACATCAAGTAAGAGTAAATAACAAGCATGCTACTTGTTACTGAAATAAAACACCTCCGGGTCATTCCAAATATTGGATTGACCCCGGAGGTCCTTACATTTTTTTACTTTGATACATTACCTGCAACATTTAATACATCCCAAGTTCTTGAGAATGGTGGTGAATAACAAAGATCTAACATTCCTAATTGATCTGTTGTCATCTTTGCATAAATACATGCTGCTAAAACATTACATCTTTGAACAGCATCCTTATATCCAGCCACTTGTCCACCTAAAATAACTTTAGTGTGTGCATCATAGATAAGTTTAACATAAATTCTTTCTCTACCTGGATAATAGCTAGTTTGATTCATATCAGTTATGAATTTAGTCTTATAATCAAATCCTAACTCCTTAACTTCCTTTTCTGATAATCCAGTTCTAGCTGCTTCCATATTCATAACCTTAATACAACTTGATGCCATAGAGCCTTGGAATGAATTATTTTGTCCTGCTAAATTTTCCCCAACTATTCTTCCAAGCTTATTAGCTCCAGTTGCAAGTGGAACATATGCTTCTTTGCCTGTAATTAAGTTATTTATAGTAGCACAATCTCCAGCTGAGTACACATCCTCTACTGATGTTCTTCCATAGCTGTCAACTACTATTGCTCCATTTCTAAGCATCCTTATTTCATCTGCTTTTAAGAAATCAGTATTTGGTTTTACACCTGTTGCAAGTATAACTATATCTGCATCGATTTCTCTTTTATCAGTTTTAACTTTAGAAACTTTTCCATCTCCTATAAGTTCAACTACAGTTTCTGATAATAAAAGATTAACTCCACTTTCTCTTAACTCTTCTTCTAAAAGATCTGTTATATCCTTATCAAAAACTTCTTGAAGAACTCTATCTTGAAGTTGAATAACAGTAACTTCTTTACCTCTATGCTTAGCAGCTTCAACAGCTTCAAGTCCTATAAAACCAGCACCTATAATAGCAACTTTTTTATACTCATCATTTGCCATTAATTCTCTTAACTTATTACCGTCATCCATTGATTTTAATGTAACTACATTTTCTAAATCAATATTCTTAATTGGTGGGATTATTGCTCTTGCACCACTAGCTATCATTAACTTATCATAGCTTTCTTCTAATATTTCATCTGTAGTAAGATTTTTAACCTTTATTTTTTTACTAGAAAAATCTACATCTGTAACTTCATGTTTAGTATGTATTTCTACTCCAGACTCTCTAAACTGTTCAGGAGTTCTTGCTATCATTTCTCTTGAATCTTCAAAAAACCCTCCAACATAATATGGCAGTCCACAAGCACCAAAAGATACAATATCACCCTTTTCATATACTACAACGTCATCTTTGGGTGAAAGTCTCTTAAACTTAGCTGCAGCACTCATTCCAGCTGCTACACCACCGATGATTATAACTTTCATCTAAAACACCATCCTCTTCTATAATTGAAATATCAATTATTTATACTTTATTACTTATCTTATGTTTATATAAAAATAAAGCATTTGTTAAATAATATTTATTCTTATTATAAATGAAATTTCAAAAAAATAATAATATAATTTTATATCTTTAAATAAATTTATTTTTATAAAATTTAAAAATATAACATTGATAATAATATTACTACATTTAATATTTGTTAAACTACTAAAGAGTTTAGTTATCATTGAAAATTTAATTATAACTTAATAGTTCTTTTGATATTTTTTGTAATTCTTCATCAGATATACCAAGCTTCTTCTTAAATATTTCCTCTTCTATTCTTGAAACAATAACTTTATCAGGATTTATTTTAGTAATAATATCTTTTAATTCATTAATTGACTTTTCATCATCGTTATATCCCTTAATAATAGTAATTTCAAATATAAATTTTCCATTGTACTGTTTATTAAATAAAGCCATATTACTAATATACTTATCTAGGGTATATCCTTCTATTGGTCTTTGAATCTTTTGAAAATGTTCCTCTGTAATAACCTTGATTTCACCAATTACCTCATCACAATCATTAGCAATCTTTTTATATTCATCCTTACCTAATAAATATCCATTAGATAATAACCTTACTATTAATCCCTTATTTTTTATAAATCTAATTATTTTATCAATTTTATTATTAATTAACGCCTCTCCCTTTGAGTTAATAAATATTAAATCTGCTTTTGTTTCTTCCATTTTATTTTCAAGTTCATTTAAATCAACATCAATTTCATTAAATGATATCTGACTATCAACTTTATTTTTTGATCTTCCTATAGGACAAAATATACAATCAAAATTACAGTATTTATCTGGAAGTATATTAACCTCTAAAATCCTTTTACCTTCTTCAATATAAACATTCTTATAACTAAAATTACTCATTATACATCCTCCTATTAATAAAAAAACAAAAAAGCCTAAGAGATATTATAAAAATATCTCCCAGGCTTTTATCCTTCCGTGTCCACAGCAAACTGTGTGTTTCCTCTCGGACCAGCCAGTTTTAAACTGCGGAACCCTAGAAAACTAAACTATATTCTAATTACAAATTTTATTTGCATTAGGATTTTATCATAAGACTAAAATTATATCAATAATATTTTATATTTATCATTATAATAATACTATTTAATTTCTATTCCACCTAATACTGCTGTATACTTAATTCTAACTTTTGGCCCTGAAGTAACGTTTCTATTTATTTTATGTTCAAATCCACCTAATATAGGAACCCCTGATATTATTTCGACTCTTACATTATCAGGAATAAATACATCTATTCCTCCTAGCACTGCAGTAAGCTCTAAAACTATATCTTCAGTTATTTTTGCCTCTCTTAAGTCTATTTCTAATCCACCTAATATAGCTTCTGCAACTAATCCTTTTAAATCCTCAGTACTATTTTTATAATTTCCACCACCTAAAATAGCAGTATATCTAGGATATTGAGTTGAATCATACTTATATGATTTACTTTTACTATACTCATCACATTCAGTGTTTTTTTTTTGTTCCTCTTCTAAAAAATGATGCAATTATAGAAATACCTATAGCAACTAAAAGTAATGGGAATATTAACCTCCATATAGCGCCATCATCTATTATATCTAATTCATCGAATAATAACACCAATCCTATTATTACTAGTATACCAGATCCCCAGTTAAATCCATATCTAACCATTGATATTAGTCCAGGTATAATTAAAAATAAAGTCCACCATCCTGGAAAAAATATATCTATATCCCATATATTAAGCGCATTTCCCCCAAAAATAATTCCTAGAACAACAAATATCAGTCCCCAAATAAGTGACGAATAATCTTTTTTCATTATTTACCTCCTGAAAATATATAATTACAAATACATTATAACATTTTATTTCATTTTTAACTATTTTTTCTATATGATTAAGTTAAAATATTTGAAAAATTATAGGCAAAAATATTGCTGGAAGTAGATTTGCAATTTTTATCTTTGTTATCCCAAGCATATTTAAACCAAGTCCAATTATAAGTAATCCTCCAACAGCACTCATATTTGTAATTACAGAATTACTTAATACTCCAGACAAAAGTCCAGCTCCTAATGTTATACTTCCTTGATATATAAATACAGTTACTGCAGAGAATATTACACCAATTCCCAAAGAAGATGTAAAAATAATAGATGATATTCCATCTAAAATAGACTTGGTAAATAAAGTATCATAACTTCCTTTTAATCCACTTTCTAATGCTCCTACTATAGACATTGCTCCAACACAAAATAAAAGACTAGAAGTTATAAAACCTTCTGCTATAGATATACTACTATCTTTATCACTCTTAAACTTACTTTCTAAATAGTATCCTAATCTATTTAGCCACTTATCAATATCTATAAATTCTCCAATTAATGCACCAATAGCTATTGATATTATCATTATTAACGTATCTCCACCATCTAACGCTCCTGATATTCCTATGTATAAAACACATAATGCAATTCCATTCATTATTGTAGTACTTATTTTTTCTGTTAATCTTCCTTTTACTATAAGTCCAACTAAACATCCAATTATTACTGTTATTGAATTTACTATTGTTCCTAACATATTTCACTCTCCCACCCTATCATTACTTTCCAATTATACCATTTTTCTAAAAATTTATATTCTTTTTATTTACTATTAGTCATAAAATAATTATGTAACAATACTATAGAGAGGTTGAAAATGATTGATAAAGCTTCATTATTTCCTTTATTACTTTCCACAATAGCAGGATTATCAACTGTTTTAGGCGCAGTTATTATTTTCTTTAGTAAAACTAGAAATGAAAAATTTCTTACCTTTTCCTTAGGTTTTTCTGCTGGTGTTATGATTACAGTATCCTTTACAGATTTATTTCCTACAGCTCAAGAAGCAATTTCTAAATATCATGGAAAAGTTAATGGTATCCTATGGTCAATTTTATTTTTGCTAATAGGAGCATTAATGGCTTATTTAATTGATATATTTATTCCTGAAGAGGAAAAAGGAACTGTTCCTAAATGTAACAATAATTTTGATATTTTTAGAGTTGGTTTAGTATCAACTATAGCTCTTATGATACATAACTTCCCTGAAGGTATTGCAACTTTTGTCTCTGGATATCAAGATGCTTCATTAGGAATTGCTGTAACTTTAGCTATAGCTCTTCATAACATTCCTGAAGGTATTGCTATTGCTATGCCAATTTACTTTGCAACAAAAAGCAGATTTAAAGCTATTAAATATTCTTTTCTTTCTGGAATGGCAGAACCCTTAGGTGCATTAATCGCTTTCTTATGTTTAAAGCCATTTATTAATGAACTTATACTAGGAATAATTTTTGCTGTAGTTTGTGGAATAATGATTTATATATCATTAGATGAGCTTATCCCTTCATCTAGAAAATATGGATATACACGACTTTCTGTTGCATCTATATTTTTAGGAATTAGCATAATGCCTATAACTCATTTATTTGTTTAAAATCTTATATTTAACATAAAATTCACGTATATTTTTTTATTTTTTAATTACCATATTAATATATATTATTTTATTGGAGTGATGATATGATCTTATTACCAGCTATAACTTTAATTGGGATTGTATATACCATAATTGAAATTACTTATAATTTTATAAATGACATAACAATTCCCTAAACTCTAAAGAGAGCTAATGCATTAAATGCATTAGCTCTCTTTTAAATTATTGACTTTGTTATTTTTATAAAAATTTAATGATTTAAATATTAAATGCCCTTAATATTTCTTGTGAATCAGTAGTAGTTTTCAATGACTCTAATAGTTCAATATTGCCTAACGAAGAAGCTATATTAGATAATATTTCTAAATGATCATTTCCTTTAGCCGCTACTGCTATTATTAAATATGCAATTTGCCCCTGAAAATTTATTCCATTTGGATATTGAAGAATTACCACACCAGATTCTTTCACTTCATTTTTACCACTCTCTGTTCCATGTGGAATTGCTATTCCCATACCTATATATGTAGATATTCTATTTTCTCTTTCAATCATGGAATCAATATATTCACAATTTACATATCCTTTTTCAAACAATAATTCACCTGCTCGTGCTATTGCTTCTTCTTTAGATTCACTTTCTAATCCTAATATTATATTATTTTCATCTAATATAGGCTTTTTTTCTTTATGATTAAAATCTTCTATTTCTATATCTTTACTTTCCCTCTTAAACTGGTCACATATTTTTTCGTATAGTCCATCTAATTTTTTATCATCTAGAAAATTTTCTATAAATATAAATTGATGCTTATTAAGTTTATCCTTTACACTAGATAATAAACCCTCATGAGTAATTACTATATCTGCATCATCCGGTATTTTTTCTATTGCTGAATTGTCCACATCAATATTTAAGTTTAACTCTTTAATTTTATTTCTAAATTTTGTAGCTCCCATTGCACTTGATCCCATTCCTACATCACATGCAAACACTATCTTTTTAATATTCTCCAAATTTACATCTATATTTACTTCTTTTATATCTTCATTTTTATTATCTTTTTCATTTATTTTTACTCTCTCTCTTTTAAAAAATAATGATGAAACAATAAATGAAACTATTCCCCCAACTAATACCCCCAATAAGTTTCCAATAATATCATCTTTTGAGGATAACATTATTATGGAGAATATACTCCCCGGAGAAGCTGTGGCTACTAATCCTGAATTAAATGTAAGAAACACCATAATAGATGCCATACTCCCAACAATAGGTGCAATTATTAGAATTGGATTTATCAATATATATGGAAAATATATCTCATGTATCCCCCCCAGAAATTGAATAATAGCTGCGCTAGGTGCTGATTCTTTCATAGCCCCCTTACTGTATACCCAATATGCTAATATCACACCTAATCCTGGACCTGGATTTGCTTCTAATAAATATAATATAGACTCTCCAACTTCATTTACTTGATCTAATGCAATAATATCTATTATTCCATGATTTATCACATTATTTAAAAATAATACCTTTGCTGGCTCTATGAAAATTGCTAAAATCGGTAATAATGATTTATTTATAAAAAATTTCACTCCTTCATTTATTGCATGTGAAACTATTACAATAAATGGTCCTACTATAAATAATCCTATAATTGCTAATATTAACCCTATAATTGCAACTGAAAAATTATTCACTAACATTTCAAATCCTACTGGAATCTTATCTTTTACTCTTTTATCAAATCTTTTTATTATATATCCAGAAATTGGTCCTATAAACATCGCTCCTATAAGCATTGGAATATTAGCACCTGCTATTACTCCCATTGTTGCTATTGATGCTACTACTCCACCTCTTAAGCCTCCAACAACCTTTCCACCTGTATAACCTACTAATATAGGTAATAAATATTTTATTATTTGATCTATTAATTCTGCTATTTTTTCATTAGGATACCATCCTGTTGGAATAAATATAGCAGTGGCAAATCCCCAAGCTATAAAAATTCCTATATTAGGTATAATCATACTACTAAAAAATTTTCCTAATGTCTGTAATCTCTCTTTAAGCACTAACCCTTCCCCCACTCTAATATCTTTTGCTACTTATATGATAATTTTATTATTATAATTATACTACATCAATTATTTTGGAATTATATATATTATTTATTCTTATTTTTAAATTATTGCATAATAATAGCACCAAAAGTATTCTTTTTATCAATTTACTTTTGGTGCTATTAATTTAGAGATTAAATTTTAAGTTTTAAATATTTATATAGAAATATTATGCTCCTATTAATTTCTTAACTTCATCATAATATTTTTCTATCTTATCAAGCACATCTGTATCCTCTGATATTTTTGATATCTCTGCTATAGAGCCTCTGATACCTTTTTCTTGAATTAAGCTTTGTAACTCCCTACTTTGAGCGTCTTCTTTATTATCATAATGAAGTGCAGCTCCTACTCCTAATAATAAACTATCTGTTTTTATATTGAAGCCTCTTGCTGTTATTAAAGGTTTAATTAATCTATCATTTTCATTTAATTTTCTTAAAGGCTCTCTACCAACTCTAGCTACATCATCTTTTAAATATGGATTTTTAAATCTACCTATTATCTTATCAATATATTTAAGATGTGCTTCTTCATCAAAGTTATATTTAGCTATTAATCCTTGTCCACTTTCTATCATAGCCTTCTTAACAAAATCATATATAACTTCATCTTTTATACTTTCATCTATTGTGTTATATCCCTTTAAATATCCAAAGTATGCTGTTATCGCATGTCCAGTATTTAATGTAAATAGCTTTCTTTCTATATAAGCCATTAAATTATCAGCTAAATTCATACCTTCAATTTGTGGTATTGAACCCTTAAATGCCTTTTCTTCAACATTCCATTCATAAAATCTTTCAACAACTACATCTAGAATATTTTCACTTTTAACTGGTGGTACAATTCTATCAACTGAACAATTAGGGAAACCTACAAACTCTTCTAAGTATTCCACTTCTTCTTCATTTAAATATTTCTTAACTTCTTCTTCTAACTGTGAACTAGCTTTTATAGCATTTTCACAAGCTATTATATTTAAGAATGATTTTAATCCTGCTTCTTTTCTTAATTGTATTCCTTTTGCTATTGTTGGTGCTATTCTTGGTAATACTACTGGTCCTACTGCTGTTGTTATTATTTCAGCTTCAACAATTTCTTTTAATATATCATCACTAGTTGATATAACTCCACTTATGTTTTCTATTTTTTCTTCTGTACATTCTACATCCATAACATGTATAGTATAGAACTTGTCCTCGTTTATCTTTTCTATTATTTCTTTATTTACATCTGCAAATACTACATGATATCCAGCCTTTGAAAGTAATGCTCCTATAAAACCTCTACCTATGTTTCCAGCTCCAAATTGAATTGCCTTTTTCATATTTAATTCCCCCTATACTATTTATTAAATGTACTTAATATATCAGATTTATTTTTTGTATTTTTAAGTTTTTCAACTAAACTTTCATCTTCTAATGATGTTGCTATGTTAGATAAAATTTCAAGATGATCGTCTCCAACTCCAGCTATACCTATTACTAAGTAAGCTAACTCATCACCAAACATAACTCCATTTGGATATTGAAGAACTACTATTCCTGACTCTTTAACTTCCTTCTTAGCTTCTCCAACTCCATGAGGAATAGCTATTCCCATTCCTATATAAGTAGATACAATTTTTTCTCTTTCAAGCATTGCATCAACATATTTATTATTTACATAACCTTCCTTAGCTAAAAGCTTTCCTGCTTTAGTTATAGCCTCTTCTTTAGTAACACTTTCTAATCCTAAAACTATATTACTTTCTTTTAATATTGAGCTTTCTTTTACTTCTACAGTTTCTGTGGCAGATACTTCTTCAAGTGTTATAGCTTCTTCTTTTGCTTCAACTCCATTAACTCTTTCTTTTAAACTCTTATATAATTCGTCTAGCTTTGGATCTTGTAAGAAGTTTTCTATAAATATATGGTCAGCTTGTGGTGAATTTTTCTTAGCTCTTTCAACTAACTTAACATGGCTAACAACTATATCTGCATCATTTGGAATAGTATCTACTGATGAATTTGCTACAGTTATATTTAATCCTAAATTCTTTATTCTATTTCTAAACTTTGTTGCTCCCATTGCACTTGAGCCCATACCAGCATCACATGCAAATATAATCTTACTTATAGTGTTTCTTTCAACTACTGATAAATTTACTTCAACACTTTCATCATTTTCAGCTTCATCCTTCATTCCTTTAGCAGCTTTTCTAACTAACGGAGCTGCAACTACAAATGAAACTACTGTTGAAACTACAATCCCTAATAATACTGGTAATAATCCACCCTTTGGTGCTAATGCTAAAATTGCAAATACACTTCCTGGTGATGGTGTTGCTACTAATCCTGCCTTAAATATTGAGAATACTAATATTCCTGCTGCACTACCAACGATTGGTGCTAATATTAATACTGGATTCATTAGTATATATGGGAAGTAAATTTCATGAATACCACCTAATGCATGGATTATAGCTGCACCTGGAGCTGATTGTTTCATTGCTCCTTTACTATACATACAATATGCTAATAATACCCCTAGTCCTGGTCCTGGGTTAGCTTCTAATAAATACATTATAGATTTACCCATTTCTTGAGTTTGTTCTATTCCTATTGGCCCTATTATTCCATGATTAATTGCATTATTTAAGAATAATACTTTTGCTGGTTCTATAAATATTGATACTAAAGGAAGTAATCCTTTACTTATAATTATTTCAACACCTGATTTAAGAGTTAAAGTTACAACAACAACTACTGGTCCAATTGCATAAAATCCAAAAATCGCAAGTAACATTCCTAAAATTCCTACTGAGAAATTGTTAACTAACATCTCAAATCCAGCTGGAATTTTTCCTTCAATTGCTTGGTCAAACTTTTTAATAACATATCCAGCTAGTGGACCCATTATCATAGCACCAATGAACATTGGAATATCTGCTCCAACTATAACCCCTGTTGTAGCAACTGCAGCTATAACACCACCTCTTGCTCCACCAACAACTCTACCTCCAGTAAAACCTACTAATAAAGGTAATAAATATTTAAGCATTGGGTCTACCATTGATCCTAACTGTTCATTAGGGAACCAGCCTGCTGGTATAAATAATGCTGTTATAAAGCCCCATGCTATAAATGCTCCTATATTTGGCATTACCATTCCACTTAAGAATTTACCAAACTTTTGTATTTTCTCCTTCATAATATATCTATCCCTCCATTATTTGTTTTAATTGCCTTCTATAAAATTCACTTAAAACACTTTCTAAACTCTTTTTTAAATTACTTTCATTATCTTCTTTAATTATCTTTCTAAAGCTTTCTTTTTCTATTATTTCACTACTAATATGTCCCATAATATCTATTTGCATTTGAGTATTATTTTCTGGAATTAACGACACTATTGCATAATCTATATTCTTTTCTTCCTCTATAAAAGTATTATTTAATCTTAATACCCCAAATTTACAATCGAAAACATTTTCATTCTTACAATGTAAAAACATCATATTAAAAGAACTTATATAAGTACTTGAAATAGCTTCTCTTGCTATTAAAGACTTTTCAATACTTTCTGCTTGCTCATGATTTTCAGCGAAAATCTTACTAGCTTCTTTTATAATAGACTTAGTAGAATCTATTGATTCTAATTCTTTTACCTTAACATTTTCTAATATTTTTATAATATCTGCTCCTAAGCTAGTAATTGATTCTATCTTTTCTTTATCGCATCTTGACTCTTTATTTTTCAACGCCTTATATACTCTATCCTTTGATAATCTATGTATAAAATCTTTAAGTATAATCTTATCTCTATCTAAAAATATTGGGTTTACACATACATATTTATAATCTACTTCTAAATCAATAGTTGTTATTATGAAATCAATTCCTTGTCTTTTTAAATTATCAATATCTATGTTTATAGCAGATATAGTTCCTTTTATATCTAGATTATCAAATTCTTTTTTTACATTTGCAGCTAAAAGTCTTGATGTTCCTATTCCAGTTGGACACGCTATTACTACTGAAAATCTTTCATTTTTTATATTTTCTTCTAAAGCAGCTGCAATATGAATTGCAACATATGCCACCTCTGATTCAGGAATCTTATCTACATTAGTTATTTTCTTTAAAATCTCACAAGCTTTTTCACAAGATTTATATACATCGCTATATTGTTCCTTTATCTTATCTAATAACGGATTTCTTATATTAAGCTTCATAGTAAGTCTACTTACTGCTGGTACTAAATGATTTAATAAATCTGTACTTAATTTTTTACGATTTTTTATTTGAATATCGAAATCTTTTTCAACCTCTGATATTATATAGTTAACAATTTGTTTAATATCTAAGTTATCTAAATCAATATCATTTTCAACTTTACTTAATCTAAGTTTTGCTCCCTTTAAATGCATTGTTATATAACCTATTTCATCTTTTGGAATTTGTATATCAAAACTCTTCTCTAAATCTCTTGATATTTTTTCTCCTAAAGAAAATTCTGGTAAAAACTGCAATTCATTAAGTGAATCCTTATCCATTACTATTTTTTCATTATTTTTTATTCTTTGAACTGCTAAAGATAGATGTACAACTAGTCCTATATAAGCACTATCTGACATTTTAAATTCATATTTATTTTCTAAGTCAGAAAGTATATTTTCTATATCTTTAATTATTGATTTATCAATAAACTTTAACAGCCTATTTTCTATAGATAGCTCTATGATATCTTTATTTCTATTATTTTCTAATGAGTCTTTCAATAAGTTAATCATTTCTTTTTCTTCTAAAGTATCATATAAAATATTTGATAATGCTTTTCTATAGTCTTTCTCTTCACCTTCTAGATAAACTCCTAACCCCTGCTTTCTAATAAGTTTTATATTGAAGCTTTTAAGCCATTCTTCTATACTATCTAAATCATTACTTAATGTTCCTTCTGATACTTTTAACAGAGAAGTGAAGTAAAATAATTTTAATGGTTCTTTATTTATTAATAACTCTACTAGGATTATTCTTTGTCTTTCTTCTTTGCTATAATCTTTTTCCACATTTTCAATCTCTAGAAGCTCTAATATTAATTGTTGATTTTCTAGGTTTTCATCTATTATTAATCCAACACCTGGCTTCTTAATAAAATTAAAACCATTTTCATCTAACCATTTCTCTATTTTAGGTATTTCTCTTAATACCGTTCTTGAGCTTATATTTAACTTTTCAGCTATTGCTGAAACAGTTATGGGATTTTTAATAGTTGATTTAGTTAAAATTTGTATTATTTCTTTTTGCCTAGACATTAATTTACTTTTTCTCATAACCATCCCCCATTAGTGACATTTTTAAATATTAACTACTTACAAGTTTATTTTATATTTTTTATTCGTTTACATCAATTGAATCATATACTACAAATGTCTTCAATACTTAGTGACAAATTTAAATAGTTAGTGACACACCTATAAATTTATGTGCTTATCTCAATGTTTATTTTCTAACCTTTTTATACTTTCTATGTAATTAATATAAAAAAATACAAGCTACCTTTGGGTAATACCCTCCAAATGATAACTTGTATTCTACTAATGTATTCCTCATTATTTTTGTAATTTTTTTAGAGCAACTTTAAATGCTTCATCTTCTAAATCAGTATAGCCTTCAAAAACTACTTCTTCTATATCTTCATTATTAAATAAAAATGTATAACCTTCTCCTAAGTATCCTTCTGGATATAATATACCTAAATAATCCCACAACTTCTCTTCTTTCCCTTGTAATTGCATTCTTCCAATAATCATAAGCTTTTTATATCCATCTTTTAAAACCACAATAGTTCCTATAGGTAAAAGAACTCCTTCATTATTGATCACTTATATACCTCCTATAACTCAACACATTATATATATCGCTATTTTATTATACATACTTATTTAAATTTATAGTAGATATTTTTAAAATAATTTAAACTAGGCCATGTATAAATATACTCTTAATCATTTATACACAGCCTAGTTTATTATTTTTTATTATAATTCGTTTTTATTATACTTATTATTCAACAGTTACTGATTTTGCAAGATTTCTTGGCTTATCTATATCACAGCCTCTTTCCTTAGCTACATAGTATGCTAATAACTGTAATACAACAGCTCCCAATACTGGTGCTATTCTAGTAGAAATTTGAGGTATTCTTATGATTTCATCAAAAATAGATGAATCTAATTCTTGTCCTTCATAAGCTATACCAATGATTTCAGCCCCTCTAGACTTAACTTCTCTAATATTACTGATCATTTTATCTTTTAAATTAGTTTGAGTCAATAATGCTATTATTTTAGTTCCTGGCTCTATTAATGCTATAGTTCCATGTTTAAGTTCTCCTCCAGCATATGCTTCTGAATGGATATATGCTATTTCTTTTATTTTAAGAGCACCTTCTATTGCTAATGCATAGTCAACATCTCTTCCTAAATAAAATAAATCTTTCTCTTGAGCTATAATTTTAGCAATCTCTGCAATCTGTGGCTTTTTCTCTAATACATCTTCTATCTTATTAGGTAATTCTAATAAAGCCTTCTTAATTTCAATTTCATCTTCAGATTTTAACATTCCTTTTAAATCAGCTAAATACATACCTAATAAATTCATAACAACTGTTTGAGTTGTATAAGCCTTAGTTGATGCAACTGCAATTTCTGGACCAGCCATAGTATATATTACATTGTCTGCTTCTCTAGAAATACTACTTCCAACAACATTTGTTATAGCTAATGTTTTAGCTCCTATTTTTTTTGCATCTCTAAGAACTGCTAATGTATCAGCTGTTTCTCCTGATTGACTTAGCGTTACTATAAGAGTTTTCTTTGTTACTATTGGATTTCTATATCTAAACTCAGAAGCAATTGCTACTTCAACTGGTATTCTGGCTAAATCTTCAATTGCTACTTTTCCAATTAAACCTGCATTATATGCTGTTCCACATGCAATAATATAAATTCTATCTATTTCTTCTAACTCTTCTGCTGTAAGTTTAAAATCACCTAAATTAATCTTTTCATTTAAAGATACTCTTCCTGACATTGTATCTTTAATAGCCTTTGGTTGCTCATGAATTTCCTTTAACATGAATGAATCATAACCGCCTTTTTCCGCTGCATCCTCATTCCAAGTTACTTTATATATCTCTTTATTTATTCTTTCACCATTTGCTTTAAATATTTTTGCACCTTCATTAGTTAATACTACAAACTCATTATCTTCTAAAAGATAAATATCTCTAGTATAATTCAATACTGCTGGTATATCTGATGCTATGAATGATTCACCATTGCCTATTCCAACTATTAATGGACTATCTTTTCTAACAGCTACTATTTTATCTGGTTCTTGTCCACAAACTACTCCTAAAGCATAGCTTCCTTCTAACTTTTCAGTAGCCTTTACTACAGCTTCAAAAAGATCTCCCTTATAATAATAGTGAATTAAATTAGGTATTACTTCTGTATCTGTTGCTGATTTAAATTCATATCCTTCACTCTTTAACCATTTTGTAAGTTCATTATAATTTTCAATAATCCCATTATGAACTACAGTAATATCACCTTTTGATGTTTGATGTGGATGTGAATTTATATCTGAAGGCTCTCCATGAGTTGCCCATCTTGTATGACCAATTCCTATGGTTCCATCTGCTGAATTATTCTTTAACTCTTCAACAAGATTTGATAAACGACCTTTATGCTTTCTTATTTCAACAGATCCATTATTAATAACAGCTATTCCTGCTGAATCATATCCTCTATACTCTAATTTTGATAATCCTTCTATTAAAAAATTACTAGCTTTCTTATTTCCTATATAACCAACTATTCCGCACATATAAAATCTTCCTTCCATATTTCAATTTTTTCTACTTTTATAAATTTTCTTGTGCTAATTTAATGCAAACATTAAAAAAGTATAAACTAATGCTCGGACATCAAAAAACACAATGAAGGTTTTAACACCAGACTAGATTTGTCCTACAAATCACTTCATAGTTTTACTAGTCGCTAACGGTAGTGCGATACCGTGGGGCACCCGCCGAAGTATTCGATACTCCCCATCCTCGTCAACTCACAAGAGTCCTGGCGCTTTAAATTTAATTTTTAATTAAAAACTCTATTTTTTTAAACCCTCCTTTATTCTTAATTTAATGAAACTGATATTATACTTACATAAAACAACTTAATTCAACATCATTTTTTGTTTTTGTAACTATAATTAATTTTATTTTACCTTTATAAAATTCTAACTTCAATTAATAGATACTATATAAATGTCACTAAGTAATTAATGACAAATTTAAATATCAATAAAAAAATAAAATGCAATGATAAGCTCTAAAATTAACTTTAAACTTAACATCGCATTTATATCTAATTAAGAAACATTATTATATTAAAGTTCTTCACCATTAGTTTTAATTACATTCTTATACCAATAATAACTATCTTTTTTATAACGATTCATTGAAGCTCCTTCTTCCTCTTCTCTATCTACATATACAAATCCATATCTCTTTTGATATCCATTTAACCAGCTTAATAAATCAGTAAATGACCATGTACAATATGCTATTACATCGCACCCTTCTTCTATAGCTATTTTCATTTCTTCAATATGAGCTTTTAAAAATTCTATTCTATAAGGATCATGTATTGAATTATCTTCTTCCTTTTTATCAAATGCACCTAATCCATTTTCTGATATTACTATTGGAAGATTATATCTACTTGTAATTTCTCTTAGTGCATATCTTAACCCCATTGGATCTATAGTCCAATCCCAATCTGTTGTCTTTAAATATGGATTTGATGGATTTTTAAACAATCCTGGTTGTCCTGTAACTTGTCCTGAACCCTTAACTCCTGTGGTATTAAATGTTCCATATGGAGTTACTCCATCAATAGGATTATATTCACATACAGCAGTTTGATAATAATTTACACCCATAAAATCAATTTTTTCTGCTGCCTCTTTTAAAATATCTTCATCTCCATCTTCAAATTTAGGTTCAATCCCTCTATTCTTTAAATAAATAAAAGTTGATTTAGGATAACGTCCATACGCGTACATATCCATCCACCAAAAGTTTTTCATATTATCATAATCCATTTTTGACATTGCATTAATTGGATTACAATCAATAGCATAACTTGGGCTATATGCAAAACTAGCGCCGATTTTCCCCTTAGGAACTAATTTCTTAAATTCTAATACTGATTTTGCATGTGCCATAAATGCATGATGATTAACTTGATAGAATGTCTTTACATCATCAAATTTACCTGGTGGATGCATTGCTGTAAGCCACCCTAATGAAGTAAATATATTTTGCTCATTTAAAGTAATCCAATACTTAACTTTAGAGCCAAAACGTTTAAATAAAATTGTTGCATACCTAACAAAATCATCAACTATTCTTCTACTTTCAAATCCACCATATTGCTCTACTAAAGCTTGTGGTAAATCCCAATGGAATATTGTAACCATAGGCTCTATATTATACTTTAAACATTCATCAATAAGCTCTTCATAAAATTTAAGTCCTTTTTCATTTATCTCTCCATTTCCATCTGGAATTATTCTTGCCCATGAAATTGAAAATCGATAAGTCTTAAGCCCCATTTCTGCCATTAACTTAACATCTTCTTTAAATCTATGATAATGATCTACCGCTACATCCCCTGTAGTATTTTTAAATGTTTTACCTTCAATTCTTACAAACTTGTCCCAGTTTGTAATACCTTTTCCATCTTCTAAATAAGCTCCCTCTACTTGATATGCAGCTGAAGCACTTCCCCATAAAAAACCTTCTGGCATCTTAAAGTTTCCCACAAATTCTCACACTCTCTTTCTAAAACTGTATAATTATACTTTATTCTAGCAAAGGGATAATTTAATTTCCATAATAATATTTCTACTATTTTTATAGTAATAATTAGACATTATTAAAGTTATCTAGTATAAAAAAATAACAAGTTTCTTATACAAACTTGTTATTAAATACTTTCTTTATACTTCTAATGCCTTGTAAATAGCTTTCGCTACTCCATCATTATTATTAGTATCAGTAATATACTTTGCAATTTTCTTAATTTCTGGAATTGCGTTTTCCATAGCATAAGAATTTTCAAATTCCGTAAACATAGAATAGTCATTAAAGCTATCCCCAAGTACTATTACTTCACCTTTATCTATCCCCATCTTTTTAATAGTTTTAGCTAATATTAATCCCTTTTGAGCTTCAATATCGCTTATTTCAATATCATTAGAAAAAGTAGATGCTACAGCTAAATCTGATGTACTTTCTCTTAATTTATCTTTTAATCTAGCTATTAATTTTTCATCATTATCGAAAGTAACTATTTTTAATATTTCTACATTACTTTCTAATATTTCATAGATATTATCTATCTCCTTCATTCCTCTTTCTTTATGGAAATTTTCAACAAACTTCTTTACCTCTTCTTCAGTCATTTTAGGATTAAATAACTTAAATCTATCAATAATAGCCTTTTTATCGCTTTCTTTATTTGTTATATAAGAACCTTTGTTAGTCATTAATTGTATACATAAACCAGCTTCATTTAACATATCAAATACTATTTTTACACTTTCCTTATTCATATATACGCTTTCAATTACATTTCCATTTACATCTCTATACTCTGCACCATTACTTAAAATACATTCACATTTTAAATTACATTCCTCTAAATATGACTTTACCGCTCCATAATCTCTTCCAGTTACAATTGTAAAATGTCTTCCCATTTCTTGGGCTTTTCTTATAGCTTTTAAATTTTCTTCTGATATCATATGGTCATCATTCAATAAAGTTCCATCCATATCACTTGCTATTAGTTTTATCATAACTTAATCCCCTCTTCCTTCTTCTATTGTATTCATATTTATTATATCAAAGTTTTATTATATTTATCTAAATATTACTATTTTAAATTTCATTTTATAATAAACATAAAAATCTCCTTAGTAATATTAATACTTAGGAGATTTTATTGCTTAATTATAGCATTTTATTATATTGATTATAACTTTCAGTGATGTTCCAGTAACCAAATCTTAGATTTGTTCTCTCACTTACACTTCTTCACCATTAGTTTCTATAACTTTTTTATACCAATAGAAACTCTTTTTCTTACTTCTATTTAAAGTACCGTTTCCTTCATTATCTTTATCTACATAAATGAAACCATATCTTTTCTTCATTTCTCCTGTTGATGCAGATACTAAATCAATGCATCCCCATGGAGTATATCCTATTAAATCAACTCCATCAGCAATTGCTTCTTTCATTGCTTTAACATGTTCACTTAAATATTCTATTCTATAATCATCATTAATAGTTCCATCTTCTTCTGGAGTATCTACAGCACCAAGTCCATTTTCAACTATGAATAATGGTTTTTGATATCTATCATATAACTGATTTGCTGTTATTCTTAACCCAAGTGGATCTATTTGCCATCCCCATTCAGATACCTTTAAATATGGATTTCTTACAGTTTTAAATACATTTCCTGCTGTTTTTCCATTAACTACTTCTGGATTAACACTTGCACATCTACTTGAATAATAGCTAAATCCAATGAAATCTACAGTATTATTCTTTAATATTTCTTCATCATTCTCACCAAATACAATTTCAATTCCATTTTCTCTTAGGAATCTCTTTGCATAACCTGGATATTCTCCTCTTGATTGAACATCTATAAAGAATAAATTTTCTCTTTCCTTATCCATAGCTTTTTGTACATCTTCAGGATTACAACTATATGCATAAGTTACTCCTGCTGCAAGCATACATCCAACCATAGAACCTGGAATTATTTCATGAGCCATTTTAGTAGCTAAAGCACTTGCTATAAGTTCATGATGAGCTGATTGATATTTAATTTGAAGCTCATTATCTCCCTCATCAAATCTAACTCCAGCTCCCATAAATGGAAGATGTAATATCATATTAATTTCATTAAATGTCATCCAGTACTTAACTTTATTCTTGTATCTTGTAAATATAGCCTTACAATAGTTTAAATAAAAATCTACAAACTTACGATTTTTCCATCCACCAAACTTTTCAATAATTCCTATTGGAGTATCAAAGTGACATATTGTAACTACTGGTTCTATTCCATGTTTAATCATTTCATCAAACATTTCATCATAAAACTTTAATCCTTCCTCATTTGGAGCTTCTTCATCTCCATTTGGGAATATTCTTGACCATGCAATTGAAATTCTTAAACATTTAAATCCCATTTCAGCAAATAAAGCTATGTCTTCTCTAAATCTATGATAAAAATCTATAGATTCATGTGATGGATAATACTCTCCATCAACAGGTTTTAATATATCAATTTTACCTTCCATAACTTTTCTTCTATTTTCACCAGCTGGACAAAGATCAACAGTTGTTAATCCCTTTCCACCTTCTTTATATCCACCTTCACATTGGTTTGCAGCTAAAGCCCCTCCCCATAAAAAGTTTTCTGGAAATTTATTAAAATTGTTATTCATAACAATACCTCCACACTTAATTAATAACTAAAAGTTAAGAGCTAAGAGTTTATATTAATAATTTCTCACACTTAAGTATCTCTTGGCTCTTATCTTTTTATATTTTTATCTACTATAAAATAGTGATTATATCCTCTCCTGTATTAACTGATTCAATTTCTTTTGGTACTATTTCTAAATAATCCATAGTATTTGTGATAATAACAGGTGTAACTAATTCATAACCTTCTTTTTTAATAGCATCCATATCAAATTCAACTAAAGTATCTCCAACCTTAACCTTATCTCCATCTTTAACATGTGCAGTAAAGTGTTTACCATCTAATTGAACTGTATCCATACCAATGTGAATTAAAATTTCTGCTCCATCTTCTGATTTTAATCCAATTGCATGTTTAGTTTTAAATATCATTTGAACTGTACCATTTATTGGTGAAACTACTTTTCCTTCTGTAGGATTTATAGCAATACCTTTTCCCATCATTTCTGATGCAAATGTTTCATCTTTAACGTCTATTAAAGGAACTATTTCACCCTTTAATGGACTTGCAATAGTTATCTTATTCATTAATGGTGCCTTATCTACAGCAACTTCTTCTGAATTTTCATCTTCTATAGCTTCTACTTTATCCTTATATAATATTAAACCAGCAACAAATGCTACTACTACACTTATTACAGCCCCTATACATGCATATACAAAATTCATCATAGATTCTCCACCAATATAACTTGGTAAAGTTAAAAATCCTGGTGATCCACCTGAATAATTAGAAACTCTAAATAATCCTAGGAATAACCCACCTGCTGCCCCACCAATCATTGATGCATATAATGGAGTTTTAAATCTTAAATTAACACCATATAAAGCTGGTTCTGTAATACCACAAACTGCTGTAATACCTGCTGAAGATGCTAATTGTTTAATTTCTTTATTTTTGCTCTTTATTGCTACTGCTAAAGCCGCTCCACCTTGAGATACATTTGAAGCTAACATACCTGGATATATTATAGTATCATATCCCATAGTCATACGATTATTTATTCCAATTGGTATAAGTCCATAGTGTGTACCTGTCATAACTAATAATGGAGTTAATCCTCCTAATAAAGTAGGTACTAACCAGCTAGCATAAGATTCTAAAGTTTTTATTCCTAATCCAACTTTATCACTTACTATATATCCAATAGGTCCAATTACAACTAAAATTACTATTCCTGAAACAACTGCTGTAATTAATGGTTTTGTGAAGAATTTAATAGCCTTCGGTGATATCTTATCTGCAATTGGTTCAACATATGACATGAACCAAACACCAAGTATTATTGGTAAAACACTTGAACTATATGAAGCTAAAGTAATTGGTAATCCAAAAATGGCTAGTGATTCACCAGTTTCCTTAGCTGTATTAACCATTGTTACAAATGTTGGATGAAGTAATATTCCTCCAAGCATCATAGCTAAATATGGATTACATTTAAATTTCTTAGCTGCTGAGTTTGCTAAAAATATTGGTAAGAAATAAAATGCTGCATCTGCCATAAAGTTAAATATTTGATAACTTTGAGAATCAGTAGAAATTAATTTAAAAGCCGTTAATAATGCAAGTACAGCTTTCATCATACCTGCTGCTGTAATGGCTGGTAATATTGGAGTAAATATACCTGTAATAGTATCTATAACCTTTGCCACAGTCTTACGGTCATCTACCTCTTTAGATTCGCTATTACCTTCAATATTAGCAATTTTCATTATTTCTTTGTAAACATGATTTACATCATTACCTATAATAACTTGATATTGTCCACCTTTGTCTACGACACCCATAACTCCTTTAGTTTTCTTTATTGTTTCTGTATTAGCCTTTGATACATCTTTAAGATTAAATCTTAATCTTGTTGCGCAGTGTGTTAAATTTGATACATTTTCTTGTCCGCCGACATTTTTTAATATTTCTTTTGCTAAATTTTCATAATTCATAGCTTAATTCCTCGCTTTCAATATTTTAATTTTTTCAAATTTAAAATTTTGAAGAATTAAGGTTTTGCCTAGCCTAACCTAGTAACAATCCTATGAAACTTCTAAGGTTATATTAATTTTCCTGCTAATCACCTCCTTAAATTAATTATCAGTTATATATAAAAAACCTAAATTAATTCTTAAAATTTAAGCTAATTTATTTTAATATAAACTTATTTTCTTAAAATTAAGTTCACATTTAAAACACTAAACTTTTATGTTTATTAATTAAAATAAACATTAATAAATTCTTTAGCTTAACTTTAATTATTAATTTAGGTTTTGCCTGATCGAATCAGTTACAATCCTAACGGAAATTATTAAAGTAGTATTTAGTTTTAACAATTTTCATGTACTACTCTAGCTGTATGTATTATTAAATATAACATTTCTTCTTTGGTTAACTGGGTATTATATTTTTGTTTTACAAACCCTTCAATTCTCTTTGTACAGTCATAAGATTTTGGATACTTAAGTTTAATCATATCAAATAAATCATTGTCATTATCTTCATAATATCTTCCACTAGATAATCTTTGAGTGAAGAATTTTAAATGTGTTACAAAGCGATAGTAATTAATTGAATCTTCATCAAATTCAATATTAAAATGATATTTTACCATCTTTAATATTTCCTCAATTAATTTAATCATATCCACTATTTCTGGCATTTCTTGATCAAGCTCACCATTTAAAATATGCATTGCTATTGATGCTGCTTCATCTTCTGGTAACTCAACATTTAAATTTTCTTTAATTACTCTTAATGCATGGATTCCAACATCAAATTCATCTTTATGCAGTCTTTTAATATCCCAAAGCATTGCATTTTTTATTTCTAGATTCTTTTCAGCTCTGCTAATTGCAAAACTAATATGATCTGTAAGAGTTAGATAAATATTTTCATTTAACTTTGTACTTAATTTATTTTCTGCATATTTTATTATATCTTCTGCAATTTCTAAATACTTTGCTGGAATATCATTTACTAATGTAAGCAGTTTTTCATTTATACTTTTATTTTCTAAGACGAATATTTTTTCTATTTTACTCTCATCAATCTCATCGCCTTTTTTCTTTTGAAAAGCTAAACCCCTTCCCATAACAACTGCTTCTTCACCGTTTTCACTTATAATTGTCACAACATTGTTATTTAACACTTTATTTATGATCATATCAGTATAATCCCCTTATTTTATATTTCTTAATTTAAGATATAAATCTTAATTAAGATTATACAAAAAAACCTAAATCAATATCAAATAATGGATATAATTACTCCTATAAAAAAATAATTATACACATATATTTGGTATCAATTTAGGTTTTGCCTGCTTACCCAGTAACAATCCCAAAATGGATTCCACTTATTAACTTGTCTTCATTTTATCAAGTAATGTAAACATTGTCAATATATTTTTTTATTTAATTTTTATATAGCTTTTCCGATAGATATGATCATAAAAAAGCAATAGATAGTATGAATTAATTATTTATCATACTATCTATTTATTATCATTTATTCTTAAAATTATCAATTTAATTATGCAATAACAGTAGATTCACTCTCTTCTTTACTATTAACAATAAAATCAACAACTTTTTTACCATATGGTAAAAGTAATTGAATGAATGGCCCTGTTGCTAACATTGCAATAATAGTTCCTACTCCAATTGTTCCTCCAAAAATGAATCCAATAATTAAAAATGTTGCATCAAAACCTATTCTAACCCATCTATATTGAAAATTTAGTTTATCCTTAATTATAAATGGAACAATATCATTTGGTGCTACACCAATATCACTTGCTGAAATTATTGAAAATCCTACTGCAATTATAAAGCATCCTAATAATACTAATAACATTTTTATAAATATATTAGCTGAATCTATTGGGAAATATGAAACTGCTTTTACCCCTAAATCTATTATTGGTCCTACTCCAACAACACAAATTAATGTACCTATTTTTATTCTTTTCATATCAACTATTAATATACCAATAAATAATACTATTAATATTATCATATTAGCTACACCTGGAGTAACTTCAGCTCTTCCCGCAATCATCTGTACTATTGAAAAATCTTTTAATGCTGTTTTATCTAGAACCGTTGCCAATCCTTCCGTGAAAACAGTAAATGGATCTGATCCAATGCTTGTCTTTAGGAATAATGCCACTCCAAATTGAATTATACTCATCCCTATAAAGAATAATATTAATCGTTTAATTAAATTAATTACTTTATTCAATTTTTTCACCCTTTGCTACTATATTTTTTTACTTCATCTTAACACTACATCTTTTATAACATTTACATTAATTTAAAATCACCTTACCATTTTATCTAAAAATAGTCATTTTGTCAAAATTTTATTATTATGATAAATACTACTATATATTCACAAGTAAACATATCTAAAAAGAAACCCTAAAGTTATATTTTAGACCACTTTAGGTTTATATTTAAATTAAATATCTACAAGTTATATCCATTGTCTCCAAAATATAAATTATTTAATAATGCTAATTTTCCCCTCTTGGTTATATCCATCTTAAGTAAAAAAGAATAAAACTCTTCATTTGAAACAATATCTTTATAATTATAATTCTCTATAGGTAAATTTTTAGAACTTGTAAATCCACTTATATAAACATAATTATTACTATCAATCTTTATGTCTGAACATACATCAATACCATTTCCCCCTAAATATGTTCCATATACTAAGCTAGCTATTCCTATCTCTTTTGTATCTACTTTTACTAAAAACCCCGATATTTCACCACCTGGATAACTAGATAAATATGACTTTCCTGAAATGGGAAATCCTGCTGTAGAATTTGTTATTCCTGCAATATATGCTATTCCACTGTCATCCACAGCTACAGTAGTTCCTTCATCAACTCCATTTCCACCAAGGTACGCTGCATATTCTAAAGCTAATTGTCCACTTTTTCCTGTATTTATTTTTATTATATAAGAGCTATAATCTTTTCCTGAATAAATACTCTTGTACACTCTCTTTTCTGGAAATTTTTGAATACTTGTAATACCAGTAATATAAATACAATTCTTATTATCCATAGTAATAGAGTTTCTTCTATCTATTACTTTAGTTAACTTAAAGACTTCAAATAAGAACTGCATATTTATTTTTAATACTTCATTTAAGTCATAATTAGCTACATTAAATTTAATCTTAAAATTATCTTCTATTTCAAATTTACACTCTATCTTTTCTTCACTAACCCCTTGAATTGCTTCTAAATTTAATATCTTTACTGCTTTATCATCAAAACTAATTATTAAATTTTCCTCTTCATCTATTTCTATTTTATCTGCACCTTCAAAGTTTAACCTGATACAATCAATACTTTTATTAGGTTGTACAATAAATTCTAGTTTCATATTAGTTTGCTTTCCATAATACAATAAATCTATTCCTGGATAAACTTCCTTATATAATAACTTTTCATATATTGGTATACAGCTTTTCCATTCTGATTTATTATCTCCCTTAAAATAATTTATCTTACAATTAAATTCATTCTTACCTATTATTTGAGGAATTTTATTAGAATCTTCAAAGTTAATTCTTAATACATTTACCTTATATTCACTTAAATTATTTATTAATGAATTTACTATTAATTTACTATCTATCTCTTTTTCTTTTTCATTTTTTTCATTACTTCTAAATGCCAAAACTAATTCTGTATCTGTAAAAAATGTTGTACATTCCTTTTTATTCAAAATAAATTGTACTTTTTCATCATGTTGACCTATATTTCTTTCAAAAATTAATGGTAGGCTATTTAAAACCTTTGATACTTTTAACTCTTCCAACTCTATCATCCCTTTAATACTATTTTTAATATATATTAAAGTATGTTTATATCAATTGAATTATCACTATATTGAATATAATAAGTAAGAGGAGTCTAATTTCAAATTATCCTCCTCTTACTTATTTTTATTTACTATAAAAATATATTTATTTTAGCATTCACAACTACTATCTTCTTCATGAACACATTCAACATATTTTTGGAAAGCTTTATCTAATTTATTTTGTAAACATTGGGCATTTTCAAGAGCCTTTATTGCTCTATTAAGGTCATTTAATGATTCCAATAATTCTCTTGTAATTTCCTTTAATATTTTTTCTACATTTCTATTTAATCTTTCACATTCACAACTTTCAGCATTAGGAGCATAACAATTTGCATTTTTATCTATCCACTCCTTTATTTCTACATAACTTTCTAGAGTGCTTTGTTGCTCCTTTACTGTGCATTTTAAATTGCAAAATACTTCAATTAATTCTTCTAAGTTCTCATCTAAACTATCACTAACATCCTCATTATTTTCTAAGAAATCTCTTACTAAGCAGTGAAGCTCTCTTAACCTTCTATTAACATTATTGGATCTACTATTTCTACATCCCATACTCTTTTCCTCCGTATAATATATATTTCCTATTGTCATATAAGACATTCTTAATATATACTATGAAATCAAGCTTGAGTTAGTTACTTAATATTTCTTATAATATAGTATCTTTTTCACCTTCTAGAGAATAAAGATTACTTTTATATCAATTTGTATCTTTGTAATAATTCTTCAATTACTGTTCCTTGAATTTCCTTAAATAGCTTCTTTTCAACCATTTTAGCTTTCAAAGGAAGTTTTATATCTGTAATTTTCTTACCATCCATCATCTTAGAAGTAGAATCTAATAATACTCTTATATCATAACAAGAATTAAACACTTCTGGAACTCCACGATCAACATCTAATAATGTGTATACTGCCTCCATAGCTGTTCTTACAGAATATTCAGTTGTAAATACTGTATCACGAACTGTATCTGCAAATTGTCCTAAAAATGCAAAGTTAACACAGCCTTCTGGTACAACCTTAGGTCTATCACCAGCTGTTCTTGGCATAAAGAATGCAGTTATATATGGCATCATACAAGGTATAGCTCTTGCAGAATTCTTAGCCATTTCTGGTATTTCATCTACTGGAACCCCTAAGTGATATAGCCATTCTTGAGTAATTTCATATCCTGTACATTCTTTCATAGGCTTCTTAATAAAATCGCCAGGTACGTCAGTAAATAATCCATAAACCCATACAACTAATTGATCTCCAGGTTGTGATTTGAAATGTGGTTGACGATTTAATGTATAGCTCATTAACCATGAAGAATCCTTTACTGTTATTATTCCTCCTGTAACTACCTTTCCACTAAATGGATCACGTTTGCACACTTTTTCAATATATGGTGGTATTCTGTCATCTAAAGTTGTAACTGTGGCTGATTCCCAATTAGTAGCCTTTATATTTGTACAGAACTTATCTGGATGTCCAAAGTCTGGATCTTGTTCCGCTATGTTTCTCCACAACCTCCAGCATCCACCTTCCTCAGTATTTAATACTGGAGCTGTATCATGATCACCTAATGTAGCATTTTCTGTACAACTACCATTTGTAACAAATACTAAATCATCTTCTACTAAATCAATTTTTTCTTCTTTTCCATTATGAATACAAACAATTTGTTTTGCTATTTTTTTATTTCCTTCTTTTTCAAATATTACATTAGTAACTTGAGTATTATATTGGAAGTTAACCCCATGTGATTCTAAATACTTAACCATTGGTAATATTAAAGATTCATATTGATTATATTTAGTAAACTTTAACGCTGAGAAATCTGGAAGTCCCCCAATGTGATGAATAAACCTTTGAATATAAAGCTTCATTTCTAATGCGCTATGCCACTCTTCAAAAGCAAACATAGTTCTCCAATATAACCAGAAATTTGATTTATAAAAGTCCTCAGTAAATACATCTTGAATTGTTTTATCATATAAATCTTCATCCTTAGTGAAGAATAGTTTTACTATCTCCATAGCAGCTTTATCTGATAATCCAAATTTACCATCTGTATGAGCATCTTCTCCCCTATTTACTGTAGCTCTCATTAAAGAATAGTTTGGATCTTTTTTATTTAACCAATAATATTCATCTAATACAGATACACCTTCTGTTTCTAATGATGGAATAGACCTAAATAAATCCCATAAACATTCAAAATGATTTTCCATTTCACGTCCACCTCGAATTACAAATCCTTTTGTTGGATCATTAATTCCATCACAAGCTCCACCTGCAATATTCATTTCTTCTAATATATGAATATGCTCACCTTTCATTTGTCCATCACGAACTAAAAAGCATGCTGCCGCTAAAGATGCAAGTCCTGCCCCTACTAAGTATGCTGACTTTCTATCTACATCTACAGGTTTTTCTGGACGAGCAAATGCTTCATAATTTCCGTTACTATAATACATATAAATTCCTCCCTTTTATATAAAAACAATTTATTTTTTAGTTAAAACTTATTGCTTAAATTTATATATTTATACTATTACTTTCTAATAATGCTTTCTATAGACAAAATCCTAGATATGTCCTATTTTTAAACACCTCTATAAAACTGTAAAAAAATAAGACAAACGCTTAAGTTTGTCCAAATTTCATATCTTTTTTACTCTTTAATATTATGTTTATCAGTTCTATATCTTTCTAGCGCCATTTCAATATTCCCTGAAATCAAAGTATTTAACCTTTGAATTATATCTTTTGGCTCTTCTCTCATTCCTTTTCTTATCCAATCAATAACTAATCCTACAAAGGAAAATTTATAAAAATCTGCAATAAATGCTTTATCCTTATCCCTAACAGACATACCCTTTGACTTTTCTTCAACTACACCTAAAAGTAAATAGTAAGCTTCATTATATAAATATCTTTCTAAATATTCTCTACTTACAGAATTATAAGTATTTATAACAAAACTCTTATTTTCTAAGATATATTCAAAAATTTCATAAAATCCTTCTTGCCAAGTGTCATATGTCTTTTTATCACCTAAAACTCTTGTTGCTTCATTTGTATAAACCCATTCTAATAAATCATATATGTCTTTAAAATGATAATAAAATGTTTGACGATTAACTTCACAATCATTTGTTATATCTGAAATTTTTATTTTATCTAATGGCTTTTGTGATAATAACTTTTTTAAAGATGCAGCAAATGCCTTTTTAGTTGTTTGTGCCATATAACTTCACCCCTTAATTATATATCATATACTTGCTTCTATTTTAACTAAGCTTATTTATGTTATTAGTCATTATATCATCTACATATTTCCTTATCTAGGAAAATTAAAAATAATAAAATTAAATTTACAATTGCTTAAATTTTATATAAATATAAAAAGAAAAGAGCATGCTAGTTATAAAAAACCAAATGCCCTCTTCTTATTTAATTTCTATTCTTTATTTCAGCCATAATTCTATCAATAAAGCTATTTAAATCTACAGCTCCTTCATCACCATTATCTCTACTTCTTACTGAAATAGTTTTGTCATTTTCCTCTTTTTCACCTACTACAATCATATAAGGAACTCTTTCATTTCTAGCTTCTCTTATCTTGTAACCTATTTTTTCAGCACGTAAGTCCACTTCAACTCTTACTCCTTTAGATTCAAGATTTTCTTTAACTTCATTAGCATACTCAACAAACTTATCAGAAATAGGTAAAATCTTAACTTGAACTGGTGCAAGCCATGTTGGGAACTTACCTGCAAAATGCTCAATTAATATTCCAATAAATCTTTCAATACTTCCAAAAATAACTCTATGAATAACTATTGGTCTATGCTTTTCACCATCACTTCCAATATAGTCTAATTCAAATCTTTGTGGTAGTTGGAAATCTAATTGAATAGTTCCACATTGCCATGTTCTACCTAAACTATCTTCAAGATGGAAATCTATCTTTGGTCCATAAAATGCTCCATCACCGTCATTAATTTTATATGGTAAGTTCATTTCTTCAAGAGCAGCCCTTAATGAATCCTCGGCCATATTCCAATCCTCATCACTTCCCATTGAATTTTCTGGCCTTGTAGATAGTTCAACACTATATTTAAACCCAAATTTTGAATAAACTATATCAATTAAGGAAACTACACCCTTAATTTCTGATTTTATTTGATCTGGTAACATAAATATATGAGCATCATCTTGAGTAAATGCTCTTACTCTCATAAGACCATGTAAAGCCCCTGAAAGCTCATGTCTATGAACTCTTCCAAGCTCTCCAACCCTCATCGGAAAATCTCTATAAGAATGTGTTTCTGTTTTATAAATAATCATTCCACCTGGACAATTCATAGGTTTTAATGCAAACTCTTCATCATCAATCATTGAAGTGTACATATTTTCCTTATAATGATCCCAATGTCCTGAAGTTTCCCATAACTTTTTATTTAGCATTATTGGTGTTTCAACTTCAACATATCCAGCCTTTTGATGTAATTCTCTCCAATAATTAATTAAATTATTTTTTAGAATAACTCCTTTAGGTAAGAAAAATGGGAATCCTGGGCCCTCATCAACAAAAGTAAATAACTTTAATTCCTTACCTAATTTTCTATGATCTCTTTTTTTTGCTTCCTCTATATTATTTAAATAAGTCTTTAAAATTTCTTTATTAGCAAATGCTACTCCATAAATTCTTTGTAGCATTTTATTTTTTTCATTACCTCTCCAATAAGCTCCTGCAACACTAGTTAATTTAAAATCTTTTATTCCTTTAGTAGATAAAAGATGTGGTCCTCTACAAAGATCTATAAAATCCCCTTGCTTATAAAGAGAAATTGTTTCTCCCTCTGGAAGATCTTTTATAAGTTCTACCTTATAAACTTCGCCTCTTTCTTCCATTAATTTTAAAGCCTCTTCTCTACTTACTTCCACTCTTTCTAATGAAATATCTTCTTTTATAATTTTGTTCATTTCTTCTTCTATTTTAACTAAATCCTCATTATTAAATGGTGTTTCAATATCAAAATCATAATAAAAGCCATTTTCTACTGTTGGTCCTATAGCTAATTTTACATCTTTATAAAGTCTCTTTACAGCTTGAGCCATTACATGTGAGGTAGTGTGTCTCATAACCTCAATTCCAGCTTCATCATCATAGGTTACTATATTCACCTCATCATTATCTTTAAGCTTATACTCTAAATCAACTAAGGTTCCATTAACTTCACCTACAACTGCAGATTTTCCAAGCTTTTTACTAATTAATTTAGCTAAATCTAATACACTTGAATTTTCTTCAATTTCTCTTATTGATCCATCTTTTAATTTTACATTAATCATTACACATCTACCTCCTTCGTAGTTATTTTTGATATAAAAAAAACATCCATCCCTAAGCTTGGGACGAATGCTATATCCGTGGTTCCACCCAAATTGAATTTAAAAATTCAATTCATCTTTAAAAGTATTATCGATCTTCACCGATGGTATTTCTCATTATCTTGATACTAAACCATAACTCCAGGGTAGTTTTCTTATAGGCATATTTAAAAGTGCTTTCAGCCTATGACACCTTCTCTCTTAAAACTGTATTCTATAATACTTTTCCCCTTCAACGTATATCAATATTAATCATATTTACTACTATATGAAATTTTCATTAAAATAATACTAACATTTTTATATTTATTTGTAAATACTTTTATTTTTCACCATATTCTTTATAATACATAACTTTTAAATTTATCTTAGGATATTTTTTAATAAATTGACTAATAACATAATAACAACTAGGACATGGTTCCCACTTACTATACAAAATAAGTTCTCCTTCATCAATTAAACTTCCATCCTCTATAAGCCTATGTATTTTTTCAAGTATCTTCTTTTCACTATCATTAATCCTATTATATCCTATTCCCAATTTACCTAGTTTATTAACTTTACAGCTTTCAAAATACTCTTGTCCTGGTGGTATTAATGTACAACTATTTTCAATATCATTTTTCCCACTAACAGCTCTAAACTCTTTTCCATTATATATTACTATTGCCATATTTACAGAATCCTGAATTGCAATACTTTGATTAATTTTATATGTATTATTATATTCCATAATATATTTATCTAAATTTTTAATTAATCTCTTCATTCTAGGAATATAACTTTTTATATGTTGATAATATTCAACTGTACCTTTCTCTGCTTTTACATAATCAAAGCTAATCTTTTGTGGTATTTCAATAAATAAAGTTTTAGTTTGGCTATTTTCATCATACTTTTCTTTAACATTTTTATTATTGCAAAGTATCATTCTTTTTAACAGTTCAATATCTTTTGCATAAACATAATCTCTATTAATTTCATCTTCTAAAGATTCTAGTTTTATTTTTCCCTCTTCATTGATTTTTCCTGATATAGATTTTTTAGTTTCTTCTATTATTTTTAAAATATGCTCTACGTCATCTTGAGTAGTTAATATTCTTTCATATTCTACTCTATCTATAATTAAAGTTTTTATCTTATTTATTTTTTCACATAATTTATTATGCTCATCTTCAAAAATAATGACACTTTCTATATAATCTATAAAACCTTTAACCCCATTTACTTTATAAGTAATATTGCCGTTGGTAAGAGTTCTATACATTTCTTCACATATCTTATTATTAACATTAAACCTATTAATAATTTCTTCTTTAAACTCTTCTTTAGTTATCACACTAAAATTATAATCCTCATTCTTTAATATTTTATTAAAATCTTTTATAGTTCTAATTTTAATTCTATCTTTTTTTATACTCTTTACTTTATTATTTCTTTCAATCATATTTACCTCTTTTATCTTAGAGTTGATATTTTTTCACGATAAATATTATAATCTAAATATTTAATATTTAATATTTAATATTTAATATTAAAATATTCTTATCTACTACTCCTAATGCTACAAGCCTATCAATCCCTCCATAATTAAATTAAAAAAGAAGCTGATATAGATAACACTAAATATCTAATATCAACTTCTAAATATCATTATTATATTACTTTTGAAAACTTACTATTTATTTTTCTACTAAATAATATCTTGCAGAAAATGCTGGTATATCTATTAATATAGTATTCTCAATTTCTTCTTCACTCTCATTCTCTTTAACCTTATCACTTTTGTTATTTGCCCTAACTATATAGATAACTTCATTAGCTTCTAAATCATCACTATTACTATCAATAATTAATCTCATCTTCTTAATTGAATCAACTTTTAATTCGTAATCTTTGTGATACTCATTAGAGAAATTAAATATAGCTATAACTCTTTGCTCCTTGCAAACTCTTTCAAAAACATATATACATTTATCTTCTTGATGACAATCTATCCATCTAAATCCACTATATTCATAATCATTTTTATATAATGCTGGATATTCTAAGTATATATTATTTAATTTTTTCATAAACTTATAAAAATTATTATGAATTGGATAATCTAAAATATTCCAATCTTGCTCTCTTTTCTCATCCCATTCTCTAAATTGTGCTATTTCATTTCCCATAAAGTTAAGTTTTTTACCTGGGTGAGCATACATATACATATATAAAGTTCTTACTTGTTTAAATTTATCTCCGTATTCTCCATGCATCTTTTGAATTATAGTTGCTTTTCCATGAACCACTTCATCATGTGATAATGGCATCAGAAAATTTTCACTATAAAAATACATCATTGAAAAAGTTAGCTTGTGATAGGCTCTCTTTCTATCATAGGGATGCATTTTAAAATACTCTAAAGTATCATTCATCCATCCCATATCCCACTTATAGTCAAAACCTAAACCACCGTCTTCTACTTTTTCTGTAACTTTAGGATATGCTGTTGAATCTTCTGCTGCCAAAATTGCTGTTGGATGTAATTCTTTTAACCCTTTATTCATACCTTTAATAAATTCTATAGCACCTTTATTTTCACCTCTATCAGAATTTCCTTGCCAATAAATAATATTACTTAATGCATCTACCCTTAATCCATCAAAATGATATTCCTCAATCCAGTAATTTGCTGCCGATTGTAAAAAACTTCTTACCTCTCCTCTTGAATGAATAAAATTTTTACTTCCCCATTGGCTCATTTCAATATCTTCATATGGATATTCATATAATGAAGTTCCATCATAATTAGCTAATGCAAATTCATCAATAGCAAAATGTACAGGTACAAAATCCATTATTACTCCTATATTATTTTCATGACACTTATCTATAAAATACATCAAATCTATAGCTGTGCCATATCTAGATGTGGGACTAAAAAAACCTGTATTTTGATATCCCCAAGATTCATCACATGGATGCTCACTTAATGGCATTATCTCAATATAGTTATATCCATATTCTTTTACATATGGAATTAATAAATGGGCTACTTCCTTATATGTATACCAAGTATCATCACTTTTTTTTCTCCATGATCCTAAATGTACTTCATAAATATTTAAAGGTTTATCTTTGCAGTCATTTCTTCTTTTTATCCACTCATCATCATTAAACTTATATTCATCTAAATCTCTTATAATAGATGCTGTATTGGGTCTAACTTCCATCCCAAAACCATATGGATCACAATGATCTACACATCTACCATTTTTATCATAAATTTTATACTTATATAACATTCCTGGTTTAGCATTTTCTATGGTACATTCAAAGAAATTATCATCATCAGCTCTCTTCATTTCTATTCCATTCCAGTCATTAAATTCACCAATTAACTCTATTTTTTTAGCATTGGGTGCAAATGTTCTAAAAGTAACTTCATTTTCTTTTACATGAGCCCCTAAATATTTATACGCATCAAAAACTTTTCCTGAGTAAAATCCATACATATCCATACTGCTATCCCCTTTAATTGTAATGTAGTGATTTTATCACCCAGATATATTTTACATTATTTGGAATATAAAGACTATAATAAGTTTCTATAAATTTTAATTACAGTGAAATTTATTATAAAAAAATACTGATAGATATAAAATTTTGCTTTATATCTATCAGTATTTTAACTTTTTCTTTATAATTAGCTAGGTTTCTTTTCCTTTAATTTACTCTTAATAAATATTCTATTTGCAACTGCCATAACTGTTGATCTCAACATTTCACTTTCATTAGTTGTAGTTCCCGTAGCAGTAGGATATGAAAAATCCCTTGTAGAAAATACTGCCTTTATAGCTTGTTCTACTTCTGAACAAAAATAATCATAAGCTACTTCTATTGGGCAACTTTCAATTTGAATATTAATAAGTTCACATATTTCTTGTAAAGTGAATACTTGTTTTAATAAACAAACAACAATTAAATAAGCTAAGTGCTTTTCGTTATATTTCTTATCTTTTGGTGGTGAAACAACTTTTTGCTTAACATAATTATTAAGCATTGTAGGCGTTAATAGTTTTTCATCACTTTCAATATTTATTGATTTAACCACATTCTCTAAATAAGTAATTACCTGATCTTTATAAAGAGGAACTCTTGGCAGTTCATTAAATCTTGGTATATGAAATTCTAAACTTTCCATTAATACCCCCTAATATTCTATTTTAATAATTCATGCTTTCTTATATATTGTATTGATACACAACCTGGTCCACCTTGAGTTGTAAATACAGGACTTAATAAATTAATTTCTATATCAGCATTTTCTATATTACTTAGTATAATATTTTTTGCCTCTTCTGCCAAATCTTCTATACAAGCATGTGAAATATAAATTTTACAGTTTGAATCAACACCACATTCTATCATTTCTTCAACTATTTTAGCTATTGCCTTTTTAAAAGTACGCTTAGTTGTAAATTTAACTAAAGACTGTTTATCCTCAGCCAATGTCATAACAGGCACTAATTTTATAGCACTTCCTATTTTACCTACAAGAGATGAAATTCTTCCACCTCTAACTAAGAAATCAAAATCATGTGGAATTAAATATGATTTTGTATCTTCTAATGCTTTATTTATCTCATCTACTATTTCTTGCTTTGTTTTACCTTGTTTTACAAGCTCTACAGCTAAATTAACTAAATATCTATGGGGTCCACATAATGTTTTTGAGTTTATAACCTCTATACGCTCTGGATTAGCTGCCATTCCTTTCGCAACACAAGCTGAATTATATGTCCCTGATAATCCATCAGCCATTGAAATATTAATTATTTCATCATCTGGATATTTATCATATATATCTAATACTTCCCCTATTGATGGTTGTGATGAAGCTGGGATATGACCTTCATTTATTATATCTATGAATTCCTTTGTTCTTATATCTTCAAATTCCTTATAGGTGTTTCCATTAATTGTTACTGCAAGTGGTGCAATGATAATTCCTTTTTCTTCTCCCTCACTTTTTGAATAAAGTGTCGATGAATCTGCCACTATTTTAATCATAACTTCTCTCCTCTTAATTTAAAGTAATATTCTAAATAATCTCGATTAATATTCTAAACTATGTAGTTTTAAAAACTATTTGTTTTAGATTATCACCCTAAACTAATTTTGTCAATAATATTCATCTATTATTCATATATTCTCCTTTTTTAGCCAATAAATAATAAGATAAGGAATACTCCCTATTTAACTCTCTAATATCTCAACAAATTTTGTAGAAGCTAATGAAAGCGGAACACTCTTTAAATAACAAACACCAATACTTCTATTAGGTATTTCTTCTAAAACATTAACCTCATACAATAATCCTTGTTCTAAATAACTCTTGGAGAACTCCTTTACTACACAAGCAATACCTAAATTTATCCTTGCAAACTCCAATAATAAATCAAATGATCCAAGTTCAAATTCTGGAGAAATTTTTATTCCCTTAGATATCATGAATTTCTCTACATACTTTCTTGAATTTGAATTAGGTTCTAAAAATATTAAGGGATATTTAACTATTTCTTCTAATGAAACTTTTTCTTTTGATAATTCCTTATACTTTTCCCCACAGACAAAAATATCTCTAACCTCTTTACATGGTCTTATTTCTAAGGAAGGATCATCAATTGGTAAATTACAGATTGCAATATCAATTTCTCCTGATTTAATTAAATTGCAAAGTTCTAATGTCATACCATTTATAATTTTAAACTTAAGATTTGGATATCTATTATGAAAGTCTTCTAAATATGGAAGTAGAAAATATTTAGATATTGTATCTCCAACCCCAATTTTTAATTCTCCTACAGTTAAATCTTTAAATTCTAATATTTTCTCCTCCCCTACATTAATTAAATTAATTGCTGAATTTATATATTCAAATAAAATATTTCCCTCATTAGTCAAAGATACTCCTTTTGGTGTTCTATTAAAAAGTCTAATATCTAATTCTCCTTCTAGTTGCATTATAGCTTGGCTTACAGCTGGCTGCGTCATATAAAGCTCCTTTGCAGCCTTTGAAAAACTTTTACTCTTTCCTACTTGGCAAAACACCTTATATAAATCTAATTTAGTAATCATATAAGTACTCCTTATACCCTGTATTTGTTATATTTATTTTACTTATATCATTTATTGTTGTATATTACAATAGTGTTAAATATTTGAAAATGTTAGGAGAGATTGTTTTGGAAAGAGTTGTTGGTACAGTTGTTAGAGGACTTCGTTGCCCAATTATTAAAGAGGGAGATAAAATCGAAGATATTGTTGTAGAAAGTGTACTTAAAGCTTCAGAATCTGAAGGCTTCACTATAAATGATAAGGATATAGTTACTGTAACAGAATCAGTAGTTGCACGTGCTCAAGGAAATTATGCTTCTATAGATAATATAGCTACAGATGTTAAATCTAAGTTTGGTGACGATACTATTGGTGTAATATTCCCTATATTAAGTCGTAATCGTTTTGCAATCTGCCTTCGTGGTATAGCAAAAGCTGCTAAAAAAATAGTATTAATGTTAAGCTATCCATCTGATGAAGTTGGAAATCACCTAGTTGATTTAGATATGTTAGATGATAAGGGTGTTAATCCTTGGACAGATGTTCTAACAGAACAAGACTTCCGTAATCTATTTGGATACAATAAACATCCTTTTACAGGCGTTGATTACATTGATTATTATAAATCTTTAATTCAAGAATATGGTGTTGAATGTGAAGTAATATTCTCAAACAACCCTAAAACTATTTTAAATTATACAAAGAGCGTTCTTACTTGTGATATTCATACAAGATTTAGAACTAAGAAAATTTTAAAAGCAAATGGTGGAGAAAAGATTTATAGCCTTGATAATATATTATGTGAGTCTATTAATGGAAGCGGATATAATGAATCTTTTGGATTATTAGGTTCTAATAAATCAACAGAAGAAACTGTTAAGCTTTTCCCTCGTAATTGCCAACCTGTGGTTGATAATATACAAGCTATTCTTAAAGAGAAAACAGGAAAAAATGTTGAAGTTATGATTTATGGAGATGGAGCTTTCAAAGATCCAGTAGGTAAGATTTGGGAACTTGCTGATCCAGTTGTTTCACCAGCTTATACATCAGGTTTAAATGGTACTCCAAATGAAATAAAATTAAAATATCTTGCTGATAATAACTTTGCTGATTTAAAAGGTGAAGAACTTAAGAAAGCAATATCAGAATATATTAAAAATAAAGAGTCAGATTTAGTTGGATCTATGGAGTCACAAGGTACTACTCCAAGAAGGCTTACTGATCTTATAGGATCATTATCTGACTTAACATCTGGAAGCGGAGATAAGGGAACTCCTATTATCTTCATCCAAGGTTACTTCGATAACTATACAAAATAATATTCTTAAACTAAAAATGCCACACAGGATAAAGCTGTGTGGCATTAAATTTTTTACTTATCTTCTCTCACTAAATAATTATTACCATCTTGATCTTTAAATTTAAACATACTTCCATATGGCATATTCATTATTTCACTTACTTCTACTCCGTTTGCTTTCATTTCGTTATAAGTTTCTTTTATATCAGTAGTACTTAATATTATATTAGGATGTAGTACATTAGCTTGTGGATTTTGAGCTAGCATTGCACTTTTTTCATATATTATAAAACTAGTAAAAGCTTCTTTGCTTGGTCCAACTTCTAACCATTTCATATTCGGTCCCATTGGTTGCTCTAGCTTAACTACAAACTTCATTTTATTAACCCAAAACTCTTTTCCTTCTTCTTGATTATTTACGTATATTGTTATTTTTCCTATTTTATTTATCATCAGTTTATCCTCCTACTTTTATATACTTCTTCTTGGAATTGAAAATTTTATTTTATTTTCTATATCAGCTAAAATTTTTGAATCCTTTGGATCTATAAATAAACATGTATAACCTTTTTCTCCTGCTCTTCCAGTTCTACCAATACGATGAATATAAGTTTCTACTTTTTCTGGAATATCATAATTATATATATTATCTACTCCACTTATATCTAATCCTCTTGAAGCAACATCTGTAGCAATTAAATATTGAATATCTGCATTTCTAAAAGACTTCATAATTCTTTCTCTCTTATTTTGAGGTATATCACTATGAATAACCTTACAGTTATATCCTCTTCTATGCATTACTACTTCTAACTCATCAGCTCTTCTTTTTGTTCTACAGAATATAATTGCCATAAAAGGATTATCTTCATCTAAAACAGTGCATAATGCTTCTCTTTTTAGTCTATCTGTAGTTTCTACAACTTCTTGTCTAATATTTTCTAAAGTTACTTCCTCTTTTTTAACAGAAATAACTAGCGGCTCTTTCATATATCTATATGCTAATTTTTTAACTGCTGAATCCATAGTTGCTGAAAAACATAAAGTTTGTACCTTCTTTGGTCTTTCTTTCATTATTGTATCTATTTCATTTCTAAATCCCATAAGTAGCATTTGATCTGCTTCATCAATAATTATAGTTTTTAACTTCTTTAAATCAACAGTTTTTCTTTTAATATGATCTAACAATCTTCCTGGAGTAGCAATAATAAGTTGAATATTTCCTTTTAATTTATTTAATTGGGAACCAATATCCTTGCCACCATACATTGATAAAATCCCTATCTCTTTACCAGCTTTTAATTTTTCAGCTTCTTCAGTAATTTGTATAGCCAATTCTCTTGTTGGCGTAATTATTAAACATTCAATAGTTTTAGATGTTGGATTTATATTTTCAAAGACAGGTAATAAAAAAGCTAATGTCTTTCCTGTACCAGTTTGTGCCTCTGCAATAATATCTTTACCGTTTAATATATCCTTGATGCTTTTTTCCTGAATTTCTGTTGGAGTTTTTATTCCATTATTTCTTAATATTTTACTTATATCTTCGCTAATTCCTAGCTCTTTAAATGTCATTTATTTTACCTCTTTTGTTATACTTTAATTAATTATAACATATTTATAGTATTGTCTTTTAGTTTATCAAAATAATATTTAATCCTTTAATATATTTCATCCTCATTATCAACAAAACAAAAACTCTAGATATTACATTTCTGTATTATCTAGAGTTTTATAATAAAATATAATTACAAAGCAATTTTCCAAAAATCATCCTTTGTAATTTGATATTCAATTTCCTTTTCTAATTCTTTAACTTCTATAAATCCAATTCCCTCAAATAAATTTCTTGATCTATTATTAGCTTTTTTAATTTTTGCAACTACTTTCTCAGTTCTTAAATCAAAAAATGCTTTTTTTAGTCCTTCAAGTACAGCATTGTGACCTATTCCTCTACCCCATAAGTCCTTTTCTCCAACTGCAATTACTATTTCAACTCCACCATTTTTAGGAATCAATCTTAAAAATCCCACTGTTTCATATATATTTTTAATAGTAAAAAAACTACAATTATTATTAAATAAGTGTGTTAAAATAGGCATATTTATTCTATTTATAACACTAATCAGATTCTCTGTCACATTAGAATCCTCATTTAAATTACTTACTATTTCGTTATCGCTAAGCCAATTAACCATTTTCTCTGCATCAGATCTGTATACTTCTTGACTTAGCTTAATACTGCTCGTTTCCACTAGTTACACTCCTTAATCTATTATATTTATCTTAAATATAGACTAGTCTTAATATCCATATTACCAGTATTACTTATATAAGTAAAAATCTATATCTTTAATTACTTAAGTTTACCTTATTTTTTAAGTATTTATCTTAACTTTTTACTCTTTTACTACTAAGTTTATATTTTCCATTTTTAGTTTTTAATTTCCATTTAAAGTTATTAAAAGTATTTTTATTACATTTTTATTTATATAAAATAGTAAGGAGCTGTCGCAATAGCGGGTAAAAAAATCCGCTAGCAATAGCTCTTTTTCTATATTTTCAAAAAAATAATTGTACATTTTCGATTAAAATCAAATTGAATATAAAAATAGACGCACTTAAATAA
>NZ_SMUS01000026.1 GCF_004353185.1 Clostridium cuniculi | reverse complement strand
GATACTAATCCAGAACTTCCTTCTAACGATATAGATGAAATTCCTGGTGATAATGGTGGTTCTGTAACTCCTCCATCTGTAGATACTGATGATCAAGAAGATACAACTACTACTCCTTCTGAAGGTGGTAACTGTCAAAAGGATGATGAAACTGTAGATAGTGATGATTCTTCTGAGGATACTAAAATTAATATTCCATATATAGGTGAAATTACAGCTATAATAAATAATGCAATAACAGAAGGCACTATTTCATTAGATAATAATGACACTGAAACAGATTCTATTATTAAAGTTAATATTAATAATGTAGAACTATTAAAAGTACAAGCTTTATTTGATAGTTTTTCAACTATAGCTAATGATGTTAAAATTACTTCTAATGATAACTATACAACTATCTCATTTAAAGTAAAAAAAGATTCAAATCCACTTTTACGTGAAAGTGATGAATATGTTGATATAGTATTAAATATAAAAAATGAATATACAGATCTAGTTGATATAGCAAATAACTTTGTTAAAAAGCTAGTATCTTCTGATAACTCTACAACTATAGAGAATGACAATATAGATAATAACGAAGTAGAATTAAATACTGATAACAAAGTAGAATCAAACACAACTACTAATACTGTTACTTCTAATACAAATGCTCAAACTTTAACAACAACAACTTTAAATAAAATTAAAGAATTACCTAAAACAGGTAATATCAGTTCCTTACCTTTAATCGGAACATTAACATTATCACTTGGAGTACTATTAAGAAGAAATAAGAAATAATTTAATATATTATGAGAAAGTAAATTACTTTCTCATAATATATTCTTTAACTCTAATATTATAATAATCTTTTATCAAATATATTTACTATAAAAATTTTAAAATAAAACTTTAAATGTTTTTCTCATTTTTTTTAATTCTAAATTCCTTATAATTATAATTTACTTGTATAAGAAAGACTTATCCATCCAGCACCACTCTTTAATTTTCCCAACAATTTTTCTCTTCTACTATTGTATAGACTTCATTCTTTTTAACAGTAGTAGCACTAGAGTAATTAGTTGCTGCTCCTTTTCTTACATTTAATATACTTGCTGCAATTCTTACTCTATAACTTGAATTTTTTGATTGAGTATTAGAAATATTTGTAGTATTGACTTGAATATTCTTATTTGCAATTGATTCAGCTATAGCCTTCCCGATTGCATCTGAACCTAATTTTTTACATAAAGCAACATCTTCTGTGCCTTCTACAAAGCAAGTTTCAACTATCATAGTTTTCATTTTAGTATGCTTTAACTCGTATAGACCTGTTCTAACTTTTTGCCCTCTATTTTTAAATCCTAATTCGCCTAATCCATTAACAACTCTTTATGCAATATCATTTTAATAATACATTTTTATAAAATAAAAGAACATGATCTACTCCTGCTCTTTACTTAACTCTTTCTTTTCGCTATCCTTTAGCTGTACTAATGCATCTTTAAGTTTTTCTGGTATAGGTAACCCTAACCCAGCACAATTTTCTAAAAGACTTATACCTTCACTTGCTATATAAAAGTAATAAATTAAAGTTCTAAACACCTTTGTTCCAGTATTTAATAACTAGTCTAACAGTACTGCGACAATTAATACTATAAGTATAACTGCTTTTCTTGCTATTCCTTTTAATCCTATGTCACTGGATATTTTTTGTTAAACCATGCTCTTAACACTCCTGTTGTATAATCTAATAACATAAATACTATTAGTACTACTATAGCTGTAACAATAACTTTAAAATAGCTTGATGAATTTTCCATACTATTATCTTCATTTCTCCAATCATTTGTATTTTTAAATATAAAAAAGAGCCTTTCGGCTCTAATATCTTGTAAATATTTTTATTTTAATAAAAAGAGTAAGTTATATTAATTTATTCCCTACTCAATTTAATATTATATGATTTATTTCAAAAAACTGATTTTAATATTTTAAATATTTCCTTTATCATATCATAATTATTAATAATACTTTCTTTGGTTACAATTGCATCAGCTGTAAACTCTGTAGCAACTTCGCTTATATCTTTAATATTATCAGTTATTTCAATTATATTTTTACTTACAATAGGTAATTTACTACATGTATATTCAATATTTTTCTTATTTTTTCTAATATTTCTAACACATTATTTATAGTTTTATTTAATTTAATTAAAACTATAATCCCAAGTACTAATATACCTATTAACAACCAAAAGATTATTCGTGTAAATAGATTGTTAAAACTAATATACATCTTTCCCCTACTCTATGTTATCACTTTCATTATTTTCTTCGATTAACTTTTCATCACTTTCATCAATTGTTATTTCTTGTATTGAAGAATCTTCCTTATTTTTCTTTTCTCTTAAATAATCATTTATTTAATATTTTTTCATAAAATATTATTGTGACTTATTTCACTAAAAAATAAGAGAATAAGTTGTCGCTTGCTACTAGATTTTATTTAATAACTTATTCTCTTTCTTTAATTTATTTTAATCTTTCTTTTATCTTTTCTTCTAATTGTTCAATTAAATTATTTGTTTCTGGATCTAATACAACAAAACTTTCTTTGTTATTAGATGATACTCTAATTCCAGCTTCGTCTACTTCTGATGTAGTATAAGCTATTCTATTACCTACATTATCTTTTACTACTGCAAATCCTGTTAGTAATTTCATATTTTCTCCCTCCATTAATAATAAATCTTCTAATTCAAATGTTAATACATCCATTAAAACATCTTCATTTATTTCCCCAAAGCCTAGATCTTCAAAATAATATTCTACTGTTTCATAATCATTAATAAATCGTGCTCCATAGCTTTTAGTTTCTTGTAAACAGTTCTTACTTCCACTTACGCTTAATGATTTAGTAACTATATTAGTATTATGGATTATATTTCTTTGTTCTTTATCCTTTTAGCTAAATCCTTAACTTTTATTTCTATAGTTTTTGCTATCTTAATAAACTCTTCATCAGATTTTCCAGTTGGATCTTCTAATCCCCAATCTTCCACATGTTTTGCTGGTAAATATGGACATACAACATTACATCCCATTTTTATAACAATATCAACCTCCGGTATATCACCCAACAATTTTGACCTTTGAGTTTCATTCATATCAATATGGTATAGATTCTTAATTATCCTTACCGCATCTTGATTAATTTGTGGCTTTGTTTCTGTTCCAGCTGAATAGCTTTCAAAAACATCTACTCCATATTTTTTTCCTAATGCTTCTGCCATTTGTGATCTACAAGAATTATGTACGCATATAAATGCTACCTTTGGTTTATTCATAATTAATCTCTCCCTATAAACTATATACTATTAAACACTTTAAATATAGATGATTATCTATATTTAGTCAATATTTTATATTTATAATATAATTAGTTTTTAAAATTACCATTGGTTTATATTTTTTATAACATACTCTCTAAATTGTTCTGCAATTTTTGAGATATAAGCTTCCTTCTTCCATCCCATATAAATTTTCTTATATCCAATATCATCTTTTATTCTTATTTTAGAAATTTTATTTGTATTAATCATAGGTGTATTTACAACTATTGAAATACCAGCTCCCGCAGAAACTAAGCTTGCAAGCATACTAGCCTCAGTAGGTTCCACCGATATTTTAGGTGTATAACCTATAAGTTCTGCATAAGATATCTTTTTTTCATTATCTCTTGTATTATAAACTATAAAATTTTCTTCTTTTAAATCTTTTAAATATACCTCTTCCTTATTAGATAAATAATGATTTTTAGGAACTATTAATACATATTCCTCTTTTTTTACTAGTGAAACTTCTATTTCAGGATAATCATTAATCCTTTTAATATTATCAAAAAACCCTAAATCTATTTTTCCATACTTTAAATCCTTTAATATTTCATCTGTACTTTCATTATTAAAGTTAAATTTTGTTTGCATATTGCTATTTAAAAAGTTACTTATTAAAAATGGAATAATTGTTGCACCTATACAATATGTAGATGCTATAGAAATAATCCCATCATTCTTCTTCTTCATATCTTGTATTTTTTCTATACCTCTTTCAATATCATTAAGTGCTGATTCAGCATACTTTAAAAATACATCTCCATACTTAGTTATTTTTATGTTGCGCCCTTCTCTTTCAAAAAGTGGCACATTTAATTCCTCTTCTAATTTTGAAATTGCTTTACTTAATGCTGGCTGAGTTACTAATAAAATATTTGATGCTGTAGTAAAGTTTTTTGTTTCTGATATAACTTTAAAATATTCTAATTGTTGCAAATTCATATTTTTCTCTCCTGCTAATAAATTTTATATAAATTCCTTATATCACTTAATTTTTAGTTGAGCTTGTAAAGTTCAAAATAAACCTATAACTTTTAGTTATATATTTATGAATATTATCAATTGGACTTATATTTTTAAGCGATGATATAATCACATTATTATTATCCAATTGCTTCTTTATTAATAAAGAAAATTATAAATTTTATGAATATAAAAGTCAAAAACAATGTTCAATTATAATTATTATTAATATAAAGTACAAAATAATATAAAGTATAATTTTAAATTTATAACTAAGGAGTGTGTGTTTAATGTTTAAAGTAGATAGAGAAAAATGTATAGCTTGTACACAATGTATTCAAGATTGTCCTGTTCGTGTTATTTCATTAAAAGATGGAAAAGCTGATATTAATAATGAAGGTTGCATCAAGTGTGCTCACTGTATTGCAGTCTGTCCTGTAGATGCCGTTTCAAGCGATGATTATAATATGGATGAAGTAAAACCTTATAATAAAGAAACTTTTACAGTTGAAGCTGAAAATCTTTTAAACTTCATTAAGTTTAGAAGAAGTGTTAGACGTTTTAAAAATAAACCTGTATAAAAAGAAAAACTTGAGCAAATTATTGAAGCAGGAAGATTTACTCAAACTTCAACTAACAGTCAAGATGTATCTTATACAGTAGTTACTGATAAATTAGATGAGTTAAAGGAATTAGCTTATTCTAGCCTAAAGAAAAAAGGAGAATATATATTAGCAAATTTAACTCCTGAAACAGAATATTTAAAAAGATATGCTAATATGTGGTTACATAGTTATTCTCAATTTAAAGAAGATCCTATAAAAAATGATAGATTATTCTTTAATGCTCCAGCAGTAATTTTTGTTACTTCTCCTTCACAAATTAATGGTGGATTAGCTTCTTCTAATATGGAGCTTATGACAGATGCTTTAGGCCTTGGTACTTTCTTTAGTGGCTTCTTATTAGTTGCTTCACAAGACAATAAAGAAATTTTAGATTTACTTGGAATAAAAGATGGCAAACAAATAATTTCATGTTTAGTAATTGGATATCCTGACGTTAAATATCAAAGAACTGTTCCAAGAAAGGAAGCTAATATAAACTGGCTTTAATTTTATATTACTTATGTTAACTTTCAAAAAAACTACGACATTTTTTGCCGTAGTTTTTTATTTTTAAATTAATCTTTAATTTTCTGCAAATTGGCTATTATATAATTCCTCATAGAAACCACCTTTAGCCATAAGTTCTTCATGATTGCCTTGCTCAATTATATTTCCGTCTTTAATTACTAAAATTAAATCAGCACTTCTTATAGTAGATAATCTATGAGCTATAACAAAGCTTGTTCTTCCTTTCATTACATTTTGCATTGCTTGTTGAAGCATAAGCTCTACTCTAGTATCAACTGAACTTGTTGCCTCATCTAATATAAGAATCTTAGGATCGGAAATTATTGCTCTTGCTATAGTTAATAATTGTTTTTCACCTTGAGATATATTTGATGCTTCTTCATTTAAGAACATATTATATCCATCAGGAAGTGTTTTTATAAAGTGATGTACATTTGCTATCTTAGCTGCAAGTATAACATCATTCTTTGTAGCCTCAAATCTACCATACTTTATATTATCTTCTATAGTACCATTAAATAACCATGTATCTTGAAGAACCATACCAAACATACTACGTAAATCTTCACGTTTCATATCTCTAGTATCTACTCCATCAATTTTAATTGCTCCACCTTTAAGCTCATAAAACCTCATAAGTAAATTAATTAATGTAGTTTTACCAGCACCTGTTGGTCCTACTATTGCTACCATTTGTCCTGATTTAACTTCTACATTTAAATCTTCAATTAAAATCTTATCATCACTATATCCAAATCTTACATGTTCAAAAGAAACATTTCCTTTTGGCTTATCTAACTTTATAGAATTTTCTTTATCTTCTAATTGTTCTTCTTCATTTAAGAATTCAAATACTCTATCAACAGCAGCAAAAGCTGATTGAATTGCTGATGATAATTGAGTTACTTGAGATAATGGTTGATTTATTTGCCATATATATCTTATAAATGCTTGAAGGTTACCAACTGTAATTCCTCCTGCAATTGATATAATAGCTCCAAATATCCCTATTGCAGCTATTCCTAAATAACATACTAATGAAACTAAAGGTCCCATAGTACTTGATATAAACTGCGCCTTAAAACCTGCAACTTGAAGTTCACCATTTATAGCAGTAAACTCCTCTATTGCATCCTCTTCCTTACCATATAGCTTTATTTCATTAAATCCTGTATACATTTCTTGAACTGTACCATTTAATTTACCTAAAGCATCTTGTTGAGTTTTAAAATATCCTTGCGACTTACTTACTACTACTCTTGAAACTATGTAGCTAAGTGGAATTATAAGTGTTCCTATTAATGCCATTTTAACATTTATAGAGTACATCATAATAAGAGCTAAGGTTACTGATAATACTGAATTTACAACTTGACTCAAACTTTGTTGAAGTGCATTTGAAATAGTATCTATATCATTTGTAATTCTACTTAATACATCACCATAACTATTTTTATCAAAATAACTAACTGGTAATCTTCTTATTTTATCTTGAACTGATCCTCTTAAATCTCTCATACTATTTTGAATAGCATTTGTAAGTAAAAAACTAGCTCCATAAGTTGCTAATGAATTTCCTAAATACACTACAAGCAATAAGATTAAAACTCCTGTAATATATTTAAAATTTACACTTGCCCCTTCTACACCTTTTATTAAATCAAAAGAATCATTAGTAAGTTGAGTTATAATTAAACCTTCAACTCTAGGTGCAAGTGCCGTAAATACAGCTGCTACTATTATAAGTAAAATAGCAGTCAAAAATCCTATTCTATATGGTTTAACAAAAGGAGTAATTTTTTTTATAGAATCTTTAATCTTTGTCATTATGCTAATTCCTCCTCTGTAAGTTGTGATAATGCTATTTCTTTATATATAGAGCATGTCTTTAATAGCTCCTTATGCTTTCCAATGCCAACTACTTCACCTTCATCTAAAACTATTATTTTATCTGCATCCATAATTGAACCTATTCTTTGAGCTACTATTAATACTATTGCATCAGTAGTTTCTTTCTTTAATTCAGCTCTTAAAATAGCATCTGTTTTGAAATCTAATGCTGAAAAACTATCATCAAAAATATAAATTTCTGGTTTTCTAACTAAAGCTCTTGCTATAGATAATCTTTGTTTTTGTCCCCCAGAAACATTTGATCCACCTTCACCTATTGGTTCATCAAATTCTTTTTCCTTCTTAGTTATAAAGTCATAAGCTTGTGCAACTTTTGCACTATGTACTACTTCCTCATGGCTTGCTTCATGTTTACCAAACTTAATATTACTTTTAATACTTCCTGTAAATAATAAAGTTTTTTGTCTTATAAATCCTATTTTTTTACGTAATGATTTTAACTTAAAATCTCTTACATCTACTCCATCTATTTTTATAGAACCACTAGTAACATCATAAAATCTTGGTATAAGATTTATAAGTGTAGATTTACCACTACCAGTACTTCCTATAAATGCTATTGTTTCTCCCTTTTTAGCTTTAAATGAAACATTTTTTATTACAGGTTCTTCTCCATCAGGATATACAAAAGTAACATCATTAAATTCTAATGTACCTTCATTATTTGTTTCTGTAACGCCATTTTCCGGATCTTTAATTAATGATTCTGAAGATAATATTTCTTCTATTCTTTCTGCTGAAACTTGTGCCTTTGGATACATAACAAATACATTAGAAAATAACATTAATGAAAACATTGCATGGAATAAATATTCTATAAATGCTACTAATTGTCCAATTTGTAATGTTCCTACATTAATCATTTTACTTGCTATCCAAAATAGTACTATTATTGCTAAATTAAGTAATAAGAAAAATGATGGTTGTGCTACTGACATTAACTTAAATAATTTCTTTGAAATACTTGCATATTTGTTATTTGCTTTATTAAATCTCTTGCTTTCATAATCATCATTACCAAAAGCTCTTATAACTCTTATACCTGTTAAATTTTCTCTTGATATTCTATTTAGTCTATCTAAGTTCTTTTGTTGAGTTTGTGACCATGGATGTGATGTTTTTGCTATTAGATATACACCCAATACTATAAGCGGTAATGTAACTACTAATATTATTGATAACTTAGCACTTGTTTTTAATATCATAAATAAGCTTATAACAAACATTACTGGACATATCATGGCCATTCTTAATATTGTATTTGTAAATTGCATTACTTGAAACGCATCGTTTGTTGTTCTTGTTATCATTGAAGATATACCAAACTTATCATATTCACTATGAGAAAAACTCTGTGCCTTTTTAAATATATCATTTCTTATATCTCTTACAACTTTTGTTGAAATATTTGCTGATGTATATCCTAAAAGTATACTTCCCATAACTCCTAATATTGAAATTGCTACAATTACAATTCCCATTCTCTTTATATAGCTTATATAATTATAAGCTATACCTTTGTCTATTACATTTGCCATTATTGTAGGTATTCCAAGTTCTACTAATGCAAAACCAAATACCCCTAATAAGTTTAATAAAATAAGACCTTTATAATTTTTTAAGTATCTTAATATTAATTTCACTTATTATCCCTCCTCTTGTAAATATAATCTTGTGTTTAATTTACTTATTTTAACATAATAAAGATTTTAATTTTACCCTCAAAAATATTTTATGTCAATAAAATATTTTCAATCCTCTTTTTTTATCTCTAATAATATAGAACTATATTTATTAATAAAATAAAATTAAATTAACTCTATGTCTAATTGACATAGAGCAGTTATAATTTATATATCTTCATCTTTATTAAGATAATTTATTATTAAATCTTAGAAAGAAGATTATTATATTCATTATATAATAGTGTTATTTCATCATTATATAGTGAATATAGCTGATTATTCATTTTTTCTAAATAATCATAATTTTCTATAACTTTTTTTACAACTTCTCCATCTATTTCACCTTTGTTTGTACAGTTACTTAATATTTCAATAACTTTATCTTTACTAAATCCATCCTTGTAAGACCTTTTTTGTATTAATGCTACAAATATATCCGCTACTGCAACAATTTTTTCACTTAATGTTAAATCTGAAAGTCCTCTAGGATATCCTTTACCATTCAATTTTTCATGATGGTTAGAGGCTATATTTAAAATATGTTCATGTTTTAAATTAGATAAAATTTCATATGTATATACAACATGCTGTTTCATAATTTCAAATTCAGCTTTTGTTAAAGGTCCTTCCTTTTTTAATATTTCATTTGGTATTGCTATTTTACCAATATCATGCAGTAGACTTCCTATTTTAAGATTATAGTATTCATTTTCGCTTAAATTAAAATATTTCCCTAGCATACAGCTAGTATTAGATACTGATAAAGAATGAAAATTTGTGATATCACATTTACAATCAATAATAAATGCTAAGCATAATATAATATCCTCTATAGTAATTACTTTATAGTTTAACAAATCCACTTCTTTCCAAAAATTCTCTTTATAACTTTCATTTAATACATTTTCTATTGCCATTTTAGCATTAGTATCCAAAAATCTATTTAAATAATTTGGGTTATACATATAAGATCTTTCATTTAAGAAGTCAATTACATCATTTACAGATGCTTGTTCATTAAATATATTGTAAATAGAAATATCATCAGCTAATTTAATAATATTACTTTCTAAAGGATTCTCAATATCATTAATTATATGATCCACATCATAGGTATTATGATGATATAAAATAAATTTACATATATCACTTTTGGGTAATAAAAATTTAAATAATAGATATCCTAATATACAATGCTCTTTTACCGCATTACCTTTTTCATATTTATCTAATGAATCACACATATTTGTTTTTTCTGCTGAAAAGTCATGAAAATATGCTGCTATAACTAATGAATTTTTAGTGTCTTCATCTATATCTAGATTTTTACATATCTTTAAAGTTAAATATGCTACTTGTAAACTATGTAAACAAGCATCTTTATCAAATCTTTCATATGCACTATTAACAGTTTTTAGTACATTAGTTATATTTAAACCTTTATTCACATTACCATCCTTCCCCTTTTTTAAACATATCTTTTTTATTATACACTAAACTATTCCATATTTCATCCTATTCAATAATAATTGACTACAAAAAAAAAGACATTCACAACTAAGCAAATGCCTTTTTACTTTGCTACTTATTACTTGTTACATATTCATTGTAAAAATTAGTTAGTATATCATATTCTTCTTGTGCTAAGAATTTACTATTATACTTTTCATCTAAATCTTTTTGTGTAAATCCTATGTATCTTATTTTGTTCTTATATAACTCAATAAGACCTAATCTTACATTATTATTTTCACTCATATATCATATCTCCTTGTCCTTTAATTTAATTTTCTCTATTATACACCACTTTTTTATTTTGTCGCAATTATTTTTAATTTCTAACCTCTTATTGTATCCATACATTAGCACTTTCTATATAGTTAGTGTATTTTATTAATATGGAAATTTTGTTGGAGGCTATTATAATGAAAAAACATATTAGTACTAGAGATATAACTAAAATTGCAATTATGGCTGCATTAGTTTTTGTAGCAACTTTTTTAATTAAAATCCCTTCATTAAATGGATATACACATATAGGTGATTCTATGGTTATTATATCTGCTTTAATTTTAGGAAAGAAAAAAGGAGCTTTAGCTGCTGGTTTAGGAGCTGCATTATGTGATTTGTTAAGTGGATATATGCAATATATCATTCCTACATTTTTAATTAAGGCTATTATGGTATTAATCATTGCTATAATTGCTGAAAATCTAATTAGTAAAACTAAATTTGCTTGGATTATTGGATCTATTATTGGATGTACTTTTCAAGTTATTGGTTACTGTTTAGTTGAAACTGTAATGTACGGATTTGCTGGTGCAATTGCTTCTGTTCCAGGTAACATTATTCAATCAATTGTTGGAATAGTATTAGCCCTTGTTTTAGCTACAGCACTTGAAAAATCTAATATATTAAAAATGTTAAGAAGTGCTTAATATAATAAAAATGCTGCATAAAAATTATGTGGCATTTTTATTATATTATATTTTTTATTTACACTAAAAAAATTCCCTAATAGCATTTTACTACTATTAAGGAATTTCTATATATTTTATTTATTAGAATCCAAATGGTATTCCGAATGCAAAGAATCCTAATAAAAGAATTGTCCAACCAACTAAAAAGCTTACTGAGTAAGGCATCATTAACCTTATCATATCACCAATTGTATATTCTGGCTTGTACTTTCTCATGTATACTAATATAATACCTGCATAAGACATTAATGGAGTTATTATGTTAGTTGATGAGTCAGCAACTCTATAAGCAGCAGCAACAACTTCTGGTGTCATGTTTGAATTTACTTGATATAACATTGGTAAGAATATTGGTCCAAGTAACATCCATTTTGAGGTTAATCCACCAACAAATAAGTTTATTACAGCTGTTATTAATATAAATCCTATTATTAAAAGTATTGGATACTCTGATAAATTCATAGATTTTAATAAGTTACCACCTAAGTAAGTAATATAAGTTCCAAGTCCACTCTTAGTTAATAATGCAAGGAAGTTATATGAGAAGAATGTTAAAACAAGTACTGATCCCATAGAACCCATTTGCTTAGACATACCTTTTACTACATCATTAGCATTTTTAAACTTTCCAACTTTTATACCATAGAATACACCAGGCATAAAGAATAAGAATGTTATTATTAATATAATGTTATCCATAAATGGAGTTACTTTTGAACCTGTTTCTGCATCTACAAATGTCTTTAATGGTCCAAAATATAATCCTACTACACAAGCAACTGAAATTAAAAATCCTAAACCTGCAAACTTAAGAGCTTTATTTTCTACAGGCTTAACTGTAAAATCATCTAAGTTCATATCTTTTGGAATTACATAGCTTTCTTTTTCAAGTCTTGGCTTGATTATTTTTATAGTTACAAAAGCACCTATAGCTGCTAGCATAAAAGTAGAAGCAACTACGAAGTAATAATGCATAGTAGCTGGATTTAATGCTTCTCCAGCAGCATTAGTAAAAGGTATTCCTTGTCCTTCTGCAAATATCTTTGCATTGTTACCAATTATTATATCAATTGGTGTAGCTGGAATTAAGTTAGCACTAAACCCTGCTGAAACCCCTGCAAAAGCTGCAGCCATACCTATAAGTGGATTTTTCTTTAATCCTGCATATAAAAGTCCTGCTAAAGGTATTAAAATTACATAACCTGCATCAGTAGCTATACTACTCATTATTCCTAAAAATACTAAAACTATTGGAAGCATTTTATCTGAAACTTTTAATCCTACTTTTTTAATTAATGTAGATAAAAGTCCTGATTCTTCTGCAAGACCAACTCCTAGCATAACAACTAGAATTGTACCTAGTACCCCTCCACCATATGCTAACCAGTTGTTAAGTAATGCATTTGAAAATATCCATTGAACATTTTCTGCATCAAACATATTTAAAATAGTATGTGTTGTATAAGATCCATCTCCATTCAGAACATCGAATGTTTTTCCCCCTAAGAAGAAAGTAGCAGCTAAAACAACAACATAAAATATTGCAAATATTATAACTGGATCTGGTATTTTCTTCCCTATCTTTTCAATTAAAGATACTTTTCGCTTTTCTTGTAAATCAATCACTTTTCTTTCGTTTCTCTGTTCCATCTTATCCCCCCGCATATAAGTTAATTATTACTATATAACTAAATTTATTATAATATTACTATATTTTTATTAATTTATCAACCTTTTTAATATATTTTTATACTTTTTATAACAAAACATTATTATTTTAAAATATCAATAAAAAAAATAAATTTTAGCAAAATAATTCTTGCATTAAAATATTACTTATATTAAATTGTGTCGATACATGCAAAAAACTAGATTTCAATACCAATGTATGACAAAACAAAAAAATTCTAGACTCAATGCGTCTAGAATTTATAATTAAACAATTGTATAATATATTAAAATATACTACTCTATATATCAAATATTCACTATTTTGCCTTAGTAAAATCTAACATTACTTCTCCATCACTAATAATTATTATTTTATTTTTATTTGTTATTACACCTGCATTACATTTTCTATTACAATTAATATTTTTATATACTATATCATCATTTTCATCTAGTACTATTATGGCTGACTCTTTATCTTTAGTAAGAAATTGATATTGTAGATTATATGACCCAGTATCTTCTTTATTAATCTGATAAATTCCTTCTTTATAAACTTCACTAATTGGGGATATAGGAGTGCTAGCATTTACTTTAACTGTAAAAATAATAAGACATAAAAATATTGAAGATAATAAAATTATAACTTTGTTCTTCATCCGTTTCACCTCAAGAAATATTATCTCCTATAATTTTATAATTATTAAAAAAATCACTTAAAACTTACTTTATTATTTTACATACCTTATCTATTTGTCCAGTTAAATAAAAAACTACATTTTCACAAGAAATTCTTTGTAAATCCTTAATTGAATCTTCTGAATAAAAAGCAGCATGCGGTGTTATTATTACATTTTCTCTATTTAATAACTTATTATTTTCTAAGTCCTGTCCCTCTCCTTTTAATACATCTAATCCAGCTCCACTAATTAAATTGTTATCTAAAGCATAAGCTAAATCATCTTCTATTACTGCATCGCCTCTACCTACATTTATGAAAATAGGCTTTCTCTTCATTTTTTTAAACTTCTCTATTGAAAAGAAGTATGTATTACTACTATTTTGACTCATATGATTACTTATTATATCTGCATTTTCATATATAAAGTCTTCATCAACTAATTTAACTCCTAACTTATCAGCTTCTTCTTTAGATGTATGATGATTAAAAACTAAAATATTTATTCCAAAAATTTGTGCCCTTTTAGCAACTGCCTTTCCTATTTTTCCAAAATCAAAAATACCTAAATTTAATCCACTAAGTCTTTTTAAACTCCCTATTGAATAATATTTCCAAACTCTTTTTTCTTCAATTTCTTTTCCATAATATTTTAAACCTCTAGCTAATGCTAAAATAAGCGCCATTGTATGGTCTGCAACTTCTTCTGTACAATATTCATCTATTGCACAAACTGCTATATTTCTTTTTTTAGCTTCTTCTAAATCTACTATATTATAACCTGTTGCATTTATTGATATTACTTTTAAATTCTTAGCTCTACTTAATACTTCCTTATATAATTTTATATAGGCAGTAATTATTGAATCTGCATCTTCTATTACACTAATAAACTCCTCTTTATTACCTGTATACTCATATATAACAACTTCAGCATCTTTAATTTTTTTCAATGTAGATATTTCATACTCTAAATCTCTATCCATTATATATGAATAATCACTTATTACAATTTTCATTATATTCTCCTTACCCCCAATCCTCATATTACTATACTTATAATCTTCTTTTATAATTAATGCTATTTCTCCCTTAAACACAAAATATAATTTATAATATAAAAATCTGTGCAAACTAAAATTTACACAGATTTCTTAAATTCTTTTAAACTATTAAATTTTTTTAATTCATTAAAGTTACTATCATTTCTTCTACGGTAAAAACATCATTAGTTTCAAATATCTCTGCTAAACTTTCAATATTTTCTTCTAAATGCTCTATATCCTTTGAATAAGTATGAGCTATATCAACTATATCAGCATCTGTGAAATCACCTTCTTCAGTAAATCTTGTTACTGCTAACTCTTTAATCATCAAATAACTTACTATAGCTGTTTTTACTTTTGCTGATACATCATAATCAAAAACAGCTTTCATAAAGTATCTAAATATAAAATAAACTAAAATATGCTCAAATTTATACATTGATTTTTCATAATATTTATTAAAGTCTTTATTCTTAGCTAAGTATATTTCTTTATCATCTTCATTTTGCCAAAAATATCTTATTGCATCATCTAAGCCTAAAGGATCATTTGGATGTATATGCTTTAAATTTTTAAATACTTTAAAATACTCATGCATATTATTATATTTATTATTTTCTTTATTCTTATATTTTTCTAAATCACATAAAAATTCCTTTATAAAACTTTCATTGCTATACTTTTCTCTAATAGATTTAATATCACCTATTTCACTTTCATCTATCTTATCTTGAATTTCTTTAGCAAAAGAAATCACTATTGATGCCCTAGCATTTAATTCTAGATTTCTATCTTGAAGAATATCAAAAACTATCTTTCTACATTGCATAAGCTCTATATAAAGTCTAGCATTAATATCATTATATCCACTAACTTCTTCATCATTTTCACTTAATTCAAATATAGCCTTCTTAGAATCTCTTAATATTATTCTAGCCGCCTCTGGACATGATAAAGAAATTCCCATTTCACGTAAGCTTCCAAACTCCTCTAAATACCTTGGATACTGCCTACATGTATAACAAAGCCCCTCTTCTCCAAGTTCATTATATATATCACATAACTTATTTTCATTTAAAAATGGACAGTCATTTCCTTTTAATACAAATATATTTTCTCCGGCATCATGTACTATTTCACTTTTTAATCTATCACCAAATACTCCATCTACCTTTTGATACTTGGAATAAGTTTCATCATCAATTACTATTCCCCAACCTGCACAACATGTATCTTCACATTCTGATGCTATACATTTAAAATCTTTAAAATATTCTGGTACTCTTATTTTCATTTTCTAACCTCACATCTTACGTTATTAAACCTAAATATCTTTCAGATTTCATTTTAATATTTATTAATTATAGTATCAAGTTTCTAAATTCATATATTTATTAACTAAATCTACTATTTATTTTCTACACTTATTAAACTCAACATAAATATTAGCAAGAGTTCTATTGATAAAATCATTTGTAACATAAGCATTATCTGAAAATAATAATCCATAATCACTATTAAACCTACTAAGCATAAGAATAATATAAAAATTAGTAATACTTATATCTATGGTACCAGTAAAAAGTGCAATTACTGCATTAGAATTTGAAATTACATATGTTAAAGCTGGAACAAAAGAACTGTCTAAATCATAATTATTCTCCATAACTTTTTTTATAAATTCATCTGCCTTTTCATCATCATGAATCTTTACATTGCTATCAAAATTTATATTTCCTTTTTCTACTTCATTAATATATAGACCTATAATAAAACAATATAAATCTATTTGTAAATTTGCATTTGCATTTACATTAAATGTGGCTGGATTTATAGGGTTATAATTTTGATTATTAAATTTTGAATAGTTATATGTTAAAAAGAAATATAATCTATTAAGATTTCTATATAAAATTTGACCATCTTTTACCAACGGATTAGGACTTCCTAAAAATTTAGCACATGGAGGAAGCTCAAAATTTTCTAATGGATCACAATTGCAATTATTTTTGCACTTTTTCCTTCTTTTTTTCTTCAATAATTTTTCCTCTTAAATTGCTATATATTATCCTATGATTCTTTATATTTCTATTCCACTTATTTTTAACTATTCAATTTTATTAAGAATAATTTATCTCTTAAATTTAAAATTTTCACTCTAATATCATAAAAATAAATACTCCCTTAGGTATAAAGAATCTATTTCCTTAACCTTACGGGAGCATCTATTTTCTAATTTCTATTTTCTCTTTTTAAATAAACTTGCTCCTATTGCAGATATTATTGCGCCGAAAACTCCAATTACTCCAGCTGAACTTCCACCTGTTTTAGGTAAATTTCCTTTATTAGTATTACCATTAGTCTTATCATTACTATTTCCACTACTATTGTTATCTTCATTACTACTATTACTTGAGCTATTATTATCATTGCTTGAATTATTATCCTCTGGCTTATTTGTACTATTTTCAACTAACCTTCCTAATGCTAACTCTAAAGCACCCTTAGCATTATGAACTTCCTCTTCAGTTGCCTCTTCATTAGCAAGTACTAATTTTGCCATTTCTAATGCATTAACTACATTACTAAAACTATCCTCTGTATACTTACTTGAATCCAAAGCTTCTGCTTTATTAATTAAGTCTTGTAATTTATCTTTATTTGGTTTTAATCTTAATTCAAGATAAGCTTTTATTAATTTATTATATCCTTCTTTTACTTCATTTTCTAAAGCATTTTCATCATCAATGATAATATTAACCTCTCCTAGAACGCTTTCTAAGTTATTCCAAGTTGATGGTATAAACTCATCTTTATTTAATTTACTAATTCTATCTCTTAGATTAATTAATTGCTCCTTATCGCCTTTATAGAATGATAATTTTTGCATTGCAGCAGCTAGTCTATCAAAGGCAGCATCGACTTCCTCTTGATTTGAATTAGAATTATTTAAAACCTCTATTGCTTTAGCTAGTGATTCTTTAAATTCTTCTACAACTATAGGAACAACATTTTCTAGCTCTTCATCAGTAATTTCATTTGCCATATCAATAGCTATTTGTAAATGCTCTTTAAATACATCTTCATCCACTTCAGTATTTTCATTTACTATTATTTCATAAATTTTTGGTGATGGATTATTAATATCAAATTCTATCTTAACTTCTAAAATATCATCATTAACTTCTATGTCACTTAATTGTTTTCCTAATATTCCAACTTTCTTCCAAACACCATTTGTATTTTTAACACTTACAGTAGCTTTACTTATATTATCTTTATCTTGCAAGAATAATATATCTCCTACATTTGTTACTCTTGTCATCTTATAAACTAATGATTGAGTAGTCTTATTAATTTCGGCTTCAAATGCAGTAGATAAATCACCGTCATATAAATAATCTACCCTACCTTCTAAATCACCTGTTACTAATTCTACATAATTATCACCAGCATCAGGAACTGTTTTATTAACTTCTACTTCAAATAATTGAACCCAATATCCTGAGTTATCTCCATTAGCTTGTATTCTAATATATCTTGCTATTTGACCATTAGCATTTATAGTTGCAACTTTCTTGTCTCCTTCAGAGGTATATTGTAATTCTCCTAATGAAGTCCAATTAATTCCATCTTCAGATATTAAATATTCTGAATTTCTCATATAATCTGTAGCACCAAAATATGCACTTACATCATAAAGAGGTACTTTATTACCTAAGTCTATTTGTATATAATGGCCTGAAGATGTTGCTTTATCTGACCAATATTTAGTTGATCTATCTCCATCTAATGCTTTGTCAATATTATAGCTTTGATAAGTTCCTATATTTTCAGATATAGTTGGTGTCATCTTATAAACAGGCTTTGCCTCAAAACTATTAATATCTATAGTCTTTTTATTATCACCTTTATTTACTATTCTAACAAATGTTGCAGCTATGCTGTTATTACTATTTATTACTCCATCAGTAATATTTGTTTCAGCTTCAGACCATTCTATTCCATTTAATGAGTATTCAAGCACTAGTCCTTCATAGTCACTTGCATTAATTATAACTTCTGATAATTTATTTGCCTTAGGAAGTGCTATTCCAATATATTCATCTTTATTGAGCTCTAAAGCTGTAATTTCACCTATAGAATATTCTCCATTTTCAAACTTTACATCAATATTTAAATCTTTTTTCGATGATATGACTTCAGGCTTTATTTCTTTAAATATAGTTTTAGAAATTATATCTCTTGAAACAGTTATAACTTCATTAATAATTGGTTTAAGTCTCTTTTCTCCTACAGCTACTGTATAAGGTGTTATAGTATCATTTTCTAATCTATCAACAGTAAATGTATTCATTAACTCTAACTTTTCATTAGCTAAATTACTATTATCAAGCCATTCTTCTATTTTTCCTTCTTCTGAGGCAATTAATGACTTCATTGCCGCTACTCCTGCTTCCCCTAAAGCTTTATATGAATTTAAAAACGGTTCAATTTCTGAAAGCAAATTATCATTATTTATATTCTCTTTAATAACATCATAATCTGATACAATAATATTAAACTCAGTTAATAAATCATTTGCTTTATCAACTAATGGTTCATTATTAGAAATTGCACTCTTTAATGCATCTATTTTTTCAGCCAAATACCAAGACTCATCATATTCAAAAGCACCACTTGCTCCACCATCATCCTTTAAGTAACATGTATTACTTGCAAATCTCATAAATTCTTCTTTTATCTCTGGAACAAGCTTTTCTATTGAAGTTTCCCAACTCTTCATATAATCAAATTCATCAGTATTCCAAGTATAATCAGCTATACTATATAAAGCAACCTTAGAAGCTTCAGCTTGATTCATAGGATTTGAGAAGAATCCACTAACATTATTTAAATCTGTACTTAAATTGTGTAATGGTGCCATAAGAATTCTTGAATCACAGTAATCATTAACTGGATAGTTCCACCAAACTGCTAAATCTTTATATACTCCAGTTTGTGTCTTTGGCCATTCCATTACACCCTTAGATATATTAGACATTGTTGCATGCCCTGTCCACATTACTTGAATATCTGAATGTAAAGTTTCCATAAATGGCTTAAAGTATCTATCCATATTTGGTCCCCATGCAGAGTTATACCTTGCTGAAATAACTATCATAGGGGCAACATCACCTTTAGCCTTTACAAATTCAGTATCAATTCTATTTATCCATTCAGCTTGTTTTTTACCATTAGTCCAATCATCTGTATCATCAAATAATACACCAAATTGTCTTACTCCTAAGTCGTATAATTGTTCATATTTTGCTATAAGAGCATCAAAATCATCCTCAGTAAATTTCAATGTTGCCCCTGGATGGATTGTCCAACAGAAATTAATATTATTTTCAGTTCCTGCTTGGGCAAGCTCTTGTATTTGCTTAGCTTCTTCTTCTGGATATAAATCCTTCCAATTACTTCTGTGATAAGGATCATCTTTTGGTGCATAAATATAAGTGTTCATCTTATATTCACTAGTATCTTTCATAAGACTTATTCTATCTTCATGACTCCATGGTGTTCCATAGAATCCTTCAATAAATCCTCTAAATTCGATTTCTGGATAATCACTAATAACAACTTCTACAATCTTATTATTTGATTCTTTCTCTAAAATTTGTCCTAAAGTTAATACTCCATAATATGCCCCTTCACTATCAGATGCAACTATAGATATATTTCCTTTCTCATTTTCATCATTACTAGTTTTAATTACATATCCTTCTTTATTATTTAAAGCTTCATCTTCTAATAAATCACTATCTACGCAATTCTCGCAATGATTTTTATCTGATGTTAATACTATATTTGCCTTATCATTTGCAACCTCTTCTGAAATATTATATTTTATATTATTTTCTTTTAATATTTCTTCTAACTTTCCTACTGTTGCTTCTTCTTGATCACCATGAATTACAACATTAACCTCTCCTACCAGCTCCATACCATCATCTGATAAATAAGTAGTTTCTTGAGGTACTGGATAAACTATAGGCTCTTTTTCTTCACCTGGAACTACATATATAGGCGGTAATTCAATATCCCCTTCTACTCCCATTACTTCTACTTCATAAATTCTTGCTGCATTATCACTACCTTGAGTAGGCTTCTCTACAATCAACTTAACATATCTAGCTTTAGTTACAGGAATTTTATCTGTAGTAATACCAGCTGTATTGTTAGTAACATTTATTATCTCTTTATAATTTTCTCCATCTGTACTAACCTCAATTCTATAAGCCTTGGTATTCATAGAGGCTGCTTCTCCACCTGCTTCTGAATGCTTTATAACCACATCTGTTATTGTATCTACTTTTCCTAAATCTATAGTTAAAGTATGAGTATTTCCCTTATTAGCACACCATTTAGTATTTGTTTTTCCATCAACAGCCATTTCTGCTGCTTCTGATGTAGCTACTGAACTTGATGCAGTTACTGATTTTCCTAAAGCAAGATTAGTCTTTTCAGTATTTGCAGAATTTGAAACTGTAATTAACCCCTCTTTAACAATAACATCATTACCTAATGTATTTTTAGCCTTTAATGTTACTGAATATATTCCTTCTTTTTCATAAACTACTGTTGGATTTTCCTCAGTACTACTTTCAATATTAGCTCCTTTAAATGTCCACTCAAATTCTGATGATGCCATTGAGCTTAAATTTGTAAATTTAACTTCTTCTCCTGGTGCTACAAAAGTACTTGAAACATCAAAGTTTGCTTTTGCATTAAAATCACTTTCTAAAGCTTCAGTTATAAATGCTAATGCAGTTTTTTCTGAAAGTTTCTTACCACTATTTAAACTTGATAAATTGTCATTTAATAAAGCTTCTAATCTTTCTATCTCTTCAGTATTTTTATCTCTCTTAGCTATTAAATAATCTAAAGCTAACTTATCATTCTCCCCTAAAAGTTTTAACTTGTCTAAGTTTTCACTACAATGGGATAGAACATTATCAGGCAGCTTTTCCTTTAATACATCAGCAGCCTCAATCATATCGTTAAATTCTTTATTTAATATTTCAATTTCAGCAGTAACATCTTGTCCCTTAACTATTTTTCTAAGTAAGTCATCCATAGTTTGTCTTACTTCTGGTGCATCTCCTCTACCAGTAGAAGCCCAACTTGCTTCCATCCTTGATGAATGATTTGCAAAAGTTATCATATATGGAGCTAAGTCTCCATACATCATTTCTATAGCTTTCTTCCAAGATTCTTGATAATCATATTCAGATGTATTCCAAGAATAGTCAGCTCCTGTTGCTAATGTTATTTTTGAAAGTTCTGCATGTTCCATTGGGTTCATAGTAAAGAAATCTATATTTCCTTCTAAGGCCTTATCTGCATTATATATTGGACCTAAAGCTAGTTTTTCTTTCATATAATCAGTAACAGGATAATTCCACCATATACCCATTCTCTCTCCATACACTGAATTTACAAAGTTAGCATTTTCTAAATCTATTCCTTCTGATACAACTACAGGACCTGTCCACATAACCATTATGTCACTACTTAATGTACTTGAGAAATCCCTTGTATATTGACTTACTTCATCAATTGATCCTCCCATAGCATGAGTATCATATTCTGTTGGAACAGTTATAAGAGGTTTAACATCTCCTTTTACTTTAATAAATTCCTCATTAAATCTATTTAATAACTCTGCTTGTTTAACACCATCTTTATTACTTATATCATCAAATAATATGGCAAAACTTCTGACTCCCATATCATATAATGATTCACATTTACTTACTAAAGCCTTGAAATCTTCTTCCCCTTCTTCTCCATCAAATCTAATATCTATACCTGGTGAAATTGCAAAAACAAAATCAACTTTATTTTCATTTGAAGTTTGAATAAGCTCATTCATTCTTGCCATTTCACTTTCTGGATATGGTTCTCTCCAATTGTCTCTATGATATGGGTCATCCTTTGGTGCATAAATATAAGTGTTCATTTTATTTTCGCCATAAAATCTTATTTGATCTAATCTCTCTTCATGTGTCCATGGTGTTCCATAAAATCCTTCAACAATACCCCTTGTTTTCATAGTTGGCTCATCAGTTATAAGAACATCATTAGAATACACCTTACTTCCTGTATTAGTAACTAACTGAGTCAATGTTTTAACACCATAGAAAGTACCATCTTCATCTTTACCTTCAATTAAAATAGTTCCATTATTACCATCACTAGAATCAACAGCAAGTACATACCCCTCATCTTTTAATTCCTCAGCACCTGAAACTCCAATTCTTTCCTTAGCTTCATCCATTTCTTGTATATCATCTTCTACCTCACCAATTATTAACGTAGTTGATGATTCATCATATGATTCATTAATTACAATATTATTTTCACTAAAAAACTCTTTTAAAACTCTTATTGCATCTTCATCTGCTAAATCTTCTCCTTGTAGATTAACTGTTGATGTAATTGTTAATATCCCTTCATTAACTTCTATGTTTTCAGGAACTGGATTTAATTTAGGCAATGATATACTAACTTCATTATTTTTATCAGTAAATGCATCAACCTTAGTTATAGTTAAACCATTGATAATAAATACACTAGCCATTGTTGTTGCTAGCAACCTTTTTAACATCTCTCTTCTCATTTTTCCCCCTATTATTTTCACATAATAATTTAAAAGTTAACTTATAAATAATACTTTTTACCATATAATGTAATTATACGGTTTCTGGTAAACATTTACAACCATTTCTATATGTAAATCTTCTTAAATAAATTAATTTTTTTTTAATTTAATAGATTTTGATTTTCTAATACTTTAAATAAAAATAAATATTAATGCATAAAAAATAAAAACCACCACAAAACATAGCTTTGTGACAGTTTTTATATTAAAATTTTTAATCAATAGACTTTCTACATTTGTATTGTAAATCTACTATTCCATTATAATTTCTAGTATTAATTAATTCTAACTTAATTTCTTTATTATGTTCTTCAAATAGACGAATACCACTTCCTAAAATTGTAGGTATAATTGATATATAAAACTCATCTATTAAATTAAGTTCTAATAATTGATTTGCAATTGAAGCTCCCCCACAAATCCAAATATCTTTTCCTTCTTGATTCTTTAAATTAGAAATTAAGTCAACTAAATTTTCATTTGTAAAAATAATTTCATCTGTACTTTCTATCTTTTTACTTGTAACAACATAGCTTTTCATCCCAGAATAAACCCAAGAATCTGGCGATAATTCTGTTGTTACTTGATAATAAGTCTTATAACCCAATATAACAGTATCTACAGTTTTAATAAATTCTGGATAACTTCCTGGATCAGTATTTTCTTCATCCTGACCAGTTAACCAATCCACACCTCCATTAGAATCTGCTATATATCCATCTAAACTTTTTGCAATATATAATACTACTTTTCTCATTTGTACCTCACTTCCAAAGGCTTAACTATTTAGCCACTAAAGATAATGCTAATACTACAATTAATTATATACCATTTCTATCATTTTTCTTTTTAAGCAATTCACTAGTGTTAAGAGTTTTAGCCTTAGGCTTTTCTTCCTTCTTCTTTTTTATCTTAGGCTTTTTATCTTTTTTCTTAACTTTATCCTTTATATTATCATCATCGAATATATCAGTAGTCCTTATATCATTTCTTTCCTTTTCTACTATTATCTCTTCCTTAAGAAAACTCTTTTCATTAACCTTCTTTTTCTTATTTCTAGTATTTATCTTAATATACTTAGAAAAGTCTAAATTCAATCTTCTATAAGCTATATCAAATAAGAATAATATTAATGCTAATATAAGAAGTAAATTAGTTAAATTAATTTTCTTATATTCCTTTTCAAGTTTTCCTTCAAAAACTTCTTCAGGCTTATTTATAAAAGATCCATCAGTTTCATTTATAAGAGAATCTAACTTAACTGAATTAGTATTAAACTTATATTCATCAGAATATTTAAGTGCAAAGGCTCCTTTATAAGTACTAGTTATATTTTCTCCATCTTGTTGTCTAATATTAAAATTATAAAATCCTAGCTCACTTAGTGGAACATTAGCTTCAAATTTCCCTGGTTCACTTTGAGTTAATGTAAACTCTCCTTGTGTACCATCCTCTCCATTATAAACACCTGTTACTTTAGTGTTAGAATCAACATTATCATTATAGTACTCAACCTTAGCTTCATTTCCATCCTGAGTTATAGATAAATTCCCCTCTTCACCATAAGATGGTATTGCATAATAAACTATATTTTTAATTAATTGAGGTCCATATTCCCAAGTTAAATAATTTTTACTCCAACTTCCATCAATATCACTTGTAAAGCTTACAGTTTTCCCTATTCCATATTGTCTTACTGCAAGTATTGGCTCATCTCTATTAGAACTTAATATTTCAATTGCATCATCCTTTAAAGATGTACCTATATATCCAAGCAATGATGGAATTCCTTCTGAAGTTTGTACACCTGCTAATACTTCATTGTTACTTACTATACTTGGAGTAAATTCTTCATTTATTATATAAGTTCCTACAGACATTAAAACTTCTTGAGCAAATATTCTTGGAATATCTGTATAAATATCAGTATAATAGCTTCTACCATTTCCAGCTGTTGCTAAGTCACTTAAAAGATTTGAATTAGAATCATTTCCTACTGCAACTGTTGATAATGTTATATTTTCATTATTAAATTTACTTAAAAGTTCTTCATATGTTGAATAAGGAATTGAATCCTGTCCATCAGTTAGTAAAATAGTATGCTTTATTTTTGCATCACTTTCTAATTGAAGATTATATCCTTTTTCCAGTGCTGGATATATTGATGTTCCACCTCTTATTTGTATTCCTGATATAAGTTCCTTTATATAATCCTTATCAGTAACCTTTTGAGTTGGAACTACAACATCAAAAGTATCATCAAAAGCTATTACTGATATATAATCTATCTCTCTTAAATTATCTATAGCCTTCATTGCAGCTTCCTTTGCAAGAGTTAATTTACTAACCCCTCCACCTTCTGTACTCATACTTCCGGACTTGTCTATAATTAAATTAATACTTATAGAAGGTACTTCATTTTTGCCCTTCTTATCCATATTTACAGGAAGTATAGTTTCTAATGCTGTATCTTTATATCCTCCAAGAGCATAAGAATCTTCTCCTCCAAAGGTTACAACTCCACCACCATAGTCTTTAACATAACTTTCTATATTGTCCATAAATCCATTAGTTAGATCATCCTTATAAACATTATTTAAAACTATTGCCTTATATTCTAAAAGTTCATTTAATGTGCTTGGTGATGAATTTGGAGAAATAGTTTTTATATTAGCTCCACCATTTTTTAATATTTCTTCTAGAGCTGTTGCATCCCCCTTTACTCCATTTATTATTAAAATATTAGGTTTATCAACTACATTAGTATAAGCACTATATTCGTTATTTACCTTATTAGTATCCCCCTCTGCTTCTACTGTAACTCTATAACTTTTAAAACCTCCGCTATTTTGAACATCTCTAAATATAAATGAATTACTACCTTTTTTTACTTCAACTAATTGTTCTCCAACCTTTTCTCTTCCACTAAAAAGAGTAAGTTTTGCTGATGTAGAATAATTAGATTGTAAATCTATTTGTACAGAAAATTCTTCTCCAATGGCAATATTATCTGGAATAGTTACATTGTCCACATAAATTTCATTACCACTTTCTCCACTAACCTTATATACTTTTAAATCTATGTTTTCCGCATTAATTAATGGAATTGATTTTAATATATCACCTTTATTTTCTTCTCCATCAGTTATAAGAACTATCCTTTTAGATGTACCATCCTCAAATAATGTTATTGCTGTTTCTACTGCACTTTGAATATTTGTTGCTGTAGAAACTGGACTTGAATTTAAGCTCTTATAGGAAGCTTTGTTATCTATAATCTTATCTACTTTTGCATTATCACCAAATAATATTACTCCAGCTTTATTTCCTTTAGGCATTATCTCTAATGCACTATTTATAAAACTTTCCCCACTATCTTTAAAAGAACTAATACTTTCTGATACATCTAATAAAAATACTGTTGAAATATTTTTTCCCTTAATACTTATTGTTATATTTGCAAATGATAGCAATAATAAGGTGAAAATTACTATTCTACTTATTAATATTAAAGTATCATTTTTACTGCTACTTCTAAACTTTTTCACACTATAGTAAATAAAGAAGATAAGTATTGGAATTAATATTAAAAAGTATAAATTTCCTATATCTAATTTCATTTATTATCTCCTCCTAATTACCTTTCTTGTATAATATCCATTCAAAAGCAACTACTAACATAGCTAATAATATAAATATTGGTGTTAAATTAAATCCACTTTTTAAATTGCTTTTACCATGAACTATATTATCATTTTCTCCAATTGTTTCTACTGAAGTATCACTTTCACTTGAAGTTGGGAAGTTTACTGAGAAACTTTCATTATTATTATTTTGATTTATTTTATATATACCTAAAGCTAATTCCCCATTTACTTCTTCACCTGATTTTAAGCCTTTAATATCTCCATTTGGATAAGTTACATTTATTTCATTTTCAAAGTCTGAAGATTTAACTACTATTTTTTCTCCGGCCTTAAAGTTATTACTATATACCATTCCAGTAGAAATTAATTCTTCTCCAAGTTCATATATAAGAATTGGGAATTCCTTTTTAAGAGCAAAATCAGTTGAATGTAAATCAAAAGATAATGCTGCTATTTTTCTATCATTTATTTCACCTTTAAATCCAATAGAATTATCATCTATAGTAAGTATATTAGTACCATAGTATGGAGTTTCTATTATGTTATATTCTGATAATGTAAATTGTGTATCTTCTAAATAAGTAGAAACTGATCCTTTAACAGCTGTAGCCTGACCTATTTCTCCTCCTTCTAATACATTGAAAAATTCATTTGAATTAGGATTTATAAATAATATACTACCCTTTCTTGGCATAACTTCTGGCATTTTATTATCAAATACATAAAGATCATACTCATCACTATCTGTTATATTAGATACATCATTAGTTTTATAAACTTCTGTATTTTCAATACTTCCAAAAGCCTTTTCTAAAAATATATTTTCATCTGTAACTAATAATATTTTCTTCACTTTATTTTCGTTAACAACATGATAATAAGTATTATCCTCCATTAATATATCTTTTCTTGATAATTCACCTTTTAAATAATCAGAATTTAAAGAATCTAACTGGAAAGATAGAGTTTTGCTTTCTCCAACTTGTAAAGTTACTCCTTCTACTGCCACTAATTCTTCACCATTATATAAAGAGAAATCTCCTTCATATAAGCTATCTCCATTATTAGTTACATTAGCTATAACTTTAACTTTATCATCTACAAATTTATGAGAAACATTATCTACAGAAGCATTTAATCCACTATTACCTAAATAAACTATTCTCCCATTTATATCTGAAATAGCCACTTGTTTATCAGTAAAAATTAATGCTTCATACTCTTCTCCAATTCCATCACCTATAGCTTTAACAAATGACACTACATCACTTATATCACCACTGCCATAACTTTTAGTTATTTTATCAATAATAGAGGATGCATTAGACTTATTAAAATCTCCATTTAAAAGTAAATTTGAAGTCCCATCATAAGAAATAATATAAGTATTTGTACCTTCTTTAGTACTATTTAAATACTCTTTAGCAAGTGTTTTCCCTTGCTCTAATCTACTATTGCTATCATCATATATAGTATTCATACTAGCAGTATTATCTATTACCATTATTACATTTTTATAGCTCTTTCCTCCTATGCTAATAAAAGGGCTCATAAGAGCTAAAATAACACTTAAAATAATTATAATCTGTAGTAACAGCATTATATTCTTTTTAAACTTTTCCCACGGTGTATTGGCTCTAGTATTTTTATATACTTCCTTCCATAATAAAGATGAAGATATAACTTCTTCTTTATATTTACGCTTTAATATGTAAAGCATTATTACTGGAGGAATAGTTAATAGTAAAAATAACGGCCATAAATTAGTAAAGCCCATATTCTTTCCCCCTAATACAATACTTTTCGTTTACTAAATTCATTTAATATTATTTCTTCTATATTCATAGATGAATTAACAGTTATAAGCTTTCCACCATACTTTCTTGCTAAAGCTTCAATACTGTCATTGTATTTTTTTAATGTTTCTTTATAATCCTTTATTAATGATGGTGTAACACTAAGCTTTATATTTTCCCCAGTTTCACTATCAATTAAAGTTATTTCATTATTAAACTCTGGATTTATTTCCTCTTCACATAATACTTGTACTAAAATTATTTCTTGCTTTTTATAAGCCAAATATTTTAACCCAGCTTCTAAACTTTCTAATCCTGAATTATTTAAAAAATCTGATACTACAATAGATATTCCTCTTAAATTTAAAGGTCTTTTCTTTATACTTTCACTTAAATCAGTTGTTCCATCAAAAGTTATATTTTCTAAATCTCTTAATATTTTTTGAAAGCCCCTATTACCAGTACCAGTCTTTAAATTTTCTATTACTCCATTATTCATTGTACTTATATTTACTCTATCTAAATTATTTAAAGCAATATAACTTAAAGCTGCTACTATTTTTAAAGCTGTATCTTTTTTATTATTTTTTCCATAATCCATAGATTTGCTTTTATCAATAAAAAAGTTAAATACACCTTCTCTTTCTTCCATAAATACTTTTATAAAAAATTTATCGAATCTTCCATAGGCATTCCAATCTATTCTTCTAAAATCATCACCTGGTGCATATTCTCTATAGTCTGAGAACTCTACTGATACACCTTTTGCTTTTGATTTTCTTCCTCCTTGAGTTCCTCCAATAAGCTTAAAATTTATATACATATTAATTTTATTTAGCTTTTTAAAGAAGTCCTCATTAAACATCTTTTTACTCATTTTTTACACTACCTTTAAGTCTTCTAAAATTTTAGAAATTATAGCTTCTTCATTTAATCCTTCAGTTATAGCATCAAAGTTTAAAATAATTCTATGTCTTAATACTGGGTATGCAAGCTCTTTTATATCTTCAAAAGATACATTTAATCTTCCTTCCATAACTGCTCTTACCTTTGCCCCAGCAATAATACCTTGTGCAGCTCTTGGACCTGCTCCTGCTTCTACATACCTTTTAGCTATATCAGCTCCATTTTCTAGTTCTGGATGTGTTGCAAGTATTAACTTTAAGGCATATTCTTTTACTGGTTCTGCAATTTTAATTTCCTTAATAATATTTCTAAGTTCTATTATTTCATTTCCTTCTAAAACATTAGTAAGTTCAATACTTTTATTAGTTAATGTTAAATCCATGATTTCCTTTAGTTCATCTAAAGTAGGAAATTCTACATTAAGTTTAAATAAAAATCTATCAAGTTGAGCTTCTGGAAGAGGATAAGTACCTTCTTGCTCTATAGGATTTTGAGTTGCTAATACCATAAATGGCTTTGGCATTTCATATGTTGTTTTACCTACAGTTACTGTTTTTTCTCCCATTGCTTCCAAAAGTGCAGATTGAGTTTTTGGAGTAGCTCTATTAATTTCATCTGCTAATAAAAGATTTGTAAATACAGGTCCTTTTTCAAATTTAAATACTGTATTATCATTTTCCTTTACTACAATATTAGTTCCTACAACGTCTGCAGGCATTAAATCAGGAGTAAATTGAATTCTAGAAAAGTTTAAATCTAATACCTTTCCTATTGTTTTAACTAATTGTGTTTTACCCATACCTGGCATACCTTCTAAAAGTACATTTCCTTCTGCAAAAATAGCTATTAGAACATTTCTAATTGTATCTTTTTGACCAATTATTCCTTTACTTATTTCTTCTTCACATCTTTTTATCTTCTTTGAAACCTCTATAATTGATTGTTCATTAATTTCCATCTTTATCACCTCATAATTTTTTCAGTAATTTCTTCAATACTTTTTTAATTTAATCCTTCGAAATAGTTTTTTATAAGATCTTTTAAACTTTGTGGTAAATTGCTATTATTAGCACCTTCTAATGCACTATTGCTATAATCTCCAATTACCTTATCATAATCTACCTTTTCTCCGCCTATGTTAAGTCCATTTTGACTTTCTATTTCTTGTGAATTTCCATTATCATTTTTATTGCCAGTAAGATTTTCATCACTACCTTCATTTCTTCCTGGAATATATATTTGCTCTCCTGTAGAATTTTCTAAATCATTTTCTTTACCTACAGTACTACCAGTATTCCATCCAGACCCTGAACCTGCTCCTGAACCAGAACCTGTTCCTCCTGATCCACCTTGACCTTGACCACTTCCAGAACCAGACCCCTGTCCACTTCCTGAGCCTTGTCCTTGTCCACTACCTTGGCCCTGACTTTGATTTTGCCCAGAACCTGATGATTGTTGACTTGAACTACTAGTATTTTGTCCATTACTATTATTTATGGATTTTGAAATAGCCTTTGATAAACTTTCTCCATCAAGTTTTTTATCTAATACTGAATTTGATGCATTTTTTAAAGCTTCTGCTAATTCTTCATCACTCATATCCAAGGCAGCATTCTTTAAGGCTTCTGATAACTCACTTAATTCCGAGCTACTCATACTTCCTAACTTATTTTGAATCTCTGCTAACTCTTTATTTATAGCATCTTCATCTCCACTTAACATAGCTTCTGCTAAAGGTTTACTTTCTTCCTTCTTCATTAACTCATTTACTAACTTGTTTACATCCTTTTTAGCTGTAGCTTCTTTCTCCTTATTAAAGTCATCTAATAATTTCTTTTTAGACTTTTCTAATGCTTCTTTAGATTTCTCTGATGACAACTTTTCTTTTTTATCTTCTAGCTTTTTCTCTAAACGTTCTAAAGTCTTATTTATTTCAGATTTTTTTTCACTTTCCTTTAACTCTTTTGCTGCATCTTCTAAAAGCTTTTTAACTTCTTCCTTTTCCTCATCTGATAAATCTTCTGACTTTTCTATTTCCTTCTTTTCTTTTTCAACCTTTTCTATTACTGATTTTTGATATTTATCAAAGTCCCTTATTTTTTGTGCTTCCTTTCTTGCTGTACTAGGTACAAGCATTATTAAAATACACATTATTATTAAACCTAAAAATAATAAAACTTGCTTCTTGTCTACACTAATTTTTATTTTTTTAATATCAAACTTTTTAATACTCTCTACTGTATCTTTCTTTTGAGCTATTGATATATTATCTTCACATCCTATAAGTTCTAATGATGTAATAAGTCTTTCATGTAACCCTTTAGAATCTACCATAAGAGCAACTTTATCTTTTTTAGGAGCTTTTATAAAACCATAAACTAAAATAATTATTAATCCTATTACTAATATTCCTATACAAATTTCCTCAATATAAGGAATTGTTATAAAAAGTGATATTAATAGCAAACTAAAGATTAAGCATAGTAGAAGCTTTAATCCCACTATGCTTAAATTTAATAAGAAGTTTGCCTTAATTCTTTTAGAAGCTTTATTTATAAACTCTAATATAGCTTTATCTAAAGAATTCATCTCCCTACTCCTTTACCTTTTTAGATTTAAACCTACTTCTCTTATTTAATGGATTAAGTTTAACTGAAGCTAAGTATATAAATAATCCTGAAAGTACTAATTGTACTACTATTGAAATGTATTCAGAATGCATACTTATTCCAAACTCTGAAAACATACTACTAAACTCTATTCCTAAACCAACTTGATTTAATAATAAACTTACAAAGCCTACTACTGGACTTAAGTACACTATAGGAGATGCCTTAGGCACTGTTGTTAAAGTATTACCACTCATACTCATTTTGTAAACAGTTATCATAAGTATTGCCCAGGTAATAACAATTATTCCTATATAAATAAATAGTACTAATGCATAAGAAAGTGCAGTTGATACTTTTGAAGTCTTAATATATGTTGATACAAAAACACCTATAGAGCTTACAAATATTGTGTTAACAATGAAAAATACTATAAGTGATAAAATATTACTTATCTTAACCACACCAATTATGGCTCCAATTGCATAAAGAGGCATTGTTGAAATTATAAGTATAATTACTCTAAGTGATGAAGCCGAAACTTTTCCTATAATTATTTGAAGGGGAGTTAATTTTGATGATAATAATATATCTAAAGTTTGCTTTTCTCTTTCTGAGCATATTGCCGTTGAACTTAATGCTGGAACTATGAAAAGCAATAATATCGCTTGTCCTAATGCCATTACAACATAGAATAGTTTTGATGACTCTAAATATAATCCATTTGAAAAGATTGCTTCATTTACTGAACTATAGTAAATCATTACTGCTACTGATAAAACTGCTATATAAGCAAATATCATCAAAGTAAACTTAATACTTCTAACGGATATTTTACTTTCATTTCTTAAAACTGGATTCACTCTCATTTTTACGCCTCCTCTTCATCACTATCTGCTGTAATTTGAATAAATACATCTTCTAAGTTTCCAACAGCTCTGCTGTAATTTAACACTGGAATATCTTTTAATACTAAATATTTTAAAAGATTTGCTACATCTTCATCACTACCTATAACATTAGCTGTAATTTTACTTCCATCAATTTTTATATTATCTACATATGGTAACTCTTTTAACAATTTAATTGCTTCTTCTTCCTTTGTTAATACTGTAAATACTATAGGTGATGCCCCTGCAGCTCTTGTCATTATTTCATCTACAGTTCCTTGGCACACAATTACTCCATTTTTAATAATACCTATATTAGTACATACTTCTCCAAGTTCAGGTAATATATGTGAAGAAACTATAATTGTTTTTCCCATTTCCTTTAAGTTTCTTAGTATTCCCTTCATTTCATACCTAGCTCTAGGGTCCATTCCTGAAGCTGGCTCATCTAAAATTAAAAGATCAGGATTATGAACAAGACATCTTGCTAAACATAATCTTTGTTTCATCCCTCTTGATAAACCATCAACATATGCATCATATTTATCTTCTAAATTAACTAATTTAAGTAAATCCATAGATAAATCTCTAGCTTCTTTTCCTACAATTCCATATATTGAAGCATAAAACTCTAAATATTCAATTGCTTTTAAGTTATCATAAACTCCAAAAAAATCTGGCATATATCCAATTTTATCTTTTAATGCCCTATTGTTTTTTATAGCATCTATTCCATCTACATAAACTTCTCCACTATCTGGTGATAAAAGTCCAGAAATAATTTTCATTGTTGTACTTTTTCCAGCACCATTTGGACCTATAAACCCAAATATTTCACCTTTTTTTATTTCTAAGTTTAATCCCTTTACTGCTTTAAAATTTCCATATGATTTTTCAAGATTTTTTATAACTAACACTATTTCTCCACCCCTTTTATCCCTAATTTTGGAGCTGCATTATCTCTATTCTCGCTAGCTACAACTTTTATTTTTATTATGTTATCTAAACTATAGCTTCCATCATTTATTACTTTATAACTTCCTGATGTTAATTTAAACTCTTCATATTGATTAGTATTATAATTGTAAATATAGTAATCTCCATCAAGTCCATATTGATAACCCCACTGGTCTGTAAATGCCTCAATATTTATTTCTTTTATATCTACGTTATCATCAATTTTATAATCTAATACAATTTCACCTTCACCATAAATATAACCGTTATAATAATCGTAATCTACTCTATTATCTAATTCACTTACTGTATAGCTAAAGTATCCTTCTGGAAAACTAATATTTCCATTTTCATCTTTAAAGTCTATATTTGCTTCTTGTATTACTGCTGTTAAATTGTAATTTGAAATTGATTTACTTTCTAAACTTAAACTATAATCTACTGGTAAATCTGTAATTGCAATAATTTTTGTTGTAGTTCCTAAATAGTCTGTATATCCTAATAAATTAAGTAAAGATACATATCTTTGTATATTTTTAAACTTAGGATCTTTTGAATCTATTTCATCATCCCATCTTGATTGATAATATTCATCATTTAAAGAATTTGCATAACCTTGAAGTCCTGAAGAACCCTTACTTCTTAAATCAGTAATTGAAATTTCTTCACCTTTAGCTACTTGTCCTAAATCCCAAACGGTTTTTCCTGAAACTATTACAATCTTTTTAATATCTGCATCTAGGTTATTTTTAATAGTCCCTTCTAAATTTCCATTCTTAATTTTTAAAGTATTTTCTAATTTAGGCATTACAATTTCTTTTCCTGATATTTCAAATTTATTCACTTCTGCCACATTATTATTAGCAACTGTAAAATAAGAATTATCATTTGTATATGTTGTTTTAACTCTTAAAGTTTTAGCATCGTAATTTGTATCACCATAATAGTAGTAATCATTAGACAAGTATTGCATTTGTAAATCTTCTTCTTTTTCTATTTTTATATTTTCTTTATTTTTACTTGCTATACCTATATAGCTATTTATTTGACCTCTTCCATCTTCATCAACAGATATAATATTTGCACTATTTACTATTACATCTTTTATTTTCATTTTACTGCCTAATAAATAAATCATTACTGTGAACACAACTGCAGTTGCAGGTATAAGAACCCATGTTAAATCTCTTTTCTTCATTTTCTTTAATATAAGATATATAACTATTCCAACTAAAATTGCATAAACCCCAAGTACTATTCCTAAAGTTAATGGGCTTACTGCATTCTCTACGGGAATATTACCTAATATATTACTTATTTCATAGGAAGTTGAATAATATCCACCTTGATAATTTTCTTCATATATTTTGTCAAAAGTTTCTATTAATATATTTTGTAACATAATCGCTGCATCATTAGATGAAATAAATGGTTCTAATCCTAAATCAAAGGCAGTTATTAAAATCTTACCTTCTCCTCTATCTAAAGAATATACTAATTCATTTTCATTGCTATTAACTATAACTGTTGAATCCTCTAAACTAATTTGTGATAATATTAAATTTAAGTTTTCTGAACCAGTTTTAACACTTTGCTCCATAGTTCCATTTGAAGCTATATTTAAAAAACTTTTATTTATATTATTAATTGTTTTACTTTCATTAGCACCTGCACCTATTAGTAATGTTCCACCTGAATTAACCCAATTATTTAATGACTTGTACTGATTATCATTTAAATTAGCCATATTATAATTATTAATTATTATTACATCTAATCCATCTATGCTTAATCCATCTTCATCTAACATATCTTCAGTTAGATTAACACAATTCATTTTCCCTGTACTTGAATAATTTGAATCAAAATATGTTATATTTCCTAGATATCCTAATGCTGTAGGATCATCTGTTAATAAACCAGTAAAAGCATTTCCTTCATTAACTCTTCCTGATGAAATTAGTAATTTTTTTCATATAGTACTTTTCCATTTTCTATTATACAAACAGCTCCATTACTATTTCCGTCTAAAAATTTTACTGGTATTGTTACACTTATATTTTCTCCTTTACTTGCACTTACTTCTTTGGAATAGGCATTATAACCACCACTAGAATCACTTGTAACTCTTACCTCTACTTCTCCATTAAAGTCTTTCTCTAAATTATTTATTTGTACAGTAACTGGCATATATTTTAGAGCTTTATATTTACCATCTATACCATAACTTATAGTTAAGTCATACTTAGAGTCATTTTTACTTGCATTTACTTTTACATTTGGAATAACTAAACTCAAAATAAAAATACTTAAAATTACAGTAAATATTCTTTTACTTATTGTTTTTTTCATTAATCTTCCCCCTATTTTACATTATTTTCCCTATTCACTATACTATCATATTTTATCCTATTTATTTTCAAATTTCTTATATTTTACCTTAATAATTTCTTACAAATTCCTTAAAACAGCTTTTTTATAATTAAATATAGCAATAAAAAAGCTGTTACAAATCTCTAATATTTGTAACAGCTTTTAATTATTATAAGTTTTTAATGTTTTTCTATTTAAATTAAATAATTTGAACTAATTATTTTTCTCTCTCGTAAGTTTTAATATTATATCCTTATACTTTGGATATAAATTTAAAAGATATTCCCTTTCAAATAATTCAAATTCCTCATATTCAAATGCTGGTGCAACCATACAACCAACTAAAGAAAAGCCTTCTTTGTTCATGGCAGAACCAAATATATATCCCTTTGGAACTAAGACTTGTGGAGATTCTCCATTCTCTATATCTGTACCAAGTTGTTTTGTTATAAAATCTCCTTCTGGAGTTATCATATAGATTGTAAGTGCTTCACCATCATGATAATACCATAACTCATCAGATTTTAGTCTATGAAAATTAGATACTTCTCCTGTTCTTAAAAGAAAATATATACTGCTCCATAATTTTTTATTTTCTCTTACATTATCTTCTGATAAAAATGATTCTTTAAAATATCCCCCCTCTACATGAGGTATCATTTCTAAATTTTTTATGTAATACTCTGCATTTTTCATTGTATATCTCTCCCTTTAAATTGATTTTTTATTCCCCTATCAATGAATTCTTGTCCAACTCTTACATATCCATAGTTCATATTTTTCCATTCAAAAAAAAGGAATTCAAATTTGAATTCCTTTTTTATAAATAATTTTATTGGAGGCGCCACCCAGATTTGAACTGGGGAATAAAGGTTTTGCAGACCTCTGCCTTACCACTTGGCTATAGCGCCGTATATTTTTATTATATACAACCTATCTTAAAATGTCTACACTTTTTAAAATTTTTTTATATTATTATTTTTTAATACAAAGGAGCCATAAATATGGTCCTTTGAATTATCAATTTATTCTTAAAGAAAAGGTATGAGAAACCTCTTTTCTCATACCCATATTATTTTAATATTAGTCCTATTTTTATACTCTTTCTTTACATACTACCGGTAAATTTATTGTCTTATAATAACTTACCATTCTAACCAGTACTATAATTATTAAAGTTATAAATTGTGCTGATTCTATTCCAATTATAGGATATATAAACCAAAGTAAAGTTACCCCTATAATTCCAGCAACACAATAAACATCATGCTTAAAAATTTGTGGTTTTCTATTAGTTATTATATCTCTTAAAACTCCACCACCAACACCGGTAATACTAGCTGCAAATATAAATAACATAAAATTATAATTGCTATTAATTGCTTTAACTGCTGCTGATACAAAAAAGGCAGCTAGTCCAATTGCATCGATGAATGTAAATAAATTCTTATACTTTAAGTTTCCTTTTAAAAATATAGCTAATAAAGTTCCTGCAATAATAAATGGAATTGTCATATAGCTTGTAAAGAATACTGGTACACCTACATTAGTAACAATATCCCTAAGTACTCCTCCACCCATAGCTGTAATTATAGCTATTATATATATTCCAAAAACGTCAAACTCTTCTTCAATAGCTACTATTGCTCCTGATACGGAAAAAGCAAAAACACCGATATACTCTAAAATTGTAATGTAGTCCAAAAAAATCCTCCCTTTTCATTAATATATAAAGACTAATTATTAAAATAATTGCGCCTCTGTCTTTTTACCTGAAAGATTCTCTTACTACATTTAAGATTGCTTCGTCGGTGCCTTATAGGGCTTTCCAGAGTTTTCTCAAAATTTGGTCCTTTTGCCTGAGAGTTTGCCGCACTTTCCCCTTCGGCTCTGTATTTAAACAGCATCTCCCAAATTCCTCAACGAAATACTTGTAAATTATAATATATCCATTATAGTAATTCAATATCTATAATGGACATACTCTTATCTTTTTTTATTTTTATTGTAAATTTATTAATTCATTCATTGATAATACTCTATTATTACCTAAAATATATTTAGAAATATTAAATAATTCTTTATCTTCTGTTACTAAATTTAAGTCATCATTAATATAACAAGCATATAACTGTAATAAATCATTTTGAGATAAATTGTTACTATTAAACTTATCTTTAGTTTTATAATCAAATACCATATAAAAACCACTTATATTTTCTTTTTCAACTTCCATACTATATGGTAACAGCTTACAAAATCTTTCACTTAAAACTTCTTTTCTTCTATACTCTTTTGTTTCTTTTATAGATAATTCATTTAATACTTCTCTTAATATAAGAATCTTATTTTCTTTTAATAATTTATCTAAACTTTTATCATCTTTTTTATCCCAAAGTTTAATTATTATATTAGTATCTAATAAATATTTTTTCATTTGTCCTTCTCCTTTTATAACATAATCTTATTTTTATTATAATTAAGTATATATAAATATAAAATATGAAGTTTTGCATTCTATATAACTATTCTATTGCATGCTTCATCTCACTAACATACTTAAATAATTCTTCATTAACATTTTCTCCATTCTTTTCAATAATTTTAACTATAGCACTTCCAACAATTACTCCATCAGCTACTTCAGATATTTCCCTTACTTGATTAGGATTATTAATTCCAAAACCAACAGCACAAGGAACATCAGTAACTTCCTTAATAGACTGAACCATTTTCCCTATATCAGTATTAATTTCACTTCTTACACCTGTAACTCCCATTGATGATACAACATAAATAAATCCTTTAGCCTCTTTAGCTATCTTCTTAATTCTATCTTCTGAAGTAGGTGCAATTAATGATATAATATCAATTCCATATTTATTAGCTACATCTTCTATTTCATGTTTTTCTTCAAAAGGTACATCAGGCACTATAATCCCATCTATCCCAACCTCTCTACAACTTTCAAAAAAATTATAATATCCATATTTATAAACTGGATTTATATAAGTTAAAAACACTAAAGGTATATTACTTTTTTCTCTTACCTTTCTAACTATTTCAAAAACTTTATCAGTTGTCATTCCTTCATTTAAAGCTCTTATATTAGCATTTTGTATTACTACTCCTTCAGCAGTAGGATCTGAAAAAGGTATTCCTATCTCAATTAAATCTGCTCCTGCTCTCTCCATTTCTAAAATATACTCTACAGTTTTTTCTGCAGTTGGATCTCCTGCAGTTAAAAATCCTATAAAGGCTTTTTTATTTTCAAAAGCTTTATATATATTACTCATAAATCTCTTCCCCCTTATATCTAGCTATTGCTGCAACATCTTTATCTCCTCTTCCAGAAAGACAAATTATAATACTTTCATCCTTACTAAAATTCTTTGCTATCTTTTTTGCATAAGCTACAGCATGTGCACTTTCTATTGCACAAATAATTCCTTCTGTTTTAGCTAAATACTCAAAAGCATCAACTGCTTCATCATCAGTTATCGGTACATATTTTGCTCTTTTTATATCATTTAAATAAGCATGTTCTGGCCCTATCCCTGGGTAATCTAATCCTGCTGAAATTGAATATACTGGTGCTATTTGTCCATTTTCATCTTGACAGAAATAAGACTTCATTCCATGAAATATTCCAACAGTACCATTAGCTATTGTTGCTGCATTTAATGCTGTATCTACACCTTTTCCTGCTGCTTCACACCCAATAAGCTGTACATCTTTATCTTTTATAAAATTATAGAACATTCCCATAGCATTACTTCCACCCCCAACACAAGCAATAACAGCTGCAGGTAATTTATGTTCTACCTTAAGTATTTGCTCCCTAACCTCCTTACTTATTACACTTTGAAAATCTCTTACTATAGTTGGAAATGGATGTGGTCCCATTACTGAACCTAAAACATAATGAGTGTCTTCAATTCTGCTTACCCACTCTCTCATAGTTTCATTAACAGCATCTTTTAATGTCATGGTTCCACTAGTTACAGCATTAACCTTCGCTCCTAGTAGCTTCATCCTATATACATTTAAAGCTTGTCTATCTGTATCTTCCTTACCCATAAATATCTCACATTCTAATCCTAAAAGTGCTGCAGCTGTTGCTGTTGCCACTCCATGTTGGCCTGCTCCCGTTTCTGCAATTACTCTTGTTTTTCCTAGTTTTTTAGCTAATAACACCTGTCCAAGAACATTATTTATTTTATGAGATCCTGTATGATTTAAATCCTCTCTCTTTAAATAAATCTTTGCTCCACCTAAATCCTTAGTCATTTTTTCTGCATAATACAAAAGAGATGGCCTTCCTGCATATTTATTTAATAGTTTATTTAATTCATCATTAAATTCCTTGTCATTTTTATAATACTCATACTTTTCTTCAAGATTAATAAGTTCATTCATTAGTGTCTCTGATATATATTGACCTCCATACTCTCCAAATCTTCCTTTATTCATCCCTCTCTACCTACCTTTCTAGTATTTTCATTACTTCTTTCATTTTTTCATAATCTTTAACACCATTACTTTCAATTCCACTACTTATATCTATTGCCATAGGAGAAACTTTTTCAATTGCTTCTTTTATATTATCTATAGATAATCCTCCTGCTAAGAAAAATGTTCTATTAAGATTTTTAATATTATTCCAATCAAAGGTTTTTCCTGTTCCTTGTCCATTATCTAATAATAAAAAATCTGCACAAGAATTTTTCCAGCTTTCAATATCTTCATCTACAAATACACCAACAACTTTAATATTAGATTTTAATTTATTTTTTAAACCTATAGCTTTTTCTTTGGTTATTTGTCTTTTACTTTTAGCAAAAACAAAACCTATATAATCAGGATTTAATTTATTTACATATTCAATATCTTCTTCTCTAAATAAACCACAAAACTTTATTTTTATATTATTCATATTTATATCCTCTTAACTGATCTAGCTCTTGCTTTTTATTTTCACTTCTCATTAATGTTTCACCAATTAAAACTGCATCTACATTAAATTTTCTTAAGTCCTTAATATCATTTGCAGTTTTAATACCACTTTCTGATATGAAAATAATATCTTTTGGAACAAACTTTCTTAATCTAGCTGAATTATTAATATCTACTGTAAAATTTTTAAGATTTCTATTATTTACACCAATTATCCTAGCACCCCAACTTAATGCCATCTTGATTTCTTCTTCATCATGTGCTTCAACTAAGATAAATTCTTCTAGCTTCTTTATTGCTTTTCCACTATCAATTATTTCTTCAAAATAAAAACATTACTACTTATCCCTTTAAGAATCTTTAGAGTTTTAATAGGAGTTTTTATATCTGCATATAATTCCATACTTATAGGAACAACTTTATAATCATCATTTTTTATAATTTTTTTACTTCTTCTAAACTTGGATAAATCATATTTCCCTCCTAAAAATTTAATATCTCCTGCCAAAGAAAATAAAAAAGCCCGTCCTTGACAGTTTGATTTACTGTCAAGGACGGGCAGAATATACTACACCCGCGGTGCCACCTTGATTTACGAAATAATCGTACACTTTATTCGGATACTAACATATCCTAGACAACTAACGTATGTCAAACGTCATAGAATACTAAGAATTTAAAATTCTTTTCACCATGCCCTCAATGGTCCATTTAATAGGCTGCGTTCTGCTTGGCTCTCAGCTATCCAAACTCTCTGTAAGTGCACGATCTATTTTTATCTCCACTTCAACGGTTTTTATCTTTATTTTTATTTATATTACCATATATTGTAATATAAATCAATATTTTCCCATTTATTTTTATTAATGGATTTATTTTCATTTTTAATAATTTTAATGGATTTAAAGGTAAATAAAGTATAAAAATATTCATTTTTGATTAATATTCCATATTTGTTTACGTTTCCATAAATATTTAAAATGATATTTATTTAAACTTCTTAAAATAGTACATATATAAACTTAAATTATTATAATACAAAACCAACTCTATGTTTCTTTATTTTCCTTCTTTTTTCGAGTTAATGCATTAATATACTTTATAAAGCTTCAGGATTATAATTAATACGCTATATGAATATTTTATAAATATGGAGGTATTATTATGAAACACAAAATAGGAATATTATGTTTATCTATTATTGTAATGTCACTTGCTGTAGGCTGCTCTTCAAATAGAAGCTCATCTATAAGAACTTATACTACTACTGAAACATTAAAAGAAATGAAATCTGAAGAAGAAAGAAAAGGAAAAGAGGAAAATAATACTTCATCTGATGAGTTTTTATCAATTGGAGATAGTACTATAGTTTCTAAAAATATTATTGATACCAATGATAAAATATCACAAGATAAAGTTACAATTACTTTAGATAATGTTATTAGAGGAGAAAATGCTCAAAAGGTAGTTGATAATTATAATTCAACTAATCCTACATCTAAAATTCCTAAACTAGTAAATGATTCACTTGAATATGTAATCATAGAATATACAACAACACTACCTGATGGCATTAAATATACTAACCAAGGCCAATCATCTCATGTTGGAATTCAAATTTATAACCTAGATGGAAGCACTATTAACACTAGTGATGATAACTACCCTTTAAGAACTATGAACTTTGAACAATCTCAAGGTTTACAATCTAATGATTCTGGAACTACAAAAACAGTTATTACGTTGCCTAAAAATGTTACTGAATTTGTTGTTAAACTAGGGGATAGCTCTTCAGATACATGCTCTTATATCATAAAATAATTAATTTAAAGTATTAAGTAAAAAATAAAAGGTAACTCTATTCACTACTAAGAGTTACCTTTAAATATTAATTATTATGCACAAGAATCTGATTTTTTATCTACTTCTGAATAATAGTTTATTATATTTATTATAAAATTTCTTGTATCAAAATTTAATTTTTTTGTGCTTGAAATCTCCTTGACTGAAAATTGTTTTGTAAAAAAACTGTATGCTAATTCAACTAAAAACCTTGATGTACTTACTATTCTTGTATCATTTAATAGTTCTTTAAACATTATCTTTGTTCCTACTATATATTCCTTAGCCACTATATAAACTTCGTTAATACTTAATAATTTTAATACTATATATAAATCTTTGTTTAATTTTCCCATAAAATTTTGAACTAGTTCAATATAATTTTTCTCATGATATGAATCTACAAATTGTAAACTTTTTTCCATATTAAATCACCTCTATAAATATTTTAATTAATCAATTTGTCAATTTGGTTACAATCTTCTTAATTTATTCTTAAATATTATTAATTTTTCTATTAACATCATAATTTTTTCTAATTTATATTGTTTTTTTATTTTTATTGTACAATATCACCCGCCTCCCTTGTAAACCTTTACTGATTTTTCTTTATAAAACTCTATTCCTAATTAAAAATATTAATTAGGAAATAGAGTTCTAGTATATTTTTTATTTTTTTAACTTTAATCTAAACTTTCCTTTTAATCTTGTCCATATATTTGAATCATCTTCCTCTTCATCATCTATATAGTATTCATCATTTTTCTCATATTTCTCTTTAAGATTGTTAACTTTATAGTTTTCTTCTTGCTTATTATCAGAAATCTCCTCTGTTTTTTCTATGTTTTGAGTTTGAGATTCATCGTCCATTAAATATTTAATATTCAGACCCAATACATAGATAGAACTTTCTAACATATATAATTTTTCTGTATCCTTGCAATATAAACCTTCAACTAATTTATAGTTTTCCTTATCTCTTTCTTTAACCCATGCCTTTAAAGTTATACTTTCTTGGCCTTGCTTTATATCTTTAATAGAATATACTCCATCAAAAACCTTATATGAAACATTCTTAATTTTATCTATTATTCTACCTCTTAAAATTGTATCTAATCCATTGAATAATTTCTTATTATCTATTATTTTCATTAAAACTGTTTCTTTTACTTGCTGATATATAGAATACTCTTTTTCTTCTATTAACATAATTAATAAATTTATTTCATTAATATCCGAATAATAAAATTCATTTATTACTTCACTTTTTTTAAGTAGCTCCTCTAATTTATTGTAGAAATACCCTAAATACAACAGTAATATTTTTTCTTCATCTGTTATATTATTTTCTATAAACTTTATGTTACCTAATATTTCATTTAAAATCTCTATAGACTTATAATTATTATTTTCTATAAACACTAATTTTAAATTTTCTATTAATATTAACTTATCTTCAGTCTTTTCCTTGTCTTCAATACTATTCACTACTAATTCTTCAGCTAGTATTTCATTAGTATTCTGTTTCTCTTTATAATTTTCTACTTCATCCATGATCTTATTTATAGATTCTTCTAAAAATTTCTCTTCATCTATAGGATCATTTCCATATATCTGTTTATTTTCTTCTACTTCAACAAGCTCTATAGAAATATTATTCTCTTTTTCATTAATCCTTCTAAAAGTATTACTCTTTTTTTCTTCTAATTGATTATCAACTCTATCTATAATAGAAGCACTAATATCTTTTTTTAATTCTTTTAGCTCTATTTTTATTTTTTCTATTTCTTCATTAGCTAATTGTAGTTTTAGTTTTTGATCTTCTATCTGAATTTCTTTTTCTGCAATTATCTTTAACAATTCTTTTTTATTTCTTACTATTTCATCTAATTTAAACTTTTCTCTCTCCATGCTTTATCCTACTATCTTTTTTTAGATTAATATATTTATAAATATATTATACCACTAAACTCTGCTATAAAGTTACAAAATAGTTACATAATTCTTATATTTCTTTTAAGTAAATATTTTATATTATTTTTTCAAAAGCTATTCTTTCACTTCCATCTTCTAAATATATTATTCCACAATATTTAAAGTCATTTTTCTTAAGTAACTTTTGCATCGAAATATTATCTTTATGAGTATCTACCTTTATACTCTTTACTTTATTTTCTTTACATAAATTTTCTACTTTTTTAATTATCGTAGATGCAATCCCATTTCCTTTAGAACTTTCACTAACAGCGATTCTATGTATAACAGCATAATCTCCATTATTTAACCATTCTCCATTATATATATTCTTATATGTTTTATCCTCTTCAAATGAAACCATTGCTGTTGCTAATATCTTATTTTCACTTTCTAATATATAACTGCTATTATTTTTAATATCTGTATGTATAGTATCACTATTTGGATATCCATTTTGCCATTGATCTATTCTGTTTTTTCTGAAGTATTCCTTTGCTTCATTTATTATATTCATTACATTATTTATATCTTCTATAGTTGTCTTTCTAAACTTCATATATACTCCTTAATAAATAATATTAATTTTTTTACTATATATTTACTCTTTTATTATATAACAAAAGAGGGATTAAAGTATCCCCCTTAAATAAATTTTAAAATACAAAATCTTTTAAACTATTATTGATTCCTTGTAAGGTATTAGGTACTATTCTAACTATGCTTGGTAAAAATATAGAAACTATAAATCCTATACCACAAGCAACAAAAATATTATATTCCCTAGCTACTTGTCCTATATAAATTCGATAACCATGAATAGCTGCAATAGCAATAGCTCCAACTATTATAACCTTTGATACTAACCAAGATGAAATGCTTATTATTTTACATATAAAAATTAATATAGATAATATCACTATTACAGGTAAAACTAATATTTTCAATGGTATTAATAATAAACTTGAATTTTTTTCTTTTTTAACTACAACTTTCTTATTTTTTTCTTTATATTCATTGTTAGCAATGTTGTCTCTGTCTCTATCTCTGTCTCTAGAATTATACTCTTTATTATTTTTATTTATACTATTTCTTTTAATAGAACTACTATTTTTATTCTTCTTATAAGGATTTTTTTGCTTTATCTTTTTTATAATTTTTTCTTCAAAATCTTCTTCCTCATCATCATCATCAAAAAAAACATCACACTCCTCAAAATCTTCCTTTGATTTAAATATAATTCTTTCTTCTTCAGGTTCATGATGTTGGATTAAAGACTCTTTCAATATTTCTTCTCTACTCATTAAAACAGTAGCTGCATAACTATTTTCTATATTTTGATTTGCGACTTTAACTTCATCTTTATTTAACGATATATCAACTGGTTTTTCTTCAATTTTATTCTTCTTAAATAAAGCACTGACTTCTTCATCGAATATTTCTTCCATTTGATTTTGTACTATACTTTCTTCATAATTTAATGCATCATATGCTTCTTTAAACAAATCTAGGAATTTTTCTAATCTTTTTTCATCTTTTACTTCTTCTTTAAATGTTTGAACTTGTCTATTATACGCTTCTTTAATCTCTTCTTGAGTAGCATTTTCTTCAATACCTAAAACTTTATAGTAATTCACTAGCTATCCTCCCATCATTGCATATTTATATATTGTTTGCTACTTATATATAAATCTTCATATTCTATACACATTAATGATTATATCAATTTTATTATAAACCCTCAAATAGTACATATATCCAAGAAATTGAAGTAAAAAATAATTATAAAAAACATTTCTTTTATCAATAATTCATATTGCAATTTTCGACTTTTTAAAATATATTATTACATTTATTCTTTTTTTTGTTATTTTTATGTATATTATGGTTGATTTCTATTTTTTAGATGTATATAATATATATCAAATAATAATAATTATTCCTTATATATATAATATATTTTTCAAAATAGAAAATACTATATATATTAAATAAACGAGGTGAAGTTATGAGTAAAATATCAATAATTGGTGCAGGTGCAATTGGTGCTACAACAGCATTTGCCTTACTACAAAAAGGAATAGCACGAGAAATTGTAATTAATGATATAAATCAAGAAAAGGCATTAGGGGAAGTTCTAGACTTAATGCATGGTAGTTCTTTATGTAGACCTTGTAATGTTACTTTAGGTACTTTAGAAGATACTAAAGATTCAGATATAATTATAATAACTGCTGGTTCACCACAAAAACCTGGTGAAACTAGATTAGATTTAGTAGATAAAAACTATGCAATATTTAAAAGCTTTATTCCAAAACTTGCGCAATTAAGTCCAAATTCAATATTATTAGTTGTATCTAACCCTGTAGATGTTCTTTCATATATGACATATAAACTTTCTGGTTTCCCTAAAGAAAGAGTAATAGGATCAGGTACAGTACTAGATACAGCAAGACTTAGAAGCTTACTTGGTAAATATTTTGGAATTGACGGAAGAAACGTAGAAGGTTATGTTCTAGGTGAACATGGTGATAGTGAGTTTGTAACTTGGTCATCATTAATGATTGGTAGCATACCAGTAAAAAGCTTTTCTGAACAAAACTCTATAACTTGGGATAAAGAAACTGAAACTGTTATAGCTGAAGATGTTAAAAATTGTGCTTATGAAGTTATTAAAAGAAAGGGCGCTACTGCTTTTGCTGTTGCAATAACTCTTGAAAGAATTGTTGAAGCTATTATTAGAGATGAAAAAACTATTCTAACTGTTTCAACTTTATTAAATGACTATTATGGTGTTAATGATGCTTATTTAAGTGTTCCTACTATACTTGGAAGAAATGGTATAGAAAAAGTATTAAATATTCAATTATCACCTACTGAACAAGAAAAATTTGTGTCATCAGCCAATTTAATGAAAGAATATATCGATAGAATTAATGATAAATAAAAACAATAAAAAACTGTATCAAATTTAGATACAGTTTTTTATTAATTTAAGTTATTATATTAATACTAAGATAATACTTTTTTTAATAACTAAATAAATTTTATAAAACTCTTCTAGCTCTTCCTATTGAACTCCATGGAACATTAGTTATTCTTATAGTTTTACCAGAATTCGGAGATTCTATCCATTGATCATTTCCTATATACATACCAACATGTCCTAAATTGCTATAGAATAATAAGTCTCCTGGTTGTACACTATCTAATGATACTTCTACTCCACTTTTTATTTGGTCATAAGTTGTTCTTCCAATGCTTATATTAGCTTTACTAAATCCCCATTGCATAAATCCAGAGCAATCAAACATTCTTACTCCACTATCAACGTATTGATATAAAGTATCATACTTACCTGCAGAAGCATAATCTGGGAACCTATTCTTTAATGTTTGTATTGATGCATTAGTAACTAACTCTCCTGAACCACCATAAGCATATGGAGACCCAATATGAGATTTTAATTCTTCTAAAACAATGTTATATGCATTAGAAACTGAAGTATTACTATTGCTTCCACTACTACTATTGCTTCCACTAGTATTATCACTTCCAGTAGATATTTTTATATAATCTGCACTTACATATCCTACTGATCCTTTAAAGTTAATTTTATACCAATTTCCTTCTTTTCCAGTTATATTAACATTTTCATTATTAAGTAAATATCCTAATACTACTGCACTTGAAGAAGGCTGCTTTCTTACTCTTAGATTAGAAGAAACATTTGTAACAACTCCTACAGTATTCATTGCTTGAGATGAATTATTACTATCAGGTGTTGAACTACTATTTCCAGTATTTGAACTTGATTCTGAAGATGGTTTATTTTCAGTTATATAGTCCTTATGAACATAAGCATATGATGAATTATACTTAATTTTATACCAACTTCCTGTTTCACCTACTATATTTACAGAATTACCTGAATATAAAGTTCCTAAAACAGTTGAACTAGTAGATGCTTCTTTACGAACTCTAAGTCCTCCACTACTTACATTATAAACGTACCCAGTCTTATTAATTTCAGTTTCTGAAGAACTAGTATTTCCAGTATTATTACTTCCTGTATTATTACTTGAATTTACATTAGTTGTGATATATTCCTTACTTACATAACCGTATCCGCTGTTATATTGTATTTTATACCATTCACCTTCTGAGCCAACTATAGTTACTTCCGTATTGTTAGTAAGATACCCTAATATTGATGAACTTGTAGAAGCTCCACTTCTTACTCTTAAATTAGTAGATACGTTATAGACTTTACCTTTTGTTGATATTGACGAAGATGCTGCAATCTCTTTTACATAATCTCCATGAACATAACCAGTTATTCCATTGTACTTAATTTGATACCAACTTCCACTTTTAGAAATGATATCAAATGTGCTACCATTTCTCATAGTTCCTAATACTGATGAGCTTGTACTTGCTGACTCTCTAATTCTTAGAGTTGAAGTTACATTGACAACTTGTCCTTTGCTTATGGAAGCTACTGATATTCCACTATTTACTTCTGTAGCACTAGCTGGTACAGTTTTTACAGCTAAAATAGTTCCAACAACACCAGAAATAGCAATTATCTTTTTCAGCTTTTTTCTCTGCATTTTTTTTTACATCCCCCGCCTATTTTAAAATATATTTTTACATAATAAATTATATATTTTTTCACTGTAATTTGCCATATATTTTAACATATTATTCTTATTTTTTTATTATTTCTTACAAATTTTAATTTATTCTATTGACTTTTTTATACTTATATGAAAAATATATAAAATTTAAGAGCAATCTGTTTATTAATAAATAAATTTAAATTAGATTGCTCTTAATTATTTTCAAATATAAACATTTTTATAATATTTTAATAAATTTAATCTATTTTATCTGAAATTTTTTATCATATCATTTTTTAGATTCCATAACTTTTCTGATAAATCAACATAATATCCCTGTGGATTATTAAACCTCTTTACTTCATCCCACAATGATTCAACTTGTTCTAAGGAATATTTTCTAATATCATCTAACTTTGGTGTTTTATAAACACATTTTCCTTGAATAAAAATTGGCACTTGTATCTTTTTTGCATAATAATTTGTTACAACTTTTCTCTTCCATGTATATATAGGATCAAATATCTCATAGTCCTTTGAATCATCTATTATCTCATTTCCTAATGTTAATACATCTGCTATAGCCTTATTATTATCCTTATCAAATAGCCTCCAAACTGTTTTATAACCTGGATTTGTGACCTTTTCTATATTTTCTGATAACTTAATTCTAGGAACTATATTGCCCTCCTCCTCAACTGCAACTAACTTATATACCCCTCCAAACACCGGTTCTGATTTTGCAGTTATTAATCTTTCTCCAACTCCGAATATATCAATACAAGCTCCTTGATTCATAAGATCTGATATTATATATTCATCTAAACTATTAGATGCAAGTATTTTGCAATTTTCTAGTCCATTTATATTTAATATTTTCCTTACTTCTTTTGAAAGATATGCTAGATCCCCACTATCTAATCTAACACCTTTAAGGGTATTTCCTTGTGGCTCTAATACATCTTTAGAAACTTTAATAGCATTAATTATACCTGATTTTAAAACATTATAAGTATCTATTAATAAAACACAATTGTCCGGATATGTTTTGGCATAAGTCTCAAAAGCTTTATACTCATCACCAAATAATTGTATCCATGAATGAGCCATAGTTCCTACAGCCTTAACTCCAAATATCTCATCTGCAATAGTATTGGCAGTTCCATCTACACCACCTATATAGGCGGCTCTAGCACCATATATAGCCGCATCATATCCCTGACTACGCCTTGCTCCAAGTTCTAATACTTCTTTTCCACCTGCAGCTCTTCGTATTCTATTTGCCTTTGTAGCTATTAGACTTTGATGATTAATTGTTAAGAGTAACATTGTTTCTATTAACTGTGCTTCTATAACTTTTGCTTTAACAGTTATTAAGGGTTCATTTGGAAATACAGGAGTTCCTTCTTCTATAGCATAAATATCACCTGTAAACTTAAAGTTTAATAAATACTCCAGAAACTCTTCACTAAATAGCTTTCTTTCTCTTAAATATTCAATATCATTTTTAGTAAAATTTAAACCTTTTATGTATTCAATTACTTGCTCTAAACCAGCTACAATTGCAAATCCTGCATTATCAGGATTTTTTCTAAAGAACATATCAAAATAAACTATTTTATCTTTTAAATTATTTTTAAAATATCCATTTGCCATGGTAAATTCATAAAAATCTACTAACATACTTAAATTTCTTTCATCTTCTAAGCTTATTTTTATCATATTAATGCTCCTTTAAATTATAAAACTCCTCAGTTTAAATTAATTTTTATAATCACATTTTTATTATTTTTTGCTATATCATAAACTTTTACTCATACTTGTCTATAAAATATAAAAAATGCTTAAAAAAAGATAAACTATCTTCTTTTAAGCATTAATCTTAAATTATCTTTGCTAAAACATATCTTCTCAATCCACCATATTTTAACTTATCCTTTTTAATTTCATAACCTAAACTCTTAAATGTATTTACGCTAAATTCATTATATGGCGATGCTGTAGCACATAACATCTTAGTATCTTGTTTTACAGCAATTTTTTCTAACTCTTTGCATATTATTTTTTGAAGCTTATTCCCTCTATACTCTTCCTTAACTACAGTAGATTCTATTTGTCCCACTTTTAATACTTCTTCATCATCTAATCCTATGTCATATCCATAGTTTGATTTATCCTGCCCCTTCTTGGCATAAACTCCCATTGCAATAAGCTCGTCACCTTCTGTAACACATCCAATTATCTTTCCATTTTTCTTTATATACTCTTCAAACTCTTCTCTTTCTGTATCGGCATATAACTCTTTATTTTCAAGTCCATCTATTATTATTTTTTGTAATTCCATAATTTTATCTAAATAAGACATATTTAATTCTTTTAACTCAGCTTGAACTTCTACTCCATCTTTTCTTTTTAATTTCAATATATTACTCAAATCTATACCTCCAAACTTTTCTTCTACCTAATAAAAATTTTACTTTGTATATACGTAGAATTACAATATTATTTTCTTATAAATTCTAACATACCCTTGACTATCAATGCAGCTCCAACAAAAATAGCTCCAAAAATTAATATTGCTTTAAGAAGAGAAATTGGTAATAAACTCATTTTTAAAGAAAGAAATATTGAAAGTACTATACTTATTATTCCTACAAATATTAAAATTGCTCCCAATATATGTTTTCTTTTAAATACTATTATTATCATCCCAATAAACAATAATATTGTACTTGCTGCAAAACTTACTCCTCCTTTACTTGCTCCAAAAAATTTAAGAGGAGAATATACAATTGTATATTTAAATATATTTATAATACCTATAGCCATTACTATTATTCCTAATATAATTAACACTCTACTCAATATATTATTTTTTTTACTATAATTATTTCTTAAATTATAGCCATGTGTTTTTTTATAATTATTAGCTTTATGTTCCCTTGATTTATAATTTCTTAATCCTGGAATGTATCGTATTTGTTTTTTTCTACTACTCAAAATACCAACCTCAGAAATTAATTATATTTAATATATGCATTTAAATTCATTACGGAACTTATTCATAAAAACTATTATAAAAGAATTTAAGCTGCCTCATTATAAGGCAGCTTACTTTACTAAAAGATGTTGTGTATTAAATTCATTATAAAACCTGTATGCTCATTAAAAATATTTATACCTATAAGAATAAGAATAATTCCACCTATAAGTTCAGCATAATCTTTAAATATTCCACCAATTTTTTTACCTGCAATAACACCAATAAAACAGACTATAAATGTTATTAACCCAATAATTAATGATGAAGAAACTATGTTAACATTTAAAAATGCAAAACTTATTCCAACAGCTAAAGCATCTATACTTGTAGCAATGGCAAGAGTTGTTAATTCTTTATTTGATAATTCCCCTTTACTTTTTTCTTCCTCTTCTAAAGTAGTACTTGCTTCATTTACAGCCTCTTCTTTTTCTGTAGCTGCTTCTTTTCGATTCTCATAAAACTCATAAATCATTTTGCCACCTAAAATTGATAGTAATATTAAAGCAATCCAATGATCTATAGCTTTTATATACCCTTGAAAACTTATTCCTAACATCCATCCAATTAATGGCATTGCAGCTTGAAAAACTCCAAAGAATAAAGCTATTTTTATAGCTATTCCCTTAGTTAAATTTTTTAAAGTCATTCCTTTAGTAACTGATACAGCAAATGCATCCATTGCTAAAGCAAATGCTGTAAGTACAATTGTAATAATGTTCATAATCATTCTCCTCACTATTATTTTCTCTTAAAATTTTACTTATATGCAAAAAAATAACGAGATTCATGGATGCAAAAAAAGCATCCATGAGTCTCGTTATTTAAGATTAAGCCAGGTTTCATTCAAAACCATTATGTTGACATAACCACATTTACATGCTAACTACTCCCTCACAGGACCAACATATTATACTATTATATTATTTATGTGTCAATCATTTGCTTATATCCTATTTCTCTTCAAATACCTTCCATATCCCTTTTCTCCTACAAACTCTCCATCTTTAGAAATTATCTTTCCTCTTAATATTGTAAATATAGGATATCCTTTAAGTCTAAATCCTTCATAAGCTGTATAATCTACATTAGAATGAAGTTTATCAGTAGTCAAAGTAACTTCCTTGTTAGGATCTATTATGGCAATATCTGCATCACTTCCAACTGCTATTGTTCCTTTTTTAGGATATAACCCAAATATTTTAGCAGGATTTGTGCAGCATACCTCTACAAATTTATTTATACTTATTCTCTCTTTCATTACACCCTCGGAAAAAATTAATGCCATTCTTTCTTCAACTCCTGGTGCACCATTAGGACATTTAGTAAAATCTGATTTTCCTAACTGCTTATCTCTATTAAATGAAAATGGACAATGGTCTGTTGCTATAGTTTGTATATATCCATCACTAATACCTTGCCATAGAGCCTCACAGTTCTCAGCACTTCTAAGTGGTGGACTCATTATATATTTTAACCCTTCATTATTTTCTAATTCATATTTACTTTCATCTAGCAATAAATATTGTGGGCATGTTTCTGCATAAACATTTTGTCCACTTTCTCTTGCTTTTTTTATATGCTCTAATCCATCCTTGGTTGATAAATGAACAACATATAACCCTTCATAATTAGCTATTTTAGCTAATTTAATCATTCTATTTACAGCTTCTCCTTCAGCTTCTACTGGTCTACTTAAACAATGATATTTAGGACTTGTGAAGCCTTTATCTACAAACTTCTTTCTTAAATATTGAATACTTCCATGATTTTCACAATGTATTGTTGTTATTCCACCCAATTCTTTTAATCTTTCAAAAACCCTTATCATTTTATCATCATCTATTTTATAATCATAAGTTAAGTATCCCTTAAAACTTTGGATTCCACACTCATCAATAATTTCCTTCATTTCATTTAGTATTTCATCATCAACATGTTGTATAACTCCATGGAACCCATAATCTACTACAGCATTATTATCTGCATATTCATGATATACGTAAACTTGATGTTTTAAATTACATCCTTCTGGTCCAAATCCCATATGGTCAACAATTGTTGTTGTTCCTCCACAAGCAGCTGCAATAGTTCCAGTATAAAAATCATCATTAGCAACAGCATTGCCTACATGTAAATTAAAATGCGTGTGTATGTCTATTCCACCTGGAATAACATACTTCCCCTTAGCATCAATTATTTCATCCGCTACTCTAGTAATATTTAAACCTATTTCCTTTATAATTTCATTTTCAATAAAAATATCACCCATATATTTATCACTAGCAGTAACTATAACTCCATTTTTTATTAATAATGACATCTAATCCAACCCCTCTTTTTTTATACCTATTCTATATAAAATATCTTCTATATCATTATCTGATATTCCTTTTATAAATAAAACTTTTTTTAAAGTCTATAATTTAAATGCTTTTATATTCCTTTAATAGTGAACTCAAGACTCATATCATTATTTGAAGGTATTAAATATTCATCGTGCGGCATAGCTCCCCAGCTATCATCTCCTCCAACACCTATGTTTTTTAATGATACTCTTATAACAGTATGATAAACTGGTGGTAACTCATAGTGATGATATGCATTTTCTAACTCATGTGGAGTATATGGAAGTGCACTAAATTCAAAATTATTACCAGCTATCACCAATCCATTACCTGTATTATCCGTAACTTTAGCCCATTTTAAATCAGTTTTGTTACCACACTCCTGTGGAATAACATATTTTGATAGATTATCAATGACCTTATTCTTATGAACACCTAATCTTGCCCCCTTATTTCTATCAGAATAATTTTCTTCACTTCCTCTACCAAACCAAGTTAAGTTATCATATACACAAGGTATTTTAATCATCATTCCAAAATCTAGCATATTAGGTAATCCTTCTACTCCCTTATAATCCATTTTTACCTTTACACTTCCATCTCCTAATGTAGTATATGTTACATTACACTTACTTTCTGGAGTCGTTGGTAATGCATATGTGTAAGTTATACTTGCTTTATATTCATCACAAGAAATTTTTATATCTATAGCTTTAGCATAAAGACTAGCTATTTTCCATGTTGCACATCTAAATGCCATTGAATTTCCTCTATCATTATCCGTTGGTGCATGCCAAAAGTTAGGCTTAGGAATTTCATTAATATATTCTCTTCCATTAAACTTATATGATATTAATCCGCCATAATTCTTTGAATAAATTACTTCAAAATTTCGTCCTCTTACTCCAAAATTAACATCACAATCATTTACAATTATTTTTCCATCATATTCTTCATTATTATCTAAAATTTCATAGTAATCTTGTCCAAAAGCTACTTCATAACCTTTTTGTGCCCATAAAGTATCATTCTTCAATACAGCTTTTACATCTATTGTGTAATTACCTGAATTACTTTTCTTAGATATTGGTAACTTTATCTCAATTTCATTACCTGCTTCAAGGTATATATTTAACTTTCCATATTCTATAACATTTCCTTCTCTTAAATATTCCCAAATAATATCATATTGATCTAAATTTATAAATAAATTATTGTTTTTTATCTTTACAGAATTGAAATTAACATCTATCTTTATATTTTGATAATTAAACTTTACTTCTTGCATTTTGGTTGATTCTTTTCTATCCGCATAAATAATGCCATTCATACAGAAGTTATAATCTGTAGGCCTATCTCCAAAATCACCACCAAAGGCTAGATAGTCTTTTCCATAAATATCTTTAGTCATTAATCCTTGATCAATAAAATCCCAAATAAATCCACCTTGATACATTGGATACTTCTCTTCAAGCTCTATATATTTATACATTGCGCCATTAGAATTTCCCATAGCATGAGTATATTCACATAACATAAATGGCTTTTCTGGATTGTTGTTTAAATATTCTTCTATATCCTTTACTTTTGCATACATTCTACTTTCCATATCCGAAGAGTTATTATATCTTCTATCATTAAATACCCCTTCATAATGTACTAATCTACTACTATCAGTATTTCTAAAATATTCAGACATTAAATAAATATTTTCTCCACCAAATGCTTCATTCCCACAAGACCAAATAATTATAGATGGATGGTTTTTGTCTCTTTCTAGCATAGATTTTGCTCTATCTAAAACACATTCTCTCCACTCTTTCTTTGAATCTGGAACAACACATTTAGAATCTATTTTCCCCATCTTTTGCCATGTACCATGACTTTCTAAGTTTGTTTCATCAATAACATAAAGCCCATACTCATCACATAATTCATAGAAATAACTTTGATTTGGATAATGAGAAGTTCTAACTGCATTAATATTGTTCCTCTTCATTGTTTTAACATCCCAAAGCATTTCCTCTTTACTAACACATCTTCCTGTATAACAACTAAACTCATGTCTATTTACGCCTTTAAAAATAATTCTTTTCCCATTAATATGCATTATATTATTAATCATTTCAAAAGCCCTAAATCCAACCTTTTGTTGTATAACTTCTATTATATTGTTGCTTTTATCTAAAACCTCTATTAGCAAAGTATAAAGATTTGGTTCTTCTGCACTCCATAGCTTTATATCTGTTACCTCTTCTTTTATGCTTAATGTACTACTTTCAATACTTTGAGTTTTTTCTAAAATTTTATTATTGCTATTATCTATTAATGTAGCTTTAATAACTGAATCTAAATTTCCTTCAATTTTTAAATCAACATCTAAGTCACATTTTTTATAGTTATCTTTAAGATTTGTATGGACAAAAATATCATTTATATGTGTTTCCGGCTTTGTATATAAATACACATCTCTAAATATTCCTGAAAACCTCCAAAAATCTTGATCTTCTAGCCAGCTTCCACTACAAAACTTAACTACCATCACAGCTAATTTATTTTTACCTTGTTTGTATAAACTACTTAAATCAAAATCAGCTGGAGTAAAACTATCCTCACTATATCCAACAAATTTACCATTTAACCATAAATAGAAAGCACTTTCAACCCCCTCAAAAGAAACATGTAATGGTTTACCAAAAAATTCTGAAGATATATCAAACTCTTTTACATAACATCCAACAGGATTATATCTTTTTGGAACTAATGGAGGTAGAATATCATCATGTCCATCCCAAGAATACATAGTATTTACATAATGTGGTTTATCATATCCTTGAAGTTGAATATGTCCTGGGACTTTTATATTATCCCAACTTTCGGTATTGTAATCCTCTTCATAAAAATTATTAATTATCCCATCCAAGTTCTTACTATAATGAAATTTCCAATCTCCATTTAATTCTATTTTAAAAGAAGAATTATCTTCTAATAGTTCATCTAAATTTCTATAAAATTTATGATCAGATTTAGATTCTAGTCTATTAACTTCATAAATCTCTGAATTCTCTAAATAACTTAAATCAAACTTTCTCATTTCCCTTCCCCCTCTTTTCTCTAATTTTTTATAATGATATTTTTACTTATCCTTTATATTTTATCACAATATTTATCTTATAATATACTTATTTGTTTAAATATATATATATTGTTAATATTTTAAATTTGTTTATTATTTATAAAACTTACAATATATAAACATTTATATATTGTAAGCTCTTTACATACCTTATTAATCTACTACTTCTTCATTTTTTTCTTTTGTTGCATTGTTTATTGCCTCATTAACTTCATCTAAAACTTCATCTAAAACTTTGTCTAGTTCATCTTTATCAGCAGTATTATTCTCTGCATCATTATCCCCATAATTATTTCCACTATTATTACCGCAATAGATACCTTTTTTAATAGGTGATATTAAAAAACCTACTACTGCCCCCGCAAAAAAACATGCCGTTCCTAATAGAATTTTTTCATTCTTATCCATTTAAACTTACCTCCAATATAATTTATTTGCTTATGCATATACCTTAGTTATATGTTTAATATTTTAATAATATTATTTACTTATGATTATTTAATAATATTTATAAAAATTAAAACCCTATGGAATATTAGTAATTTAAATATTCCATAGGGCTTATAAGTTATATTATTTTTTATTTAAATATGGCATTACATCTTGAGTATATGCTCTTAATACTTCTGCAACACTCCACGCTTGAGAATAGCAACCTCTTCCAGTAGATGCAAAATCTCCATCAAAAATTTCGGCTATACCATTTATACATCCATCTCTCATAGTATCCTCGAATACTTTACACATATAATTTGCTTTATCTATAGATTCCTTAGAATAATCATTTACCTTACAGTAAGCTGTTATAAATCCACCTATTAAGAATCCCCATGTTGTTCCCATATGATAAGCACAATCTCTATCAAATAGTTTTCCTATATACTTTTTCTTATAATCTTTATCCATAAATGAAAGTGAACGCAATCCATAAGTAGCATATAAATGCTTATACACAGTATTAACTATCATTTTTTCTTTTTCTCTATCTAAAATAGAAAATGGTAATGATACTGCCCAAATTTGATTTGGTCTTATTTTATCATCATTTTCATCTACAACATCATAAAGACAACTCTTTTCCTCATTCCAGAATCTATCATTAAATGATTTTTTAACTTTTTCAGAAAGCTCTATATATTCACTATTATCATCACCAAACTTACTAGCTAAATCCTCCATTATCTTTAGTGCATTATACCATAAAGCATTTATTTCAACTGGCTTTCCATGTCTTGGTGTTACAACATAATCACCAACTCTAACATCCATCCAAGTAACTTGATCGAGTCCTCCACCAGCAAAAACTAATCCATCACTATCCATACCGATTGAAAAGTCTGTCTTACTTGCATAAGCTTTATATATTTCTTTTAATTTTGGATATATTTTTTCCTCTATGAACCTATAATCACTTAAATCACCAGTATACTTCAAGTATTTATAAACAGCTTGGAAATACCATAATGAAGCATCTACAGTATTATATCCTGGCTCAGTATTAGCATCTGGAAATACATTAGGAACTAATCCATTTTTTATATATTTAGCAAATGACTCTAATATTTCTCTAGCATCACTAAATCTTTTTGTTACTAAAGTCAAACCTTCGAATGCAATCATTGTATCTCTACCCCAATCTGTAAACCAAGGTAGTCCTGCTAATATAGTTTTTAATCCTGTACTTTCTCTATTTACAATAAAATGATCTCCTGCTTTAACTAAATTGTTAGCAAAATCATCTTTTAAATCTGCATTTTCAACTAATTCTTCTGCTCTTACTTTATATTCTTTTACAATATCAAATCCTGATTTTTCATCTAATCCTTCTATTGTACACTTAATATAAAACTTTTTCTTTTCAAAAGGTTTTAATTCAATATGAACTTCATATGGTGTGTAATGATTATCTACACCTAAGAATCCGGTTCTATGATCAATCATATAAAAATGATTTTCCTCTATTAAATAATTTGGTGTTGCCATACTTGTAGGTATTAAACTTCTATCATAATAATTTCCTTCTGATGTATAAAACTCTATTTTTATATCTTTATTGTTATCTGGTATTAATGTTAAAGTTTTTTCATCTACCTTAACATTAAATTTTAATTCTGATCTTTCGCTTGTTTCTCCAGCTTCCCTATAATTAAATAACGGAACTAAATTTAATTTAGCTTCCTCACTCCCATTTTCAATTTCATAACATACAGCAACAGTATTATGTCCATACTCCATAGCTATAGTTTTATTTATAGAAACATCTTCAACTCTATATCTATACTCTGGAACCGTATCCAAAATAAACTGTTCTAAATACTCTTGTCCATTTTTTGAAGTTCCTATATATTGTTGAGATGTTAAATCATACTCTCTATCTTTAATAATAATTTGCTCTTGTACTCTTGTAAGTATAAGCTTTCTATTTACAGGCGCATTTAATGAAGCTATTAAATATCCATGAAAAGCCTGTGCAGCTCCACCAGCAACAGTATGGTTAGCATATCCACCAATTCCATTACCAACTACCCATGATAATTCATTACCATCTTCTATTGTTTTCCACATTCCTCTTCCATACTTATACATATATTCTTCCCCTTCTTTTACTAAGTTATATTCCGATAATGAAATTATACATAAGTTTTTTTTTACAAACAATAAAACATATCTGCTACTTTTACACTAAAACTGCTAAATTGTTCGTTACGTGGAAGCGAAAAAATGAAATATTTATTTTCCAGTAACCGTGAAATTTTCACCTAGAATTTATATAATTGATTCCGTAAAGTTTGCTAAAGTTTTTAAACTCGCTATTCGCTCAAACAGTAAAAACTTCTTTACGCAACTTTACTCCATCAATTATTAAATTCTACGGCTTAATTTCAATGGCCCTTCCAAATTAATATTTCATTTTTTCT
>NZ_SMUS01000025.1 GCF_004353185.1 Clostridium cuniculi | reverse complement strand
CTTTCGAAGCTTTAGCACTTTTTCCGGAGAAAACAATATAAATTCTTAACGAAAATTACACTAATTCCTGGAGGTAATATCATTAATTTTCGTCATCACGGCACTTAAGCTTTAACGAACAATTTAGTTAAAGAACTCTAAAGTCGAGGAGTTTAACATCAGAAGAAATAAAGCCAGATTTAATAGGTTCTTTATTCATTAAATCAGTAGATATATATTTTTTATTATCATCAGAAAAGACAGTTATAGCACCAGAAACAGATTTGTTAATATCTAAAGCTTTAATAGCACCTATAAAATTAGCACCGGAGGAGATTCCAACACCAAGTCCTAATTCTTTAGATAGCATTTGAGCCATGATTATAGCATCACCATCATCAACACTTATAATGTCACTTAATTGATTTAAATCTACTATTGAGGGAATAAACTCATCTGAAATTCCTTGAATACGATGATAACCTGTATGAGTACCTGTTGAAAGTGTTGGGGATGAGGCTGGTTCAATAGGATAAGCTTTTAAATGACGATTTTTTTCTTTTAAAAATTTAGATATACCCATTATTGTTCCGCCAGTACCTACTCCAGCAACAAAAATTGAAGGGGATATGTGATGTCTTTTTAATGTTGAGTATATTTCAGGAGCTGTAGAGTGATAATGAGAATATATATTATCATTGTTTGAAAATTGTTGTGGTAAAAAAATATCAGGACAATTAGCTTTACATTGTTCAGTTAAAGATATGCATTTAAGAAATCCACCATCATTCTTTGATACTAAATGTAGTTTAGTATTATAACTTTCTAGTAATTTCATTCTTTCTGAGCTCATCCAATCTGGCATATAGATATGAACATTATGCCCTAAATAAGCTCCAATGGCTGCAAGAGAAATACCAGTATTACCGCTAGTAGCTTCGAGAATAAGGTCATTTTCGTTAATTTTTTTATTTATATAAGCCCGTTTTAGAATATATATAGCAACTCTATCTTTAATACTTCCAGTTAAATTGTAATATTCGAGTTTAGCATAAATTTTCATATTTTTTTCTTTATATTTAAATGAAATTTCTACTAAGGGAGTATTACCTATAAGTTTTTCTAAATTATTTATTTTACTAAATATATCTTTCATAAAAAAACTCCTGAAAAAATTGTTCCAATAGTAATATATGAAATAACTTTTTATTTTAGTAAAAGTTATTTCATATATAATTTAAGAGAATTACTTATTAGAATTTTCTTTCATGAATTTAGAAATCATCATAGTACAAACTGTATTACCAGATGAATTTAATAAGGTTGCTGGTGCATCTATTATTGTAGCTATAACAAGCATTATTGCTAGGCTTTCAGCTGGGAAACCAAAGATACTTAAAATAAGCATTTCTCCAATTGCACCACCGCCAGGAACAGCACCAACTACTGCACCGATAAGCAAGCCTACCCCAAGAATCATTAGTAAAGTTCCAATATTGTTAGTATCTCTTCCAAATATTCCGAATAAGAACATTATTTTAAAGATGCCCCCAATTATAGAACCATCTTTATGAATATTAACACCAAGTGGCATAACGATATTTGCAAGTGTATCTGAAACTCCCATTTTTTTAGCTGCATCTATATTAACTGGAATACAAGCAGCACTAGAGCAAGTTGCTAATGCTGTAACTGCAGGAGGAGTAGCATTTTTCCAAAATATTTTTACACCTTGTTTTTTACCAGCAATATAAGCATAAATAGTAAAAAATCCAAAGAAGTAAATAATAGAAACTACAATATATAAAATGAATACTTTTATATATCCACCAAGTATTTGACTACCTAGTTGTCCAACAACTGTTGCAAAGTAGCAACCAAGTCCTAATGGAGCAATATACATAATTAATCCCATCATTTTCATAGTTACTATAGAACCGCTTTTTAAAAATGCTGCAAATGGCTTTCCATCTTCTTTAGAAAGCATAGTTGCAAATCCAATAAGAATAGAAAATAAGATTAGAGCTAACATATTACTTCTAGATAAAAGCCCAGAAAAGTCATTAACAGTAATACTTGAAACTATTTTTTGAATTATACCAACATTTTCTTGTTCTATAGATCCTGTAGAACTAAGAAGATTATTAAATATAGATGAATCTAAATTATTAGTAGGATTAAATAATTTAAAGCTAATAACACCTATAATTCCTGAAATAATGGCTGTAATAGCAAAAACTATAATAGTTGTTCCAAGAATTTTACCGAGTTTTTTTGAGTTTTCCATATTAGCTATAGAAGAAGATATGCTAAAGAAAACTATAGGAACCAGTAGTGTAAAAATTAAGTTTAAAAATAAATTCCCTATTGGTTCAAAGATTATAGCTTTTTCACCTAGTATGATACCTAAAAAACCACCTATTAGTATGGCTATAAGTAATATTAGTGAAGAAGCATAATTTTTTAGAAATTTCAATTATATCTCACCTTTCTTTTGTAAATTAGTATTTTTATATACTTTATCTTATGTGTTATACAAGTGTGTATCGCTACCAATTTTAAATAATATTATTTAATGATTAGAATGTCAATTAACTTATGTATTTATATAGAAAATAAGTGCCTTATAGGCCTCTTACCTATTTAAAACTACCACTTGCGTGTAAAATGTGGAAATTAAAATAGGTGTAGGATATTATTAAAGTAAAGAAGCTTATATTTAAGATTTAAGAAGTGATTATTATTTTATAGTAACAAGTTTTAGGGGGGAATATGAAGGTAAGAATTCAAGAAATAGATAAAGCAAAAGAAGAAGCTGTAGAGTTATTTGTTCATGAGCACAATAAATCTATAGAAAATCTTATTGATTATATAGAAAACGAAAAATATAAAAGTATTAAATTATCATGTTATAAGGATAGTAAAATTTATAAAGTTAAAAGCGATGATGTTTATTTTGTAGAAACAACTAAAAGGAATTTATTAATTCATACAGAAAAGGAGGTTTATGAGTATAAAAATAGATTATATGAATTAGAAAAGATATTACCATCACAATTCGTAAGAATTTCTAAATCAACAATATTAAATTTAGAAAAGGTGTTAGTTTATAATCCATTACTGAATGGGTTAATGGAAGCTAAATTAATTAATAATGAAACAACTTATATTTCAAGAAAATATTTAAGAGAAGTAAGAGAGAGAATTAAGGGGGGGAGAGGGGAATGAAAGAAAACTTAATAAAGGGAGTTAACGTAGGGTTACTTTTACTTGTAAGCTCAATATTAACATTAAGGTTCACTAATGATTTAAATGGAGCAGTAAAAGTATTTAATTACTTTATACCAGTAGTTTTAGTATATATTGTTATAGGTATATTGTTTCAATTTATTAGACAATTACCAGGCAGAAATAGTAAAGGAAGTAGTGGAATCGCTATATACTATTGGGTTTGGATGATTGTAATTATAGTTCCTATAATAGGAATATTTATTGATGATTATATTAGATATATTATATTGGTAAACACAATAATTATTGTAGGGCTATGGATAGGAGATTATATGCATCTTAGTAGGATTGCTAAGGAATTGAATGGAATGAGAGTTAACAAGCATAAAACGTTAGTTATAGACTTAGATCAAAAACCTAAAAGTAAAGAGGAATTTTTCAAAATAATAGAAGATAAATGTATAGAAAAGGGAGATACATTAGAGTATATAGAAAGAGATATTCCAGCTATAGTAAGGATAAATGAGGTATTATATAAAGTTGAGCTAGGATATTATTATGGTTTAATAGGGAATGCAGTATATACATTAAAAATAACAGAACTATAGAATTATATATTACAGGTGAAAATAAATTAATATAAAAAATAAGTAGATGTCACATTATGATTATAATGTGACATTTTTATATAAAAATTTAATAAAAATTTTTGAGAAAATGACAGAAATAGAAAAATGAAATTCATAAAAATGAAAATAAATACTTATAAATCATTTAAAATACCTAAGAATTGAAATGATAAATTATTAATAAAATTAACATTAATAAACATAATACTTAATTTTTTGAGAAAAGTATACAAAAATAATAATAAAAGTTTGAAATTGTATATAAATTTATATATAATATTTATTATACAAAAAATGGATTCAAACAAAAAATGAGAATTTTTTTGAGTAGTATAATTTCATATTTAGTTTTCATACATAAAAATATACTATTAAAAAGGAGAGGGATATATGAAAGAAAATTGGGGGTTATATAACAGTAGTTTTGAACATGATGCATGTGGAATAGGAGCTGTAGTAAATATTAAAGGAAAAAGCTCTAATAAGGTTATAAATGATGCTTTAGATATTTTAGAAAATTTAAAGCATAGGGGTGGAACTGGAGCAGATGAGAATACTGGTGATGGAGCTGGTATTTTAATTCAAATACCTCACAACTTTTTTAATAAAGTATGTAAAGAGTCTAATGTTAGTTTACCTAAAAGTGGAGAATATGCCATAGGTGTATTATTTCTTCCAACTGAAAAAAAGAAAAAAGAATTAGCATTAAATATAATGAATAAAGTTTTAATGCAAAAAGGATATAACACCTTACTATTAAGAGATGTACCTATAGATTATAGTGGACTTGGAAAGGCAGCTTTAGAGTCTATGCCTAACATTATACAGATTATATTAGATAAACCTAATAATATAAAAGATACAAGAGAATTTGAAAGAGAATTATATATATTAAGAAGAAACATTGAAAAAGCTTTTAATTTAGAAGAATCTTTAAATAATTGTACTACTTATATAGCATCACTTTCTTCAAAAACAATAGTTTATAAAGGGATGTTGTTATCAACACAAGTAAGAGAATTTTATCCTGATTTATTAGATAAAGATGTTGAATCAGCTATAGCTTTAGTTCATTCAAGATACTCAACAAATACATTTCCAAGTTGGGAAAGAGCACATCCTAATAGAATGATGGTTCATAATGGAGAGATAAATACTTTAAGAGGTAATGTTAATAAGATTTATTCAAGAGAAGGATCTATTACTTCAGAGGTATTTGGAGATAAGCTTCCTGAAGTATTACCTATAATAAATAAGGAAGGTTCAGACTCTGCAACTTTTGATAATGTATTAGAATTTTTATATATGGGTGGAAGAGATTTAGCTAGATCAATATTAATGCTAATACCTGAACCATGGGAAAAGTCTAAAAATATAGATGAAGATAAAAAAGCTTTTTATAAGTATAATTCAACATTAATGGAGCCATGGGATGGACCTGCATCTATAGTATTTACTGATGGAGATAGGGTAGGAGCAGTTTTAGATAGAAATGGATTAAGACCATCACGATATTATATAACAGATGATGGATATCTATATCTTTCATCAGAAACTGGAGCAGTATACATAGATGAGGAGAGGGTAGTAAGAAAAGATAGATTAGAGCCAGGAAAGATTTTATTAGTTGATACTATTAAAGGTAAGCTTATAGAAGATACAGAAGTTAAGAAAAAGTATAGTTTAGAAAAACCATATAAAGAATGGTTAGAAGAAAGATTAACCCCACTTAAAAATATAAATATAGATAATTATGAACATAAATTTATGGGTAGAGAAGAAATAACAACTTATCAAAAGGTATTTGGTTATGGATATGAAGATTTAAAAACTAATATATATGAAATGGCTCAAAATATGCATGAACCAATGGCAGCCATGGGGATTGATACACCACTTGCTGTATTATCCTTAAAAGATCAACCGTTATTTAATTACTTTAAGCAATTATTTGCTCAAGTAACTAATCCTCCAATAGATGCAATAAGAGAAGAGGTTGTAACATCCACTAATGTCTATTTAGGCTCTAAAGGAAACATATTAGATGATTGTCCTGAAAGTTGTAGACAAATAGAAATAGTAAATCCAATTATTAATGATAAAGATTTAGTAAAAATAAAATCATTAGATGGACATGGATATAATATTAAAACCTTAGATATTACTTTCGATAAAACTAAGGAGAATAGTTTAGAAATATCATTGAAATATTTATGTAGAGAAGCACTTCAACTTATTAATGAAGGAGCAAATGTAATTATATTAAGTGATAGATTTGTTGATGAATCAAATGCACCAATTCCTTCATTATTAGCAGTTGCGGCAATGAATAACTACTTAATTAAAAAAGGTGTTAGAAGTTTAGCTGATATTATTGTAGAAACTGCAGAGGCTAGAGAAGTTCATCACTTTGCAACACTTTTAGGATATGGAGCTACAGCAGTTAATCCATATTTAGCTTATCAATGTATTCATGAGTTAATTGAAGATGAAATCATTACAATTTCATATGAAGAGGCTATCAATAATTATGATACAGCTGTTGTTAAAGGCATAACTAAAATACTTTCTAAGATGGGGATTTCAGCTATTAGATCATATCAAGGAGCTCAAATATTTGAAGCTTTAGGTATAGATAAATCTGTAATAGATAAGTACTTTACAAATACAACTAGTAGAATTGGTGGATTAACTTTAAAGGATATAGAAAAAGAAGCGTTATCTAAGCATGAAAAGGCTTATAACAAGAGATATAAACAACTTAATTTTGATTTAGATAACTTCGGTAGAGATAAATTAAGAAGTAATGGAGAAAAGCATTTATACAATCCAGCAACTATTCACATGTTACAACAAGCAACAAAAACTGGAGATTATAATAGGTTTAAGGAATATTCTACATTAATAAATAAAGAGGAAGAAGGATTAACTTTAAGAGGATTATTAGACTTTGAATTTGAAGCAAATCCTATTCCACTAGAGGAGGTAGAGCCAGTATCTTCAATTGTAAAGAGATTTAAAACTGGAGCAATGTCATATGGTTCAATTTCTAAGGAGGCTCATGAAGCACTTGCTATAGCAATGAATAGATTAGGCGGTAAGTCTAATACTGGAGAAGGTGGAGAAGATAGAGAAAGATGGATTCCACTTGATAATGGTAATTCAAAGAGATCTAAAATTAAGCAAATAGCATCAGGTAGATTTGGAGTTACTTCAGAATATTTAGTTAATGCAGATGAATTACAAATAAAAATGGCTCAAGGTGCAAAACCAGGAGAAGGTGGACAACTTCCTGCATCAAAGGTATATCCTTGGATTGCAAAAACAAGACATTCAACTACTGCAGTTGGGCTTATTTCACCACCACCTCATCATGATATTTATTCAATAGAAGATTTAGCACAACTTATATATGATTTGAAGAATTCTAATATATATGCAGATATTTCTGTAAAATTGGTTGCAGAGGCTGGAGTTGGAACAGTTGCAGCAGGTGTTGCTAAAGCTGGGGCTGATGTAATATTAGTATCAGGTTATGATGGAGGTACAGGGGCATCTCCTAAGACTTCTATTCAACATGCAGGTCTTCCATGGGAATTAGGACTTGCAGAAGCCCATCAAACACTTGTTATGAATAACTTAAGAGATAGAGTTAGAGTTGAAACTGATGGTAAGCTTATGACAGGTAGAGATGTTGCAATAGCAGCTTTACTTGGAGCTGAAGAATTTGGATTTGCAACTGCACCACTTGTAACTTTAGGTTGTGTAATGATGAGAGTATGCAATTTAGATACTTGTCCAGTTGGGATTGCCACACAAAATGAAGAACTTAGAAAGAGGTTTACTGGTAAGCCAGAATATGTAGTAAACTTTATGAAGTTTATTGCTGAAGAACTAAGAGAATACATGGCTAAACTTGGATTTAGAACTATTGACGAAATGATTGGTAGAGTAGACAAGTTGAAGAAAAAAGAAAATGTTGATAACTGGAAGGCTAAAAGAGTTGATTTATCACTAGTATTAGACAAATCACAAGTTGATTCTGAAAATGGTATTAGATTCAATTTAGATAATAAGTATGATCATAAGCTTGATTCTGTTAAAGATTCAGCAATACTTTTAGACCTTGCAAAACCAGCTTTAGATAATAAGGAAAAAGTTAAAATAGAACTTGATATTTTAAATACAGATAGAGCATTTGGTACTATCTTAGGGTCTGAAATTACTAGAAGACATAAGGCTGAAGGATTACCAGAAGATACAGTATGGATTAAGTGTACAGGAGCAGCTGGACAAAGCTTTGGTGCATTTATACCAAGAGGTTTAACTTTAGAAGTTGAAGGTGATGGTAATGATTATGTTGGTAAGGGGTTATCAGGAGGAAAGATAGTTGTATATCCTCCTAAGAATAGTAAAATAGTTGCAGATGAAAATATTATAGTTGGTAATGTGGCATTATATGGAGCTACATCTGGTAAGGCATTTTTTAATGGAGTTGTTGGTGAAAGATTCTGTGTGAGAAATTCAGGAGCAACAGCTGTAATTGAAGGGTGTGGAGCTCATGGTTGTGAATATATGACAGGAGGAAGAGCTGTTATATTAGGAGAAACAGGAGTTAATTTTGCTGCTGGTATGAGTGGTGGTATAGCTTATGTTCTAGATAAAAGTAATAAGTTTGTTTCTAAAGTTAATAAAGAGATGGTACTTATTGAAGAGATAAATGATGAAGATATTAACTTCTTGAAAGAAATAATTACGGAGCATTATAATCTTACAAATTCAGTAAAAGCTAAAACAATTTTAGATAATTTTGATTTAAATATAACTAAAATTAAAAAAGTAATTCCTAAAGATTATAAGGAAGTTTTAGAGCTTGTTAAAATAAATGAAGAGAAAGGGTTTACTAGAGATGAAGCTTTAGTTAATGCTTTCTATGAAAAAACAGGAAAAGGAATGTAAGGAGGGAGTATCATGGGAAAAGCAACAGGTTTTATGGAATTTAGTAGAAAGAACTGTAGTAGAGAGGATGCGCTAAGTAGAATAAATCATTGGAATGAATTTGATACACCTCTTACTGAAGAGGAAAGAAAAGAGCAAGGGGCAAGATGTATGGACTGTGGAGTTCCATTTTGCCAATCAGGAATAATATTAAATGGAATGGCGACTGGCTGTCCTTTGCATAACCTTATTCCTGAGTGGAATAACTTTGTATATTTAGGAAAGTGGAAATTAGGGCTAGAAAGACTCTTAAAAACTAGTAATTTCCCGGAATTTACTTCTAGGGTATGCCCTGCATTATGTGAAAATGCTTGTACTTGTGGATTACATGGAGATGCTGTTACAGTTAAGGCTAATGAAAAGTATTTAATAGAAAAGGGCTTTAGTGAGGGTATTATTAAAGCTAATCCACCACAAATAAGAACAGGAAAAAAAGTTGCTGTTATAGGTTCAGGACCATCAGGTCTTACATGTTCAGACTTTTTAAATAAGTTAGGTCATAGTGTTACTGTATATGAAAGAGAAGACCGTGTTGGTGGACTTATGATGTATGGTATACCAAATATGAAGCTTGAAAAGACTGTTATAGAAAGAAGAGTTAATCTTCTTAAAGAAGAAGGTATTACCTTTAAAACTTGTGTAAATGTTGGTATTGATATTACTTTTAATGAATTAGATAAAGAGTATGATGCAATAGTTGTAACAATAGGTGCATCTAAACCAAGAGATTTAAAGGTGCCTGGAAGAGAACTTAATGGAATTCATTTTGCAGTAAAATATTTAACTAATAATACAAAAAGAGTAGTTGGTTCAGTATTTAATAAAGGAGCCGATATTATAGCTACAGATAAAGATGTAATAGTAATTGGTGGAGGAGATACGGGAACTGACTGTGTTGGTACAGCACTTAGACAAGGATGTAAATCTGTAAATCAATTTGAAATAATGGGAGAGCCTTTAAAAACTAGAGGTGAAAATAATCCTTGGCCAGAATATGCAAAAATATTAAAAGTTGACTATGGTCAAGAAGAGTATATTGCAAAGTTTGGTCATGACCCAAGAATGTATTTAACTAGTGTTAAAGAGTTTTATGGAGACAAAAATGGTGATGTAAAATCTCTTAAAACCGTTGATGTAGAATGGGTTAAAGATGAAAATGGTAGAATGAGTCTTAAGGAAATTGAAGGTTCTGAAAAGATTTGGAATGCAGATTTAGTTTTAATAGCTATGGGCTTTACTGGGGTTGAAGATTATATAGCTAAGGATTTAGGGGTTGAGTTAAATAGTAGAGGAAGCATTAATGCAACTGATGTAGATTATAAGACTTCTAAGGATAATGTGTTTGTAGCTGGAGATGCAAGAAGAGGACCATCTTTAGTTGTGTGGGGAATTGCAGAAGGGAGAAATGCTGCATTATCTGTAGATAAATATTTGATGGAATAGTAAAAAGGAGATATTACTTATAGTTTAATACTATAATGTGATATTTCCTTTTAATATTAATAAATAGTTAATGATTTTAGTTTACATAATATGTATTTATATGAATTATTTAAAGAAAACTATTACAAATTTATATGTTAACAAAAAGTTAAAAAAATGTTGACAAAAAGGAAATACATGTATATTATGGAAACATAAAATTGAATATACACCTCATTTTATTATGAGGTAGAGGCGCAAAATCTAACAGTTTTTAGTGGAGCTAGAGAGTGTGATGAATCTAAAAAGAAGGAGATTTTGCCGAAGTTTGTAATATGTCTCGATATTACTTGCTGGGTCTGCAGTTAAGAGCTGCAGGACTGTCTTAATAAGTTTTCCCAGACTTATTAAGTTGTGCTATCTCAAAGGAGAAAGATGGGGAGTTACTATGAATTCTAAACTAAGCTATAGAGGATTAGTTTTTTTGATGTTCATATGATGTTTAAGATAGCACCAGCCCAATTGGGTTGGTTTTTTTATTACAAAAAAGGAGATGATAAATTATGAAAAAAAGATTATCAGCATTAATTTTAGCTGTAACAACAGCTGCAATAACATTAACGGGGTGTGGAACAAAAACTTCATCAGAAAATGTATTTAGAGTTGGGATGGAAGCGGGGTATGCTCCTTTTAATTGGACTCAATTAGATGACTCAAATGGTGCAGTAAAAATAGAGGGAACTTCAGAATATGCTGGTGGATACGATGTAGAAATGGCAAAAAAAATAGCAGATTCATTAGGAAAAGAGTTAGTTATAGTTAAAACTGAATGGGATGGATTAGTACCATCATTAATATCAGGAAAAATAGATGCTATTATTGCAGGTATGTCACCAACAGAGGAACGTAAAAAAACAATAGATTTTTCAGATAACTATTATAAATCAGATTTAGTTATGTTAGTAAAGAAGGGCGGAGCATATGAAAATGCAAAAACATTAAGTGATTTTTCAGGTGCTAAAATAACAGCTCAGTTAAATACTTTCCATTATTCAGTAATAGATCAAATACCGTCAGTAAATAAACAACCTGCTATGGATAACTTTTCAGCTATGAGGGTGGCTTTAGAAACAGGAGTTATAGATGGTTATGTAACTGAGAGACCTGAAGCTTTAAGTGCTGAAATGGCAAATGAAAACTTTAAAATGGTAGAGTTCACAGATGGATTTGTCACATCAGAGGAAGATACTAATACAGCGGTTGGTTTAGTAAAGGGAAGTGAATTAAAAGATAAAATAAATGAAGTTTTAAGCGGAATATCACAAGAAGAAAGATTAGAGATTATGGATAACGCTATTAAAAATCAACCTGCAGCTCAATAGTTAAGGGTAGAAATTATTATAATAAGCTTAATGATTATATAATTAATATTTTAAGGAGAGTTTGTCATGAGTCTAGAATGGATAATTAAGATATTACAAAATAATTGGCCAATGTTTTTAAGAGGGGCCGGAATGACCTTATTAATTTCTATAATAGGAACATTAATAGGAACATTAATAGGTCTTATAGTTGGAGTTGTAAGAACAATACCTGTTCCAGAAAAAGGAGCAAAAAAAGGTTTATTAAAAACAATTAATGTGATTTTATCAGCTTATATAGAATTTTTCCGTGGTACGCCTATGATAGTACAAGCTATGGTTATTTATTATGGATCAGCAGCAGCCTTTGGAATAGATATAGATAGAATTGCAGCAGGATTGTTTATAGTATCAATAAACACAGGGGCATATATGTCTGAAATAGTAAGAGGTGGAATTCTTTCAGTAGATAAAGGACAATTTGAAGCAGCACAAGCAATAGGAATGAATCATTTTCAAACAATGATTAATGTGGTGTTACCACAAGTTATTAGAAATATTTTACCTGCAACTGGAAATGAGTTTGTAATTAATATAAAGGATACATCTGTTTTAAATGTAATATCAGTATCAGAATTATATTTCCAAACTAAGACTATATCAGGAAATAACTTCAGATACTTTGAGACATTCTTTATAACATGTATAATTTATTTCATTATGACATTTACAATTACAAGAATATTAAGAGCAATAGAGAAAAAGTTAGATGGGCCTGAAAATTATATTATTGCAGGCAATCAAATGCAAGTTGAAACAACAGAAGATATAGCTAAAAAAGTTAATGGTAGTGTGGGAGCTTAAGGAGGAGTAAGGAATGGAAAGAATAATTGAAGTTAAGCATTTAAGTAAATCCTTTGGAGACCATAAGGTTTTAAGAGATATAGATTTTTCAGTAAATAAAGGAGAAGTTGTTTGTATTATAGGATCATCTGGATCTGGAAAATCAACCTTATTAAGATGTATAAATCTTTTGGAAAAGCCAACAGGTGGAGAAATCATATATAATAAAGAAAATATATTAGATGATAAACATGATATATATAAGTATAGAACTAAGTTAGGAATGGTATTTCAACAGTTTAATTTATTTAATAACCATAATGTTTTAAATAATTGTATAGTTGGACAAATGAAGGTTTTAGGAAGAAGTAAAGAAGAATCAGAGAAAGTTGCTATGAAATATTTAAACATTGTTGGAATGAGTAACTACATAAATGCTAAGCCAAAGCAATTATCAGGGGGGCAAAAGCAAAGAGTAGCAATAGCGAGAGCTTTATCTATGGAGCCTGATGTTATATTATTTGATGAACCAACATCTGCATTAGATCCAGAAATGGTAGGGGAAGTTCTAAAGATAATGAAAGAACTTGCAGAAAGTGGACTTACTATGTTAGTTGTAACTCATGAAATGGAATTCGCAAGAGAAGTTTCAGATAGGGTTGTATTCATGAATAATGGAGTAATTGAAGAAGAAGGAACGCCTGAGGAAATTTTCAATAATCCTAAAAAAGAAAGAACAAGGGAATTTTTAAAACGTACTTTAAAATAATATCTTTATATAAGGTTTTAAACAAAACTAGAGACTTTATTTCTTTTAAATATGCTATAATATGAATACAATTATAATTGAGAGAGGTTACTTTGGAGGATATATGGAGAATTTATTAACAACAATCGAGAGAGAAAATCATATTAGAGAAATATTTTTAAGTATGTTTAAAGAAGATGGAATTTCCCAAGAAGAGTTAGAAAAGGCAATTTGTGAGTCTTATTGTGAAGAGGGATTTGAATGTAAGTCAATAAAAGATATTCCTATAAATGAGATGAAGGAAGCAATAATTGAATGTTGTGAATTAGCTGGATTGGCATTTGAAACTTTTGATGATATTTTAGAATATTTTTATAAAAATAATAATTAGAAGATAAATAGCTATTACTTATAAATTTAAGTAGTAGCTATTTTTTTGTAGATTATAGGTATATAATTTAAGAACAAAGATAAGATTAAAGATATAATTTTTTTATAAAAGAGGTGAAAAATATTTTGAATAGATTATTTAGTGAAAATGATATTATAAATTTAGTTAATGATAATAAAATGGCTGTATTATATTTTACAGGAATGGATTGTGGTGCTTGTGAAGCAATAAAATATAAAATTGAAGGCATTTTAAAAAATTTACCACAAATTAAGAGTGGAGAAATTAATGGGGAGGAAAATTTAGATTTAGCTGCAAAATATGGTGTGTTTTCATTACCTATATTTTTATTATTTATTGAAGGGAAAGAAACATTGAGAATTGGTAGAAATGTAGATTTACTTGAGCTTGAAAGAAATATAAAAAGATATTATGAAATGATATTTTAGGTTAATTTTAAATATTTAAAAATTGAATAGAGGTTTTAAGATGAATTTAGAGTTGAATTTAATAAAGGATAAAAGAGTATTTTTAGAATTTATAAAAAAGGAAATAGTATTAATAATTGCAATAACATTAGCTATAGGAACATCATTTATATCATTACCTAAGTTGGAATATATAGATTTTAAGGTAATAATTCTATTGTTTAATTTAATGATAGTAGTAGCTGGATTTAAAGAGTTGCAAGTTTTAGATAGTATAGCTACTTCATTATTAAAAAGATGTACAAGTTTTAAAGCAATTACATGTACGTTAGTATTTTTAACCTTCTTTTCAGCAATGATAGTAACAAACGATGTTGCTTTAATTACTTTTGTACCATTAACATTAGTTATAGCTAAAAAAGCTAATATAAAGCCATTAAAGCTTATTGTACTTCAGACATTAGCCGCTAATTTAGGAAGTGCGTTAACTCCAATGGGAAATCCACAAAATCTTTTTATTTACTCTTATTTTAATGTTAATATTATGGAGTTTTTTAAGATAACATTTCCATTAGTTTTATTATCAGTTGTATTTTTAAGTGCCATAACAATGAATGAAAAAAAGGAGGAGTTATATTTTCAAGTTGAAAATATAAAAATAGAAAATAATAGAGATATAATAATATACTCAGTTTTATTTTTCATAACATTACTTTCAGTATTTCATTTAATTGATTATAGAATTGCTTTTATAATAACAATAATAGCTATAATGATTTTTAATAAAAAGTTATTTAAAAAAGTAGATTACTCATTACTTATTACTTTTGTAGCCTTTTTTATATTTATAGGTAATATATCTTCTATGAGTGTAATTAAAGATTTTATGGTAAATATATTGTCTTCAGAAAAGAGCACATTTATATCTTCAATAATATCTAGTCAATTTATAAGTAATGTTCCAGCAACGATGCTTATTTCAGCATTTACACCATATTATAAGGAACTATTATTAGGAGTGAATATAGGTGGACTAGGGACAATTATAGCTTCACTTGCTAGTGTAATTTCTTATAAGCTATATATTAATGAATATCCAAAAGATGGGACTGATTATATGAAAAAATTTACTATTTATAATGTTTTAGGATTAGTTATAATAGGATCGATTATATATTTTTTTATTTAAAATGAAGATTAATTTTAATAACTATAAATCTAACTAAAGATAAAATATAACAAAGAGGAGTTGTTTAACAATTATGCTTAAGGATAAAAAGACAAAAATAACATTTCATAGTGGTGTTTTAACAATTGGAGGAACAATAATAGAGGTTGCATATGAAGATAGTCATATTTTCTTTGACTTTGGTAGTGAGTATAATCCAGCTGCAAAAGTACAGCCTACTGATTTACAAGGATTATTAGATGAAAATTTAGTGCCATATTTAAATAATATATTTGATCCTAAAATACCTTTAATAGGATATGAATCAAAGGAAAATACTTTTAAAAATACTGCTGTATTCTTATCTCATATTCACTTAGACCATTCTAAAATAGTTAATTACTTAAATCCTGAAATACCATTATATACTTTAGAAGGTACAAAATCATTACTAAATACTTTGAACATTAATAACGATTTTATTTTTCCTCTATATGAAAAACAAGATTCTAATACAAGGGAAGTAGTTGGAGTTAAAGAAAATGAAGTCGTTAAAGTTGGAAAAATAAAAGTTAAAGTTATGCCGGTTGATCATGATGCTTATGGAGCTAGTGGATTAGTAATAGAAACACCTGACTTAACTATAGCGTATACAGGAGATATTAGACTTCATGGATATGGAGAAAATGATACATTAAATTTCTGTAAGGAGAGTGAAAATTGTGATGTATTATTAATAGAAGGTGTAAGTGTTTCATTCCAAGAATTTGGAGATCCTATAAGGGAGACAGAAGCAGTAAATGAACCGGAACTTATAGAGAAAATTAATGAAGTAGTTAATAATAATCCTAATAAACAAATAACATTTAATTACTACATATCAAATGTAGAAAGAATTTTAAATATAATTAAGAATAATCCAAGAACTGTTGTATTGGATGCATATTATTCATATGTAGTAAAAGAGGCATCTGGAATTGAAACTTATTATTATCAATTAGATGATAAGGAATATGGGCTAGACGAAAATTTAAGGATTGATTTTAAAGAGTTGTTAAATGATGAAAGTAAGTATTTCTGGCAATTAGATAAGCTTGCTTTAAAGCATATAAATAAACTTAAGAGTAATGGAATTTATATTCATACTGATGCTCAACCATTAGGTGAATTTGATCCGGCATATGAACCATTTGTAAAACAATTTAGTGATTATAATATACAATTCATATTATTGCCATGTAGTGGTCATGCACGTCCTTATGATTTAATAAAAATAATTAACTTAATTAAACCTAAGTTATTAGTTCCAATTCATTCTTATCGTCCTGAAAAACTTTATAATGAAAATGGAGATGTTTTATTACCTAAAAAAGGGCAAACAATATAATATATTCAAACTAATGATTAGAAAGATAGCATTGTAAAAGTATTTATTTTATAGTTTTACTGTAAATGAAGGAGGAAGTAGTTATGAAGCTTGCAATATATCAAACAAGTGATTTACATGGATATGTTTATCCAACTAACTATGTAAAAGAGCAACCACTTGGAATACTTAAAATAGGAAGTTACATATTAAATGATGAGAAAAATTATGATGCTTCTTTAAAGGTTGATTGTGGGGATTTAGTACAAGGTTCAGCCTTAGCACATTATTTATCAAAACAAAAGGTTCAAAAAAATCCTATTTTAGAAGGATTGGAATTTATAGGTTATGATGCTTATGTTATAGGAAATCATGAATTTAATTATGGATTAGACTATTTAAATAATTCATATAAACTTGTTGAAGACAAAATAATTAATGCTAATATTGAAGGATTAACTTTAAATACAAAACCGTATAAAATATTTGATTTTAATGGGTTTAAAATTGCATGCATTGGATTTACAACATCTTTTATTCCTAATTGGGAGCATGAAAAAAATATAACAGGGTTAAAATTCTTAGATCCAGTTGAGATGTATGGGAAATATGAAAAAGAATTAAAAGAACAAGCTGATTATATTATAGTATGTTATCATGGTGGATTTGAAAAAAGCTTAGATGGAACTAATACTCCAACAGAAAAGCTTACTAAGGAAAATCAAGGAAGTGAATTGTTAGAAAAGTATGATTCAATTAATATGGTTTTAAGTGGACATCAACATAGATCCTTTATTACTAAAATAAATGGAGTAGTTTGTGCACAACCACTTCATAATGGGCAAAAGTTTAGTAAGATTATATTAGATACAGAAACTAAAGATGTAAGCTATGAGTTAGTTGATGTTTCTATATTAAATGATAAGATTAACGAAGGTCTTGAAAAAATATTTAATGATGTTGAGTTAAAGCTAAAAGATTACTTAGATAAAGAAATTGGTAAATTTGATACGGATATACTTATAAATGATATTTTTGAAGCGAGGTTAAAAGGTCACCCATTTATTAATTTTTTACATCAAGTGCAATTAGAAGCTTCTGAGGCAGATTTTTCAGCTTTATCATTATTTGATAGTGCAATTGGATTTAAGAAAAATGTATCTATTAGAGATGTATTAATAAATTATCCTTATCCTAATACATTAATGGTTTTAAAAGTAAGAGGAGATAAATTAAAAGAAGCTATTGAAAAGGCTGCTACTTATTTTGTTGTTGATAATGGAAAAGTAAAAATTAGTGATGGATTCCTAGTTCCGAAAGTGCAAAATTATAATTATGATACTTTTGGAGGTTTTGATTATGAAATTGATTTATCAAGAAATTTTGGAGATAGAGTAGTTTCTATTAAAAAGGACGGTAAGAGTATTGACTTAGATAAGTATTATGATGTTGTTATGAATAATTATCGTGCTACTAATACTTCAATTTATCCATCGTATGAAGGGGCAGAAGTTGTTAGAGAAATTAATGTTGATATAAGTGAGCTTATAATTAACTATTTCTTAAAACATAATAATATAAAAGCTATTGAAAAAAGTAATTATATAATTAAATAATAAGTTTTGCTGTATCAATAATAAGATGATACAGCATATTTTTTAGGTAAAGATAAGGTTTTATTAACCTTATATAGTTATATTAATAATATTTAACATAGATTTTACACTAAAGATGCAAAATAAATGATATTATTAATTATTATGTAAATATTTGGGGTAATACATACAAATGTAATTACAATAGAAATTGATATGGAGTGTGTTGGGTATGGAAGAGCAACGAACTATATTAGGATTAACAGAAGCGGAAGTGTTAGAGCGAAAGGAAAAGGGGCAAATTAATATTGTAGAAGAAAAAACTGTAAAATCTAATTGGGAGATTATATCAGGAAATGTATTTACATTATTTAATTTATATAATTTTCTTATTGCTATTGCTTTAATGTCTGTTGGAGCATATTCTAACTTAGCTTTTATGTTAATAATTATATTGAATATATGTATTGGAAGTTTTCAAGAAATACATGCAAAAAATATGGTAGCTAAGCTATCAGTACTTACAGTATCTAAGGTTGATGTAATAAGAGATGGTAAAGAAAAGAGTATAGGTGTTGATGAAGTAGTTTTAGATGATATAACGATACTAAACATGGGGAATCAAATTAGCTCAGATTCAGTTGTTATTGATGGGAAAATAGAAGTAAATGAGTCTCTTCTTACTGGAGAATCAGATACAATAGTAAAGATGCCAGGAGATAAGCTATACTCAGGAAGTTATGTTGTTAGTGGAAAATGTTATGCTAAGGTTGAAAAAGTTGGTAAGGATAACTTAGCGGTAGAAATTACATTAAAGAGTAAAAAGCATAAAAAGGTAAACTCAGAATTATTAAATTCTATGAGAAAAGTTACAAGACTTACAAGTTTTATAATAATCCCAGTAGGTGTGTTATTATTTGTACAGGCGTTCTTTTTCAGAGATCAAGTAATAAAAAGTTCTGTAGTATCAACAGCAGCAGCATTACTAGGAATGCTACCAAAGGGCTTAGTTTTATTAATTAGTATATCGCTAGCAACTGGAGTAATTAAGCTTGCAAAGAAAAAAGTATTAGTTCAAGACTTATATAGTGTTGAAACATTAGCGCATGTAGATACATTATGTCTTGACAAGACTGGAACTATTACAGAAGGGAAGATGCAAGTTTCAAATGTTGAAACATTTAATGAAGAAATAATGCCTATTTCAGTAAATCAGGCCTTAAGTGCATTTGTTAATGAAATAGGAGATAATAATGGTACTTTCCAAGCTTTAAAAGAGTATTTTAAAGGAAATGACAACTTTGAAGTTGACTATAAAAATTCATTTTCATCTGAAAGAAAATGGAGTTCTATTTCCTTTAAGGATATAGGATCTATAATAGTTGGAGCACCTGAAAGATTAACAGCTAAAAGTAACTTTGAAATTAAAGAGAATATGATAGAGGCACAAAAGCAAGGAAAAAGAGTGCTTCTTGTAGGATTTTCTAAAGATGTAGTGGAAGATATATTACCAGATATAGAGATTGTTGCAGCAATAGAATTATCAGATCCTTTAAGAAAAAATGCCAAAGAAATGCTTGGATTCTTTAAGGGGGAAGGTGTAACTGTAAAAGTAATTTCAGGTGATAATCCATTGACTGTTTCTAGTATAGCTAAGCAAGCAGGGTTAGAGGATTATGAATCATATATTGATTTATCTACTATAGAAAGTGATGATGAAATAATAGATTTAGTAGATGAATATAGTATATTTGCAAGAGTATCTCCAAATCAGAAGAGTTTGTTAGTGCAAGCATTACAAGCAAAAGGGCATACTGTTGCAATGACGGGTGATGGGGTAAATGATGTTATTGCATTAAGGCAAGCAGATTGTAGTATAACATTACCAGAGGCAAGTGATGTTGCAAAGCAAGTTTCACAAATTGTGCTTTTAAATTCAGACTTTAGTGTTTTAAAAGATGTTTTAATGGAGGGAAGAAGAGTTGTAAATAATATTACTAATGTTGCTACAATATTCTTTATAAAAACATTGTATTCAGTAATGTTATCAATATTAAATATTATAACTTGTACAGCGTTCCCATTTATTCCAATACAAATTACATTAGTGGATCTTGCAATTGAAGGATATACATCATTCTTTATATCTTTTGAACCTAATGGAAAACAAATAAAAGAAAAATTCTTAAAAAGCGTATTAAAAAATTCATTCCCATATTCTGTAGTTATAATAATAAATATTATAGTCTTATATTTCTTAGCTCCAGCTTTAGGTATAGCAGAGCCGAAGATGACTACATTAATGTATTATATGATTGGATTTACTAGTATTTTAGCTGTAATAAGAGTATGTAGACCATTTAATAAAATGCGTGTATTTTTATGCACAACAACTGCTATAGGATTTTTTGTAGCAACAATTTTATTTAGAAATTTACTACATTTAAGTAAGTTAGGAATACAAGAGTTAATAGTATTTTTAGTAATGGCTATATTCAGTACAATTTTAATTCTAATAAAAAATTATTTAACAAGAGTTAAATAGATATACAATTATATTCAATAAAAAATGTATTGATTAAAAATCAATACATTTTTTATTTTATGTAATAAGAGAATTAGATGAAACTTTCTCTAAATAGGAGCGATCTATAATTTTATAGAATTTACCGTTTTTAACTAATTTATTTGTGCTACAAAATAAATTAATTATTCTTAATAAATGTCTATAGCTTGTACATAAAAGTTCGGCACACTCTGTTAAGTTGTAAGAGAAAATTCCATCCTTTTCAGTTTTTAATATAAAAGAGGCCAGCCTACTTTCTAATGATTCATAAAGGTTGATACATGTAGTATTATTCATATAGCTAAGTCTTTCACCTAAGTTTTGACAAATATATCTTAAGAATATCACATCATTTAAAAGCAGATCCCTATATTTCATTGATATACCAATACAATAAGCTTTGGATGTAGCTTGAACTGAGGCTGTAGGAGGCTTATTCCATAAACTACAGGTTTCGCCTACGATTTCAAAAGAATTAAAAAGAGTTAGAGACATTATTTTACCTGAAGTTGAGTGAGAAAAAACTTTTAGTTTTCCACTTACTAAAAAATATAGATAATCGGAACATTCACCTTCATTAATTAAAAAATCTCCTTTATTTAAAGAAAAAAGTTCTAATAAGTTACTAATATCTTGTGAAAATAGTTTGGAAATACCGGTGTTATTAACATATTTATCTAATAATTCTTGGTTTTTAACATTTATCATAGTTCCTCCCAATAAGTGAGTAAATTAATAATATTGTTCGTTTATTTATATTCATAATTTTAACATACAGCAAAATATATAACAATAAATTCTAAAGCTAAGAAAAATAAGGAAATACACAATATTTGTAAAAATAAAATTTTACAAATACCCAATTAATATTTAGTAAAATATTAAATTAGTTTATATAATTTATCTAGATAAAATGGAATTATTTAATAAAAAACGAATATTAAAATAAAAAACTAAAAAAATATACAGTTTTTTCGTCAAAATATGACTTATGTCATATTTTTTAATGTATATAATTATTATAATTAAATTAACAAATGAACTATAGGAGATGAAATAATGAAAAAAATAATAACTTCTTTACTACTTATTATGACAACATTTCTTTTTGCTGGATGTTCTAATTCAGGAAATGATAAATCAGCAGGAAGTCAAGGTACTGATGGAGATTATTCAAAATTAAATATAGCTTTAATTTCAGATACAATTGGAACAGAACAATTTATTCTTCAAGCATACGAAGCTTTAGAAGAAGCAAGTGAAACTTATGGATTCAATATGACATCTATTGAATGTACAGATACTGCTGCATGGGAAGAAAATACTCTTGCTGCATCTAATGAAGGGTATGATTTAATTATAGGAATTGGATGGCAAGCTGCTGATCCGTTTAGTGATGCTGCAGATAAATTTCCAAATACAAAATATGCTGTAATTGATACAACTGCATCTAATGAAAAAGTAACAAGCTTTGGATTTGATGAAGCACAAGGAGCATATGTTTTAGGAGTAATGGTTGGAACAGCCTTCCCTAATGAAAGCTTATATGGATATATTGCATCATTCCAAACACAAGCAACTTACAAATATAGATACGGATTTTCTGAAGGTGTAAAATCTGTTAATCCAAATGCTAACTTTATGTATAACTATATTAACTCATATAATGATACAAACTTAGCTTATGAATATACATTACAACAAAAAGCAGCAGGAGCAAACTTTATATTTGGTGGAGTATCTGCTAGTGCAAATTCAGGTATATATCAAGCAGCTCAAGAGTTAAGCAAAAAGGGTACACCAATATACACAACTGGATTAAGTATTGACCAAACAACTTCTGAAAACCCAAGTATTATTAGTGGATTATTAAAGAATACTGGTGCTGTTATGAATACTATAATTGATGAATTCTTAGCTGGTGAATTAAATGGTGGTTCACAAGTTCTTGGATTAAAAGAAGGCGCATTTGGAGTTGTTGGTGTTTCTCCAGAAGAAATGAATTATAGAAATACTGAAATTATAACTGATGAAGTTATAGCAGCTGGTAAGGCAGCAGCAGAAAAGATTATTTCAGGCGAAATAGTAATAGAAGTTCCTGAAGAGTCTGCAAACTAATTAGAGTATAATTTATATTTAGTGTACTTAATATAAGGGGCAGAGGCAATTTTTGCTTTGCCTCTTATTATATTCCAGATTAATTTAGAAAAGGAGAAACTTTGACATGCTTTTAGAAATGAAAAATATTGTTAAGACCTATGGTAATGTAGTAGCTAACAACAAGGTTAATATTAATCTTAATAAAGGAGAGATACTAGCTGTTGTTGGAGAGAATGGTGCAGGAAAGTCTACTATAATGAAGATACTTTATGGATTAGAAAAGCCAGACTCAGGAGAAATATTTATAGATGGTAAGAAGATGAATTTTCATAATCCATCAGATGCAATGAAACAGGGAATAGGAATGGTTCAACAGCACTTTATGCTTTTTGAATCAATGACTGTTGCAGAAAATATTGTATATAAAAACGAAATGAAAAAAGGAATATTTTTTGATTATAAAAAGAATATTCAAATGGTAGAAGAGCTTTCAAAGCGTTATATGTTAGATGTAGATCCAAATGCTATTGTTGAGGAATGTCCTGTTGGGCTTCAACAACGTGTTGAAATATTAAAAACTCTTTATCAAAATGCAGATATTATAATTTTTGATGAACCTTCTGCAGTTCTTACTCCTATAGAAGTAGACGAGCTTTTAAAAACTATGAAACAGTTAGCTAAATTAGGTAAAAGCTTAATAATTATAACTCATAAGCTTCATGAAGTTATGGAAGTTGCAGATAGAGTAGTAGTAATGAGACTTGGAGAAGTTGTTGCTGAAAAATTAAAGAAAGATACAAGTATAGAAGAGTTATCTTATTTAATGGTAGGAAGACAAATAGCTAATAGAGTAATTCCTGAAAAGGAAACTAAAGAACAGCTTTTAGAGGTTAAAAACTTAACTTTAAAGGGTGAACATAATAAAAATATATTAAATAATGTTAATTTACATATTAAAAAAGGTGAAATAGTAGGTATTGCAGGTGTATCTGGTAATGGTCAATCTGAGCTTATTAGATGTATAACAGGATTAGAGAAGGTTGATGGTGGTAATGTAATTATTAATAAAAGGGATATCACAAATAATACTGTAATGGGTATAAGAGAAGCCGGTATTGCTCATATTCCAGAGGATAGATATATGTGGGGAAGTGCACCGGAGGCAACACTTGCTGAGAATGCATTAATGGGATATGAAGATAGTGAAGAATTCTCTAAAAAAGGAATTTTAAATATTAATAAAGTTACAAAGCATGCTGTAGAGTTAATTTCAAAATTTAGAGTTAAGGCTGATTCACATACACAAAAAATAAAAGAGCTTTCAGGTGGAAATGCACAAAAACTTATTGTTGCAAGAGAAATGTCTATGGAGACTCCACTTATTATTGCTTGTGAACCTACAAGAGGGATTGATATAGGAGCAATAGAGTTTATTCATGATCAACTTGTTGCAAAGAGAAATAAAGGAGATAGTGTATTATTGGTATCTTCAGAGTTAAGTGAGATTATGGACTTAAGTGATAGAATTTATGTAATTTATGATGGGGAAATTGTTGGTGAATTTAAAAGAGGAAGTATTGATGAAAAGGCATTAGGTCTTTTAATGGTAGGAGGTAAAAATAATGAAAAGTAAAAGCTCGTTATCAGGAAGTATTACAAGAAGTAAACTTTCAACTATATTTGAACCATTAAAACATCCTCTACAAGCTATTGTTGTTGGATTATTAATAGGTGGTGTAATTATTGCACTTTCTGGATTTAATCCTTTTGAAGCAATTATAGGAATGTTTAAAGGTGGATTTGGCTCAACTTATTATTTAACTACAACCTTAACACGTTCTATTCCTATTATATTTGCTGGACTTTCTGGTGCATTAGCTTGGGGATCTGGTTATTCTAGTTTAGGTGCTGCAGGGCAGATGGTTTTAGGTGCCTTTACTTCATCAGTTGTAGCTGTAATATGTCCAGGGCCACCAGCATTTGTTGTTATAATATCTATTATTAGTGGTGCTTTAGTAGGGATTTTATATTCACTTATTTCAGCATATGTAAGTGAAAGATTTAAGTTGGATTTACTTATTATAACTCTTATGATGAACTATGTTGCTGATTACATAGCATCTTACTTTACAACATATGTTGTAAAAGACCCATTAGGTTTAGACTCATCAGCAATTCAAACTCAAAAGTTAACTGATAATATTTTACCTAAAATGTTTGAAGGATATTCATTACATTGGGGATTTGTAATTGCAATTATTTGTGTCTTAATTGTACTTTTTATAATGAAGAGAACAAGTTTTGGATATAAAGCAAAGATGGGTGGATTAAATCCTAACTTTGCTAATTATGGTGGTGTTAACAGTACTAAGATGATGTACTATGTATTAATGTTAAGTGGTGCATTAGCTGGTATTGGTGGTGCATGTGAAGTTTTAGGAACAAGATATCGTTATGTTGATAATATGATTACATCTCCAGGATATGCATGGACTGGTATTATAGCTTCATTAATGTCAAGCAATCATCCAGTTGGTATTTTAGTAAGTAGTATTTTCTTAGCTGGTCTTACAACAGGGGGAAGTACTATCGAACGTAGTATGGGAGTACCATCTGAAGTAACAACGATTATTCAAGGAATTATCACCTTATTAATTACTGCAAAATTTGCTGTGAAGTGGTATAAGAAAAAACAAAATACAACAGATAAGAAAGGAGTACAATAATGGAGTTAAGTGTAGATTATTTAGCAGTGGTAGCTAATTCCACTCTTCGTATGATGACACCTATTTTATTAGTTACATTAGCTGCAGCTATATGTTCTAAGGTACGTATTTTTAATATTGCAATGGAAGGAACTATGCTAACAGGCGCATTTTTCAGTATTGTTGCAAATTATTACACTCATAATGTATTTTTATCTGTTCTTGCAGGTGCAATTAGTGGAATGATAGTATCTGCTATTGTAGGATTTTGTATAATTAAATTAAAAGCATCTCCTGTTGTTGTTGGTATGGCAACTAATACTATGATGGGAGGAGTTACAACATATTTACTTTATATAATTTTTAAAACAAAGGGAGTATTTACTGACCCTAGTTTAGTAAGTCTTCCAAAAATTGATTTACCTATTATTAAGGATATTCCTGTATTAGGGACTATTTTTTCAGGATTAACATTTGTTGATTATTTAGCATTTATACTAGCTATAGGAATGTATATATTCTTATATAAGACAGTATTAGGATATAGATTACGTGCTATAGGTATAAATAAAGAAGCTGCAAGAAGTCTTGGTACTCCAGTAGAGAAATATCAATTCCTTACAATAAGTTTATCAGGAATATTATGTGGATTAGGTGGAGTTCTTCTTTCTATGGGAACTGTAACACTATTTATGCAAAATATGACTTCAGGACGTGGATATATTGCTATGGCTGCTAATAATTTAGGAAAGTCTCATCCAATAGGAGTTCTTTTATCAAGTTTATTCTTTGGATTCTCACAAGCAGCAGGAAATGTACTTCAAAATACTTCTTTAAAAACACAAATTACAGCTTCTATTCCTTATGTAGCAACAATTGTTGCACTTATATTATTTAGTATACAAACTAAAAGAAATAAGAAAAAGAAGATTAAGTAGGTGTAGAATATGAAGTTTTTACATTTATCAGATATTCACTTTTTAAGAGAGTATCCAAAAGCTGAAAAGGGTTATAATTCTATTTTTAATAATATGACAAGTCCTTTAATACAGATAAGAAAATCTTTAGAACAAATAGACTTAAGTAAAATAGATTTTGTTATTATAACTGGAGATTTAGTGGAATCAGGAACTTATGAAGATTATGTAATTTTAAAAAGTGAATTAGAAAAATTATTAGGTAATACTCCATATATACTTACTTTAGGAAATCATGATAATAAAGAGGCTTTTTATAAGGGCTGGTTTAATAAAGAATGTAATGCTCCTTATAATACTGTTAATGAAATAGGTGAATTAAGAATAATTAGTTTTGATAATTCACAGTATAAAAATAGTGATGGATTTATTTCAGAGGAGCAGTATGAGTGGTTAGAAAATCAATTAAAGGGTAGCACTAAAAAAGATACTATTTTAATGCTTCATCATCATCTTATAAAAGATCAATTTACTACACCAGCTGTTAGTTATGATGATAGATTTGAAAATATAATAAGAGAAAGTTCTATAATTGGAATTTTTGCTGGTCATACTCATCATCCTTTTAAAGGTTGTTTTGCAGAGAAGCCTTATTTCTCTACAGGTAGTCTTAGTTTTATAGGATATGATGAGAGTAATGGTATTGTAAGGTTTGAGGAAAGTGCCAAGTTTAGTTTTTGTACCTATGAAAATGGTGAAATATCAGTAGAGGTAATTTCGGCTTTAGATGATAATAAGTTATTAGGAGTAGTTAATTTTAGAGAATAAAATATAAATTAATATTTAAAAAAGATGATTTCTAATATTAAATAGGAATCATCTTTTTTTTAGTATATTATAATAATTGACATTATCAATTATTAGAGTATAATTGATAGTATCAAGTATTTAAGAGGTGTTTTTTATGAATAAATTAGATAAGTTTATAAATGAATTATGTGGAACATTTAATAATGATAGGCAAATAAATGATGAGTTAGAATCAGGAGAGTTAAAACATCCAAAGGCAAAGCATATAAATGGTGTTTGTAATGATAAGATAATTAATTTGCCAAATGATTTTTCAGGATATTTTGTTATTGAAGAAAGTTATTATGAACAAGGAAAATTTAAAAATATTCTTCCGCACCTATTCTTATTTACAGTTAATGAAGATGATAATATAGTTTTAACTTCTTATGAAATTCCAAGTAATATCTCAAAAGAAGAATTTAGAAATGATAATGAAAACTTAACCATGGATTATAAAGAACTTAAAGTTTCTTCTAAGTTTACTCCTATGGTTTACAAAGAAAAAAATAATGCGTATGAAGGAGAAAGTATTAGTAATTTTACACCAGAAACTGAATTTACTTTAAGGGAGAAAATTGAAAATGGTAAAATGTATGTAAGTGAAGTTTTTAGAAAGAATGGTAAAATTACTTTTGGATTTGTTGATCCAATAGTTTATGAAAAAATAAATTAATGTTAGAAAAGAGGAATATGATTGTCATATAAAATATTAGGTAAATATCTATCAGATTTAAATAGAGACTTTATAAGATATTCTGAATCAAATCTATCGGAATATGGATTAACTCTTAATATGTGGCGTTGTATGATAATAATAGAAAATAATAGAGGCTGCAATTTGAAGGATATAGCAAAGGCATTAAATGTAGATGGTGCAATTATAACAAGAAATATAAAAAAGCTTGAAGATTTAAATTATGTTATAAAAGTAAAAAGGGATAATGATAATAGATTTTTTGATTTATGTCTTACTGATAAAGGATTAGATATTCTTAAGTTAATTAATGAATATCATGATAAATGGTATGAAAAAATAACTCATAATTTTAATGAAGAGGAAGTTAGTAATTTAATTAATATGCTTAATAAGCTTTGTAGTAATATTTAAATAAAGAGTCCAGTAACAAATGTTACTGGACTTTGTTCGTAATGTAGAAAATTAAAGATTATTAATAAGAATTTTGCACAAACTTTTTATAGGAGTAATTGGAGGTGTAAAATGAAACTTGCAACAATTAAAAATTTAAAAAAGTATTATGGAGATAGATTAATATTAGATATAGATAAATTTGAAATAGAAGAAAAAGATAAGATAGGGGTTGTAGGTGAAAATGGAGCGGGAAAAACAACATTATTGAAAATTTTACTTGGAGAAATAAAAGCTGATGAAGGTTTGGTAAATTTAACAGATAGTTATTCATATATAAGCCAAATAGATGAGGGATATACTATTTGTAATAATAGTAAGGTGAAAAAAGTTTTTAGTGCTCCTGATGAATATGAAGACTATTTATCTGGAGGAGAAAAAGTAAAAATTAGAGTAGTGAGTGCATTAGAAGAAAATACAAGCCTTATTATAGCAGATGAACCTACTTCTAATTTAGATAGTGAAAGTATTAAAGTTTTAGATAATATGTTTAAAAATTATAAGGGAGCATTATTAATAGTTTCACATGATAGAAAATTTTTAGATGATGTATGTAATGAAATTGTAGAGATAGAAGAGGGAAGATTAAAAATATATAAGGGTAATTATAGTAAATATGTAACTTTAAAAGAAGAAAATCATAAGAAACAAAAAAGAGAATATGAAAAATATATACATGAAAAAGATAGATTAGAGCGTGTAATAAATGAAAAAGAAGTACTTAGAGATAGAATAAAAAAGGCCCCTAAAGGAATGGGGAAATCAGAAGCAAAAACTATTAAAATGGGAGATCAAAGAGGAAAAAAACATATTGAAAACAATATAAAATCAATAGAAAAAAGAATAGAGCATATGGAAGTTAAGGCACCACCTAAGAAGAAAGAAAGGATTATAATTAATATAAATGAAGGTACTGAAATTTCTACTAAAAATTTAATAGAAATTAAGAAATTAAAGTTACTAGTAGAAGATAAAATTTTAGTGAATGAAATTAATTTAAATATAAGAAATGGAGCTAAAATTGCACTAATTGGAGCTAATGGGTGTGGGAAAACCACTTTACTAAGACGAATTTTAAGCAATGATTCAAAAGAAATAAATATATCAAGTAATGTTAAAATAGGATACTTTGATCAAAAACAAGATATTTTAAATAATGAAAGGAGTATTTTAGAAAATATAAAAGAAGATTCTAAGTGGGATGATAGCTTTATAAGAATAAATTTAAGTGAGTTTGGATTTAAGAAAGACTCTGTAAATAAAATGGTAAGTGAATTATCGGGAGGAGAAAGAGTCAAAGTAGCTATATGTAAAATAATATTATCTGACAATAACTTATTAATATTAGATGAACCAACTAATTATTTAGATATAAAAACTATAGAAGCGTTAGAAAATGCTTTAGTTAATACTAATAAAACTTTATTATTGGTATCACATGATATAGAGTTTATATCTAATGTATGTAACCACATAATTGAGATTAAGGATAAAGAGATAAAGGAATTTGCAGGAACTTATACTGAATATATTAAGAATTTTAAAAGTATTAGAAAGAATTCAGAAAATAAACATTTAGATGATGAAATATTACTTCTTGAGAATAAATTATCGGAGGTGATTTCTCTTTTATCAATAGAAACTAAAGAAGATAAAAAGGAGAAACTTAATAAAGAGTATTTAGAGCTTATAAATTCTTTAAGAGAAGTAAAATTAAAAAGAGAATCTTAATTTAGGATAATATTACAAAACACTAATGCTATATTGTCTTATTTATCTTTATAAATTATACTGAATTTATAAAATATATGAATATATAAAAGGGAAATAATGATGATGGAAGAAAAAGTGAAAAATAAGATTTCAATCCCTCGATATCAACAAATAGCAATTGAAATTGCTTCGAGGATTTCTAGTGGACAATATAAGGTTGGTGAAAAGATATATGCACGTTCATCTATAGCCAGTCAATATGGGGTTTCTTCGGAAACCGCAAGGCGTGCAATTTGTATATTATGCGATTTAGAAATTGTTACATCAGAAAAGGGAAGTGGAGTTATAATTAAATCATATGAAAATGCGGTTAACTTCATTAAGCAATATAGTAAGCGCCAAACTATTGATACTATAAAAGAAAATTTACTAAAAAGCATAGCACGTCAGCAGAAAGAAATGGATACTTTAAATGAATGTTTATCTGATTTAATTGCAGCATCAGAACATTTTAGATCAATGAATCCATTTATGCCATTTGAAGTAAAGATAACTGCACAATGTTCTTATTTAAATAAGACTGTATCAGAAATTCAATTTTGGCAACATACAGGAGCTACTGTGCTTGCCATTGGTAGAAATGGAAATGTAATTAAATCGCCAGGACCATATGCTATATTATTAGAAAATGATATTATATATTTTCTATCACAAGATGATTCCTCACAAAGAGTGAAGGAGTTTTTATATCCTATAAAATAATAAGAGAGTTTTAAAGTGCTCAAGGCTAAAAATAGTCTTGGGCATTTTTCTATTATTTGACAAAGTAACAACTTTGTAATAAAATGAGGTTGTTACTTGGTAAAAGGAGGAATGAAATGATTAGATTTGAAAATGTCACAAAAAGATACAAAGCAAAACAAGTACTAAAAGAAATTAATTTAACAATTGAAAAAGGAAAGCTTGTCACAATTATTGGAGAAAGTGGTTGTGGGAAAACTACTTTATTAAAAATGATAAATAGATTAATTAAACCTTCTAGTGGATTTATTTATATTAATAATAAAAAAATACAATCAATTGATGAAGTTATGTTAAGAAGAAATATAGGTTATGTTATACAGCAGACTGGCTTATTTCCTCATATGACTATTAGAGAAAATATAGAGCTTATTCCTAAGTTACAAAAAGTTGATTCAGAAAAGATTATTGAAAACACTAAAAAATTAATGCAGATGGTAGGTTTAAATTGCGAAGAATTTTTAGATCGTTATCCAACAGAATTAAGTGGTGGACAACAACAACGGGTCGGTGTAGCTAGAGCATTTGCTAATGATCCAGATATCATTCTTATGGACGAGCCTTTTTCAGCTCTAGATCCAATGACAAGATCAGATTTGCAGGATGAGCTTGTTGAATTACAATCTAAATTAAAAAAGACTATTGTATTTGTTACACATGATATGGATGAGGCCATTAAAATTTCAGATATGATTTGTATAATGAAAGATGGAGAAGTATTACAATACGATACTCCAGAAAATATATTGAGGAATCCAGTTGATGAATTTGTTTCTAATTTTGTAGGTAAGAATAGAATATGGTCATCTCCAGAATATATAAAAATTTCAGATATAATGATTGATAAGCCAATTACATCATATAAAAATTTATCTGTTTTTAAATGTATTGATAAAATGCGTCAAAAAAAGGTGGACAGCCTTCTTATAATTGAGCCTAATGATCATAAACTAATTGGTATTGTAAAAGCAAGTAAGCTTAGGGGAATTGAAGATAAAACTCAGCCTGTAGAAAAGTTTATGAATAAAAATTTTTCAACTCTTCTCATAGATGAATGTATCTTAGATGCTTTAAAGGTGGTTACAGAAGAGCATATATCTACTGTTCCAGTTGTTGATGATGATTCACATTTAGTAGGTCTAGTCACAAGAAGTAGTCTAGTTACAACATTAAGTCAACAATATTTTGATTATGAGGAGGATGAAATTATATGAGTTTATTGCAATATGTAATTGATAATCAAGCACAAATATTATCATTATTAATAGAGCATATAAAACTGACAGCAATTTCTGTTGGAGTAGCAATTTTAATTGGAGTACCTCTAGGGATTTTCATTTCATATGCATCTAAAGCTAGTAAGCCTATTTTATGTATAGCAAATATTATACAAGCTATACCCAGTATGGCTCTCCTTGGATTTATGATACCGCTTTTAGGAATAGGAACAGTACCTGCTATAGTTGCAGTTGTTCTTTACTCACTTCTTCCTATTATAAAAAATACCTATACTGGAATTCAGAATATTAATGAGCAGACTCTTGAGGCTGCAAAAGGTATTGGGCTTACGCCATTTCAGGTATTAACTAAAGTACAAATACCTTTAGCTCTTCCAGTGATTATGGCAGGGGTACGTATTGCATCAGTAACTGCCGTAGGACTTATGACTATGGCTGCATTTATAGGGGCTGGTGGTTTGGGGTATCTTGTCTTTTCAGGTATTCGTACAGTAAATAATAATCAAATATTAGCAGGAGCTATTCCAGCATGTTTATTAGCTTTATTAGTAGATTTCTTAATTGGATTGGTAGAAAATCTAGTTATGCCTATTAGTCTTCAAAAAGGTAATATAAAATCTAAAAAGAAAAAACGTACAACACAAAAGGCAATATTGAGTATTTCAGCATTGGTACTTGTAATTATTTTTGTTGTAACTTCTTTTGGAAATACAGGAAATGAGCAGCGTACAATTACTATTGGATCTAAAGATTATACTGAACAAGCTGTTTTAGGAAATTTAGTTGCTGATTTAATAGAGGCAAAGACAGATATAAAAGTAAATAGAAAATTAGATTTGGGTGGAACTCAAGTTTGTTTTGGAGCACTTCAAAGTGGTGATATAGATATGTATGTTGAATATAGTGGAACAGCTTATAGTGATACACTAAAGCATACTCCAATTAATGATGTAGATGAAGTTTATAATACAGTAAAAAAAGAGTTTAAAGAACTTTATGATATCGAAGTATTAAAGCAAATGAGTTTTAATAATACTTGGGTTTTAGCAGTAACTGAAGAAACCGCTGAAAAATATAATTTAGAGACAATAAGCGATTTAGCTAAAGTTGCTGGATCTATGAAAGCAGGAGTTGTTTTTGAATTTGCAAATCGAGAAGATGGATTATCAGGATTACAAAAGGAATATAACTTTAAAATTGGAGATGTAGTAACTTTAGATGGTGCACCAAGATATACAGCTTTAGTTAATGAAGAAGTAGATGTTGTTGATGCATTTGCAACTGATGGTTTACTAAAAAAGTTTAACTTAAAAGCCTTAAGTGATGATAAGGGATTTTTCCCACCTTACTATGCAATGCCTATTATAAGCTCTGAGAAATTAGAGGAGTTCCCAGAAATAGAGGGGATTTTAGAGGAATTAGGTGAGGTTCTTACAAATGAAGTTATGATGGAACTTAATTATAAGGTAGATGAATTACAAGAATCGCCTTCGAAAGTTGCAAAAGACTTTCTTCAAAGTAAAGGTTTGATATAAGAAGCAATTATTAAGTTTAAAAGTATGTTTTAATATATAATTAATAGATTGACAACCCATAGGACATATTATAATATATTAATATAAATGATAGATTTCAGAAAAAGAGAGGTATTTGTGTGAGTGTTTAGTATCAAATAGTTAATTTTATATTGATTCCCTAAATTATGGTATATTTATACCTTTATTTGTTGCGGAATTAATTATAACTAATTGATACAAGTCCACGAATTTACTTCAGGGGTAGTAGTCTACCTTTATTTAAAGTTGAATTTTAAGCTGTGGAAGTATCCACAGCTTTTTTATATTTAAGTTTATGAAATCTATCATGATTTCGTTGACTTGTATTTAGATTTGATACAAGGAAGGAAAATAAAAATGGATATAATGACATTAGAAAAATTAAATTATAATGAATTAAAAGAGGTAGTTAAGGGGTATTGTGTTAGCGGTTTAGGAAAAGCACTTATTGATAAATTAGAACCAAGTAGTAACTTAAAAATTGTTAATAGAAGATTAGATGAAACTTCAGAAGGTAGAAGGCTTATTGATGCTTCATATCATATACCTTTGGTTGGAATATTTAATGTATTACCTTATATAGATAAAATTGAAAAAGGCTCATCTTTAGATCCTGAAGATTTAGCAATTATGTCTGACTTTTTAAGAGGATGTAGAAAAGTAAAATCATTTATTAAAGATAAAGAAGGATATGCACCAACATTAAGTAGTTATGGAGAAAGTATAACAGATTTAAGCTTTATTGAGGAAGAAATAAATAGATGTATAAGAGGCTCAAGAGTTGACTCTAATGCTAGTAGAGAACTTAAAAAAATTAGAAGAGGTATTGATGAGTGTGAGAATAAAATAAAAGAAAAATTAGATAGATTCTTAAAAAATAGTGAAAACAAACAGTATATTCAAGAGTTCTTTATAAGTAAGAGAAATGGAAGATATACAATTCCAATAAAAGCTTCGTATAAAAATTATGTACAAGGAACTATTATTGAATCATCATCAAAGGGAACAACTGTGTTTATGGAACCAAGTACAGTTTCAAAGTATACTTCAGAGTTAGCTATTTTAAAGGCAGAAGAAAGTGTAGAAGAATATAAAATATTAGGTATGCTTACGGAACTTATTAATGAAAAAATAAGAGAAGTGAAAATTAATATAGAAGTAATAGCTGAATATGATATGATTTGGGCTAAAGCAAAATACAGTAATGATATTGATGGAATTAAACCTGAGTTAAATGAGCATGGATATATAAAAATAGTTGATGGAAAATATCCATTAATAAAAAATCCAGTACCACTTAATTTTGAAATAGGTGATGATTATAGAACACTTATAATAACAGGTCCAAATGCAGGAGGAAAAACGGTAGTTTTAAAAACAGTAGGAATATTAACACTTGCGGTACAATCAGGATTCCATATACCAGCTAAAGAAGGAACAGAGATTTCAGTATTTAATAAAATATTTGTTGATATTGGAGATAATCAAAGTATAGAAAATGCTCTAAGTACTTTCTCATCTCATGTTAAGAATTTAGCTAGAATAATAAAAGAAAGTTCAAAATCTACTCTTTTATTATTTGATGAAATAGGAAGTGGAACTGAACCAAATGAAGGGGCAGCTCTAGCAATAGCTATTTTAGAAGAATTATATCATAAGGGTTGCATCACAATAGCAACTACACATTATGGTGAAATTAAGAATTTTTCACAAGAGCATACTGATTTTGAAAATGCAGCTATGGAATTCAAAAAGGATACTCTTGAACCTTTATATAAGCTTCATATTGGTAAAAGTGGTGACAGTAATGCTCTTTATATTTCTAAGAAAATGGGTATTCCTGATTCTATTATTGAAAGAACTAGAAAGTATATAGAAACTAAGAAGTATAATTATGATGTAATAAATAGTAGTAAGGTTATTAAAAAGAAGGAAGAAGTAGAAGAGGTAAATTTAAAGTATAATTATTGTATCGGTGACAAGGTGGTTCTTTTAGATAATAATGAAAGTGCCATAGTTTATAAGGAGTTAGATGAATTAAATAATTTAACTGTTTTTTATAAGAAAGAATTTATTAAAGTTAATTATAAGAGAGTTAAGTTAGAATTAACAGCAAGTGAATTATATCCTGAAGGATATGATTTAAATCAGATTTTTATAAGTTATAAAGAAAGAAAAATTGAGCATGATATTATACGTGGTTCAAAGAAAGCACTAAAAAAAGTAAGAAAAAGTACAATATAAGTTAGGTTAATATCACTTGGTAAAATGCATAAATCTATATTAAGGATTTATGCATTTTTTGTTGTTTGAAATGAATAATAGAAGTCTATTATAAGAGTATTTTAATCAAGTAAATATAATAATTCACCTATATTTTAAAATTGAATAATATATTACTGAAAAGGAGGGATTACAAAATGGCAATGGAAGTTGTTGGATTCTACCGTGATAATGAATCTTTATACGATGAATGTAAGAAATGTATATCTTATTATTCTATTATTGTACTTAGCAATGGAGCTAGATTAGAGGGAGTTATTGAAGAGGTAATTAATGATAGTGTAAGTATATTAGTTGCAGAGGAGGTAATGGAAAGTGAGTATGAAAATGAGATGAATAGGCAGCAATATATTGGATATAGGCAGCCTGGAAGATTCAGACGATTCAATAGAAGAAGGTTTCCAATGAGGAATATTAATAGTGCAAGGCCAATAAGATTCCCATATATTATACCATTCTATCCAGTTTATCCATACCCGTATCCATATCCATATTACCCTTATTAATTTAGAGATTATGACATAAAAAATAAATTGCTTAGGCTATTTTTATAAAGATAATATATTAAATCGATCTAAATAAATTATCTATTTAGATTGATTTAATATAGAAATTATTATAAACTTTTGAGTGAATTTTAATAGCTATTATATTAAGGTAAGGGGAGGGAAATTTAGAGTGAAGAAAAAGATAATATGTTTATGTATGATATTCTTGATTTTATTTTTTCCTATATTAATTATTACAATGAGTAATAATCAGAGTTTGGATGTAAAGTTTTTAGAAGAAAAGTATGGAGATAATTATGATGAAATAATTAATTATTTAGAGAATGAGATAAAGGATAAGAATATAAGCAAAAAAAATAAAGGGACAGATTTATTACTTATTATTTATTATTCTTTTATAAATAGAGAATACGATAAGTGTCATAAATATTTTTATGAAGCTGAAGAAATATTAAAAGAAAAAAATATGAATGATGAATTAAATAAATTGTATTATTTAATTAGTAAAGTTTATAAGTATGAAAATAATTATTCAGATTTATATGTAATATTATATAAGCATAAAAAGTTGTTAGATAGACTATATGAAAAAACAGGAGATGAAAAATACATAGTAGACAATATAGAAGTACAGTCATTAAGTAGTTTGAGTGAGACTTTTATGGGAGTAAACCCACAAGAGGATGTTTATGAGGTTGAAAAATTTGTAAATGAAAATAATTCAATAATAACTATGCCAATATACTTTAATCTTTCTGAGTATTATTTAAATGTAAATAATCACGAGAAAGCTAAATATTACTCAGTAAAAGCATTAGAAAAATATAATGGAGAGAAGTTATATCTGGACATTTATATTTGGTCAAAGCTAGTACTGGCTAACTCATATATAAAACTTGGTGAATTTGAAAATGCTAGTGAAGCTATTAAGGAATTGGATAAAAATAATTATGACGCTATGTATGTAAATGTAGTTGGAATAATTATATTAAAAGGTAAGTTATATTGCGAAATGGGTAATAAAGTTATGGGGAATGAGTATTTTAATCTAGCATATAATGAGACTAGTAATACTTTAATGAAGCTTAAAATTCTTTCTATTATAATGAGTTATAACGATAGTGAAGAAGTATTAGGAATTGTTAGAAAGCGATATATAGAAGATCTTAATGAACTAGATATAATGAATCAATTTGATATAATTTCTTCTCAAATAGGAAATATAAATGAAGAAAATAGTAGTTTTGAAATAAAAATTTTAAATATGCAAAGATATATATTAATATTGATAATAATTATTATTATATTATTTATATACATATATAGAAAAAAATCAGAAATAAAAAATGATATTTTACAAAATAGTATAGAAAAATTAAATAAACAAATAAAATATGAAAGAAAAAGTTATGAAAGTATAATACATAATGATGAGAGTATTAGAAGATTAAGGCATGATAGTAAGCAACATTATATTTACGTAAAGAAATTAATTGATGATAAAATGTATGATGAGGTTAAAGAGTATTTAATTAATCTTAATAATATAATTAATGAATATGAAAATAATGTTATTACTAAAAATAAGCCAATTAATGCTATATTAACTTATAAAAAAGCAGAGTGTATTAAAAAAGGAATAGATATAAATATAGATATAAAAATTAATGAAAATATTCCAATTGATGATTTTGATTTATGTATTATATTTGTAAATTTGCTTGATAACGCTATAGAGGCATGTAGCAAAATGAATAATATTCCAAGAGAGATATTTATAAAAGTAAGAATGCAAAATAATATTATATATATTTATGTGGAAAATACTAGTTATAAATATCCTAAAAAGATAGATGGTAAATTTATTACATCAAAAAAGAATAAAGAGTATCATGGAATAGGGATAGAAAGTGTTAGAAAAAGTGTAGAAAAATATAATGGACATTTAGATTTTGATTATGATAATAATATGTTTAGAACAAAAATAATAATTAATACATAAAAAATAGAGGATAAACTATTTATCCTCTATTTTTTATGTATCATTTATAAAAGATAATAAGGAATCTTTTATATTTAAAAAATAACTTTTACTTATAGGTATTTTTTGATTATTTAAAAGTACTAACTCAGATGAGTATAAACTTTTTATTTTATTTAAATTAACAATATAACTTCTATGACATTTTATAAAGTTATATTTCTTCATTTGTTTTTCAATATCTGAGATTTTACCATAAAATTCTAGGGATTTATCATCAAGATGAATAATAACTTTTCTACGAAATGCTTCAAAGCAGAAAATATCTTTAATTGGAATTATGTTAACTGAGCCATTATTAACAAATTTAAAGTAATTATGTATATCTTTATTTAATAAATTTAATACTTTGAAAAATTCTTTATAAATATCTTCTTTTCTTAAAGGTTTAAGCAAATAATTTGTAGCATTTACGTTATATCCATCTAGAATATAATCTTTACTATTACTAATTAGTATTATTTTAGTATTAAAATTATAAGTATTAATTTTCTTAGCTAAATCCAATCCATTAACAGAGTCTAGTAATATATCTAAAAATAAAATATCACATTTATGAGGTGAGATTTTATAAAAGTCTATTAAATCTTTTCCAGTAGTAAAGCATTTTATATTTATTCTTAATTTTTCAGCTTTTGAAATAGAGGTTAGGGTATCTTTTATAAATTTTAATATAGAACTATCATCATCACAAATTCCAACATTAATCATAAAAGCCCTCCTTTTTATTTATAAATAAATTAAATAGCAAGTACTATTATTTTAACATATTTAATATAAGCAAAAGGTGTGAAAAATATTACAAAATAGTGTGATTTCATAACATAATTGTTGAAGTGATAATTTTATAAAGTATAAAATCATCAAGTATTTTATTAAAAAATATACATTGTAAAATTAATTTAATATATTATTCATTAAAGTAGAAAAGGGGAATAGAAAGTAGAAAAGGGGAATAGAAACATGGAAGATAATATTGATTTTTTGAACTCCATAGTGAATGGAATATTAAATGAAGAGTTCAGTATTGTATATCAGCCAATATTTGAATTAGAAAAACAAAAAATAATATCAGTTGAATCTTTGGTGAGATGGAATAAATGTGGAAAAGAAATAGGTGCTAATGTATTTATATCAAAATTAGAGGAAGCTAAATTAATATATCTATTAGATTATTATGTACTTGATAAGGTTATGATGGTTATAAATCAGTGGGAGTTACAAATTATAAGAATTGTCCCAGTGTCTATAAATATATCTAAAAGTACTATATTAAGAAGTGATTTTATAGAAATATTAAAAAGTAAAATAAAAGAATATAAAATTAATTCTAACTATATAGTTCTAGAGTTAACAGAAAGAGAAAATATTGAAGAAAATATGGAAGAGTTTTGTAATGTGATAAAAGAAATAAGAAAACTCGGAGTTAGAATTTCTATAGATGACTTTGGAGTGGGGACAGCTAATATTTTACTTTTATCTAATATAAACTTTGACTATTTAAAGGTTGATAAATTTCTAATAGATAATATATATAATGATGAAAGAGTAAAGATTTTTTTAGAGGCAATAAATAAAATTGTAGAAATTAGTAATGCTCATGCAATTATGGAAGGAATTGAAACGAAGCAACAATTACAAACGGTTATTAATTATGGATATAAATATGGACAAGGATATTATTTATCAAGACCTAAATCAGTGGAGCAACTAGAAAATGTATTAATTTTAAATACTTTAAAGAATAATTAATAAAAAGAGAATTTTTCTTGAAAAATTTTAATATTAATTTTAATTTTACTAATCAAATCATTTAAAAATAGGGTTTTAAAATATTCAATAATAAGGTAAAATGTAAAATATTAAGTTATATTAGCTAAATTTTATTAAAACAAGGAGAGGGTGTAAATGAAAAAAATAGTGTCATGTACTATTGCGACAGCATTGGCAACAACAAATTTAACTACTATATCAGTGGAAGCCATGAACTCAACTACTAAAGTAGATGATTCTATTAATGTTAATGAACACATTAATAATTCAACGGAGGTAATTGTTGAGGATACTGATAAAATAGAAAACAATAATACCACTGTAGAGAGTGATAATTCTAGCGATAATAATCTTAATGAAAATAATAGTGAAGAAAATCAATATTCTAATGAAAGTGTTGATGATTCAGATTCTGAAGAATCATTAACTCAAAATAATGGACAAACATCTGAGGAAAGTAATATAGCCTCTGATGATAATTTAGAGAATAGTGATGTTGAAAGTAGTTTAAGTGTAGAGGATGAACAATCTAATAATATAGATGAAATTAATGTAAATGAGAAAGAGAGTCAAAGTAAAGCTACTAGTTCTGAAGAAATAAAAAGTTATGGGAAATTAGAATTTGATATTAATTTTGCTATGCCAATAATTAATACTGATTCAATAAATATTAACTTATTTAAGGAAAATCAAAATATTGGGCAAATATCTGATCTATCAACTGAAGAAGGAACTTTAGATAATGGAGTAACATATAGAATTGAAAAGTTAAATTCAAAGAAGCAGCCATTAGAAGATGGAGAAAATGATATTTACTTCTTACATATTATAATTGAAAAGTTAGAGCTTGGAACATATAGTGCTGAAATTAAATCAGAAAGTTACATAGATACTACAGTAGATAATATAGAAATAAAAGATTTTTCAAAGAGAGTCATTTTAGGAACTAGTTATAATGAAGCTTTAAAGTATAATGGAGTATTTTTAGCTGGAGACGTTAATGGCGATGGAAAAATAGATATGGGTGATTATAATTTAGTATTTGAAAATATAGGATCATCTAATTCAAAATATGATATTAATAAAGATGGAAAAGTTAATGTTACGGATTTAACTTATGTTAATGAAAATATAGGTTCAACTAGAGGTAATGTAGAAATAGTTGATACTGATGCAATATTAGATTTAAACAAAATTACTATTGATGATAGTAATTTAAAGTTAGAAGAAGGAACAGATATAAGAGATATATTTGTAGACAATAATAAGTCAGTTACAATGACTAAGGTTGATGGAGAAGCACCAAGTGAAGAATCACCATTAGTTATCGGTATAGATTTATCTACAGGTTTAAGAAGTAATGAAGCTGTAGAAATGGAACAAATAGTGCTTAAGGAACCTGAATATTCAAGTAATGGAGAGGCAGCACTTCCAAGTACAGGAACTATAACTTATGAAGATGAAAATGGAAATGTTGAAACAATAAGTTTCCCTAATGAAGGTGCAGGAGTGGCAACTTTTAGAAGTGCAGAATCTGGAGATTTAGTAATAGACCTTGGAAAACAAGTAGCTGTTAAGAAGATTTCTATTAATGTAACAGGAAATAGAGGTAACAAAAAGATTTCTGAAATAGCTAAAATAGAGTTTTTAAATAATGTTTATAAAGAAATTCCAGAGCCAGAAATGAATATTCCTCAAATAAAAACAGTTGAAACATCAACAAATTTACATGATGAAAGAATAACTTTAACATGGGATGCACAGCCTAATGTAACTGCATATGAAGTTACATATCAAAAGCTTGATTCAAATGGAAATGTTAAGAGTACTAAAAAACTTCAAACAAATAAAACAAGTTTAAATATATTGGATAAAGACATTAAGCCTTATGATATATATAGAGTTAGTATTCAATCATTAAATGGAGAATGGAGCAGTGGATACCAAGGTGAAAGCGAAAATCCATCAGCTTTTGATGGAAAACCTGATAATGTAGATGAAAACTACAACATAATTCAAAGTTATTATGATGGATATAAAGGAACGGTATCAGAAATACAAGTTGTTCCAATACAATCACCAGAACCACCAAGAAACTTAACAACAGTTCAAGGATATAAATCATTTACTGTAAGTTGGGAAGAACATTCTCAAGCTAGGGAATTTGATATTTACTATAGAAAAGTAGGAGATACAGATAAAAGTTGGATAAAGGCTAACGATAATAATAAAAAGGTAACTGAAGATAGCACTGATGTAACTAATCCAGATAAGAGTAAATTAGTGAAAAGTCACAGCTATACAATAAATAATCTTGAAGATAATACAACTTATGAAGTAAGAGTAACTGCAACTAATCACTTAGGAACTAGTAAGATGTCTAGTACATATATAGCTAGTACTACATCTGTTAATCCACCAGTTATGTCAGAGTATAAGCTTATCAATAGACCAACAGATGAAAATGAAATAGGTACAACTCATATTATTGATGTACGTAACAAGTTAGATGCTGATGGATGGGCAACTAGCGATTCAGCTTTAAAATACGACTCAGAATATGCATTAGTAGATGGAGATTTTACTACTTCATGGAAGGTTAATGACTGGGATACAGGGGCTAGTTATGGAGCTAATAGAGGTTCAGAAATTACATTTGATGATAGTTATACAATAGGGTCAATAGCTTTTGCAGAGACATTAGAGCAAGGATATAATATGTCTTTATATAAAGTTAAGGTTACTTACTGGGATGAGGAAGGAAATCAAAATGTAGTTTACCCAACATCATTCCAATCAAAGGTTTCTAATGGACATAAATATTACACTGTAAAGCTATCAGAACCAATAACTGCAAAGAAGATTAAGGTAGATACATCAGGATATGGTGGAAGTGTACAAACAATGTCTGAAATTAGATTTTATGAATATGATAGTTTGGCTGATGATATAAAAGGTTTATATACTGATGATTTAAGACTTGTGCTTAAAGATGATGTAACTCAAGATACTTTAGATGATTTAGCTAATAGATTAAATACACCGGATCCTATAAGTAATGAGTATCATCCAGATAAGTCTGTTTTAGAAGCAGAATTAGAGGTAGCACAGAAATTATTTGATGATAAACAAGTATCAGAAAAAATAACTAAGTTAGATGCAAGTATTAGAAGTGGTGGTACTGGTCCATCTTTAGGAATGCAAAATGATTGGCAATCATTAGGAAGTGTTGCAAGACCAAGTGTTGATGAAGATGGTACATCAAAACAAATTGTTGTATATATGGGATCAAGTGATCCAAATACAAGAGTTCAAATAACATTCCTTCAAAACTATGGTCTTCCAGGTTCATATCAAGGAGGAACTGTTACTATAAAACCAGGTAGAACTGAAATTACTATTCCATCAATTATAGCTGCTGATGTAGAAAAAGGTGGGCAAGTAATGGCAAGGGTGACATCTGGTAGCACTAGTGCAGATATACAAATACGTTTAAGTGGAGTTACAGATATTCCGCATTTAGATGTTAATAACTTAATAAATGATGAATCTAAAGAAAATGAAGTTAAAGATAGAATAAGAACATATATATCAGAGTTAAAAGCATATATGACAGATATTAAGAGTCTTTATCCAACAGAGGTTAGTGATACAGATAAGGAAAATAATATATATCTTTATGATGAAAAAACATCACCTTTAAACACTACTGATATTGAAGGAGATAGATTTACTTTAACTTTACCAGCATCAGAGATATTAAAAGGTATTGAAGAAGGTTTAGTTGGTAATGAAGAAGCTCAAGTAGAAAGAGTTTATAATGCACTTTTAGCTTGGGAGCAAGAAGTTCAAGTTGGATTTGCTAAGAAAGGGGTATTTGAATCAGTTCAAGACTTTAATAATAATGGAGAAGTAGATACAGAGGATACAGCATATTTCAATAAACACAAGGCACCAGCAACTAGATTAAATATTAAATATCAAAGAATGATAATGGGTGCTGCAGCATATGCATCAGGACATCATATAGGTGTTGGTTTTGAAAGCTCTAATTATATTCAAGGTGTTCCTTATAAATTTGATTCAGAAGGAAATGTAACTAATTCAAATGAAGCTCACCTTTATGGTGCTTTAATAGGGCATGAAATGGGACATGTTATGGATATTGGAGATAGATTATATCCAGAAACAAGTAATAACTTAATGGTAGCTATTACTTCAACTATGCTTGATGAAGATAGTCCATATGCATCATCAATGAATGCTTTATATGAGAAGGTTACTTCAAACACTTTAGGTTTATCTACGAATAGAAGTGTAGTATTAAATATGTTATGGCAACCTTATTTAGCATATGAAGATAACAGCACTTATAAGATGTTACTTAACGGTTTTGATGGTAACTTAGATGATGATTCTTATTTTGCTAAATTAAATAGAGCATATAGAGAAATGACAGAAGAAGAAAGAGCAAATGGTGATAGAGATCAATGGTTAATTAGAATGAGCTCTAAAGTTGTAGGAAAGGATTTAACTGATTTCTATGAAGCACATGGAATAATAGCCAATGCTACAACATTAGAATATGTATCTCAATTCCCTAAAGAAACTAAAAAGATTCAATATATAAATGATGAAGCTAGAAGAAGAAGAATGGCAGGAACTGCAGATATGGAAGCAGGAACTACTTTATCAGCTGAATTTGGAACAGATTCTAAAGGTAATACAATTACAGATGGTTCTTATGTTAATGATAAAAAGGTTTCAATTAATTTATCTGTAGATAAGAGCAATGATAATATTTTAGGATATGAAATTTACAGAAATGGTGAACCTTGTGGATTTATTGTAAGAAATAAAGATGGGGAAGAAACTGTTTATACTGATGTCGTTGATAATATAAATAATAGAGTGGTTGAATATTCAGCTATTGCATATGACTATAACTTAAATCCAACTAATGAAGTTGAGATAGGAACTGTTAAAATACGTCATGAAGGTGGATTAGCAAAATCTAGTACTTTATTAACTACGAATACTATAAGTGTACATGAAGAAAATAATGATATTCACTCTTGTGAAGGTAATGAAGATTTAACACTTGCTTTAGATGATGATAATACTACTGCTTATGAAGGTAGAATGTTAAGTAAATCAGAATATAATAGTTCAGTTCATGGTACTGAAATGAATCCAAATAATGATCCATATTTAATATTAGACACTACAGAAATGCAAACTTTAGTTGGTATTAAGTATACAGCACCTTTAGAAACAACTGGATTTATATTTAAGAAAGAATCTATAGTTAGCAGTGCCCTTAATAAGTATAAGATAGAAGTAAGTAAGGATGGAGTGAATTGGACAACTGCTAAGGAAGGAACTTTAAGTTTAACAGCAGAAAATCCTACAGCAACTATTTACTTTGATAAAGAAGGAGTTACTGGAGGAAATCAATTAAATTCATATAATGCAAGATATGTTAAAATAACTGCTTTAGGTACAAAGAGTATATCTGCTGCAGAACTTGAATTAATAACACCTCCGGGAGACAATATTGAAATTGGTGTTGCTGATGATAATATCAACTATAAAAATGGTATAGGAATATTAAAAGAAGATTATGTATATCAAGTTGATAATATTGAAACTGAAGAAAATGAAGAGAAATCAATTCCAGCAGGCTCAATAATTATAACTGGTGAATATAGAGGAAATCCTGCATTTAATGTACCTTTAGTGCTTAATCAAAATGAAGAGCATATTGCAGATAAATATGATGGAATACTTTTAGCAGAAGTACCTGATAATGGTAACTTAGAAGAAATAGCTGAAGGAAATTGGATTTATTGGGTTGAGCCAGAATATGTAGCAGAATTTATGGAAAGTAATACTGAGATATTTGCTGAATTATACAGAACAGATAGCGCTGATGCATTAGAAGGTGGACAAAGACTTGTAAGTGATACATTTAGAATTACAGTACCAGATGAATTACCAGAAATAAGCTTAACATCTGGAAAAATTAGAAGTCTAACTTCTAACAATATTAAAGCAATTGAAATTAAAGAATCTACAATTAACAAGATTACAGAAGGTAGATAATAAGAAATAATGCGCTGTAAGGAGGATTGTTATGCAAAAGGAGATTTACCAAAAGAGATCTGAGAGAAGAAACGCTAAGAAAAAAATAAATAAGAAAATTATACCTCTAGTAATTATATTTACACTTTTTATAAGTGTATTTGCATATTCAAAAAATAGTTCTGCAGATAATAATAAAGTTAGTAACCCTTCTGTAGAGTTAAATGTTGAGAAGATAAGCAGAGATAAAGTAAAAATAGCATTAAGTAATTTTACGCCAGTAATAAAATCATTACAAATAAACTTAGAAATTAATGGAAATGTTAAATTTGTAGAGGATAGCATTAATTGGATTGTAAGTTCTGATTCAAATGATGTAAAAACTCATGTAAAAATGGGTAGTGATAAAAAGAGTATGGAAATTTTTATTGTTTCAAATGATGCTTTAAATAAAGTTGGTGGAACATTAGATATATGTGAAATAGAAGTTTCTAAAACTTCAAGTGGAAGTTCAGCATACTCTATTGATGCTAGTGTGAATAGTGATGGAATTTCTTATAGTTATGTAGTAAATGACACAAATAAACAAGTTAGTGGTATTGATATGGCTAATTTAAGTGAGGATAAACTAACTATAAATTCATTACCGGTAATTAGTTTAAAAAATTCGTCTTCAATAGTTGATGGAAAGATTGTTATATCTAAGGGTGATACTTTTGATGCAAAAAGTTATATTGAAGTTACTGACGAAGAAGATGGCGTAATTTCTACTGACAATGTTACTGTTGAAGGAAAGGTTAATACTAAAATAGTTGGATCTTATGCTATTACATATAGTGTAGCTGATACAGAAGGAGATATTTCTTCTTTAGAAACAACGGTAATTGTTGAAGATATAGCAGAAGATAATGCAACTAATCCAGTAATAACTGTTAATAATAGTGATAGTGATAAATTAACTATTTCTGCTGGAAATAATGTTGATTTAAATGAGTATATAACTGCAGTTGATTATTTAGGAAGACCTATTACTGTTGAAATAACAGGAGATTATGATTTAACTACTCCAGGAACTTATATTATAACTGCTATAGCCACAGATAGATTTGGAAATGTAAGTGAAAAAGAAATTACTTTAGTTGTTGAGAAATCAGATGATTCAAGTGATTCAGATGGAGTATCAAAAGCATATAAATTTAAAGCTACTATAACAAATAGTGAAGGAAAAGTAGTTGCAGGTGAGAAGTTCAATTTATATAAAATTGAAGTTAAGAAGAGATGGTTTAGAGCTGATTCTGAAAATCTTATATATATTTCTACTTTAGAAAGTAATGAAGAGGGAGAAATTTATGCAGAGTTAGAAGAGGCAGGAAAGTATGTATTAAAGCAAGTTAATTCAGCAACTGGCAATGAAGTAACAGGTTCTGAAGTTACTATTGAATTGACAGAAGATAATAAAGGAAATGTTATTACAATACCAGATATAGTAATAAATGATGCTACATCAGGAGATAGCGGAAATAATGGCAATAATGGAAGTAATGATGATAACGGAAATAATGGAGATGCAGGAACAGATGACTCAGGTTCTGGAGATATAGGAACTGGTGATTCAGATTCTGGAAACCTAGGAGATAATGGAAATACTGATAATTCAAATAAACCAGAAGTACCAGTAAATCCGGAAGATCCTGATTCATCAGATAATAGTAATAATGGTGTTACTAATGATGATAAGATAACTGAAGAAAATAAAAATGATTTACCAAAAACAGGACAAGGTGTATTCTATGGAGTAACTATAGCTGTAGCAGTTATAGTTATTGGAAGTGGAGTATATTTAGTAACAAAAAAGAAAAAGTAATATAATATAGTTTTCTCATAGGAGATAGAATACTTTCTTTTCCTATGAGAAAATTTTTTTATTTATTAATGAAGAGGTATAAAAACTATATTATTAAAATTATTTTGGTTGAATAATATTAGTGTTAAATATAAAATATGTACTAGAGTAAATAGTTAAGAGAGGAAAAGATATGTGTAATAGTATTGGAATTGTAACAGACAGTAATAGTGGAATAACACCAAAGGAAGCTAATGAGTGGGGAGTAACTGTTATCCCTATGCCTTTTTACATAAATGGAGAACTTTATTATGAAGGATTAACATTAAATCAAAAAGAATTCTATAAATTTTTAGAGGATAATTTAGATGTGAATACATCACAACCATCACCAGGAGATGTAATGAAAACTTGGGATGAAGTTCTTAAAGAGAAAGAGTACATAATATATATTCCTATGTCTAGTTCACTAAGTGGAACTTATGAAACAGCAGTAATGTTAGCAGAGGAGTATGAAGGAAAGGTATTTGTTGTTAATAATAGAAGAATATCTGTAACTCAATTACAATCAGTTAAAGATGCAATAAATCTTGTTAAGAAAGGTAAATCAGCTAAAGAAATAAAAGAAATATTGGAAGATAGACAATATCAGGCTAGCATTTATATAGTACCTGATACATTAGATTACCTTAAAAAAGGTGGAAGACTTACACCAGCAGTTGCTTCTTTTGCAAAAGTATTAAATATTAAGCCAGTTCTACAAATTCAAGGTGAAAAATTAGATGCATTTAAAAAGGTTAGAGGAATGAAGCAGGCTAAGAGAGCTATGAAGGAAGCAATAGCTGATGATATTAAAAATAGGTTTGCAGGTAATTCAAATATGAGAATATATGCAGCATATACAGGTAATGAAGAAATAGGGATAGAGTGGAAAGATGAGTTGAAAGAAGCGTTTCCAAACTATGATATTCAGCTATATCCATTATCACTAAGTGTTAGTTGTCATATTGGACCAGGGGCTATAGGTATAGCCTGTGTAGAAGAATTATTATAAAAAATATAATTATTAAAGAGTAAGGTTTTGATTTTAGTCGTTAAGTATAATGATTATTAATATTAAATGTGATGAAAATATTATCTTAACGACTAAAATATTAACAAAGCTTTAGAGTTAGCTTCAAGAAAAATTAATATTGAAAGATGGATATAAAAAGATTGACAAAAATATTTTTTATAAATATAATCATAACATAATTAATTGAATTAAATTAAATTGCAAAAAATCAAAAGGAGTCAGTTATGGATAAATATGAAAAAATAAAATTAGATAACCAATTATGTTTTTCATTATATGCTGCTTCAAGAGAAGTAATCAAAATTTATAAGCCATTATTAGATAAGTATGGGCTTACATATACTCAATATATTGCAATGTTAGTAGTATGGGAATATGAAAGAATAACAGTAAAAGAAATGGGACAAAAACTTCATTTAGACTCAGGAACACTTACGCCTGTATTAAAAAAGTTACAGTTAATGGGGTTAATAATTAAGTATAGAGATAAGAATGATGATAGAGTTGTTATTGTTGAAGTAAGTGAAAAAGGAAGAGAGTTAAAGGATAAAATTATAGATGTTCCAGAGCAAATGTATTGTAGGTTAGGTAGTAATGTTGAAGATGCAATACAGTTAAAAAAAATGTTAGATAAATTATTAATGGAATTTAAATAAGAATTTGTTTTATACGTTTAATTAGAAGGAGATTATAATTAATTATTTTTTAGCTTTTTATAATTAAACGTGTAAATATCAAAGTCTATTATTAAAAACAAATTAATTGAATAAAATTAAATTTAACAAAATTATTGAAGAGAGGAAGTAAAGAATATGAAATTTTATGATTTTTCAGCTAAAAAGATGAATGGACAAGATATAAAGATGGATAGCTTTGAGGGAAAGGTAGTATTAGTAGTTAATACTGCAAGTAAATGTGGATTAACTCCTCAATTTATTGAATTAGAAGAGTTAAATAAAAAATATAAAGAACAGGGATTAGAGATTTTAGGATTTCCATGCAATCAATTTGCTAATCAGGATAAAGGAAGTAATGAGGAGATACAAGAGTTTTGTTCATTAAATTACGGAGTTACTTTTACTATGTTCCAAAAAATTGATGTAAATGGAGAAAATGCACATCCATTATATAAGTTTTTGAAAAATGAGAAAAAGGGTTTATTAAATAAAGAAATTAAATGGAATTTTACAAAGTTTTTAATTGATTCAGAAGGGAATGTAGTTAAGAGATATGCACCTACAGTTAAACCACTAAAAATAGAAGAGGATATTAAATTATTGCTAAAATAATTTAACTATTAAAAAAGGTATTTTTAAGTAAATCTTAGTAACTTATAAATATCTTTTTTTTATTTATGAAAAATCATAAAAGAAATCTTTAATAAAAGTTATTAAATAACTTTTATTAAAAGTGTATTATATACTTAAAGGATTTAATAATTTAAATAGAGTTGTAGAAGTAGGAGATGAATTTATGAATAAAATATGTGTACTTGGAAGTATTAATATGGATTTAGTTGTAAAAGTTAATGATATACCAAGGGTAGGAGAAACTATTTTATCACAATCATTTGAAAAGATAGCAGGAGGAAAAGGGGCAAATCAAGCTGTTGCAGCTAAAAGATGCGGAGCTGAAGTTTCTATGATAGCTAAAATAGGAAAAGATGAAAATGGACAAATTCTTAAGAATAAACTACAAGAAGATAATATAGATGTGAAATACGTTTTTGAAGATAAAAAAGAAGCAACAGGAATGGCTTTTATTATGGTTAATGAAAATGGAAATAATTCAATAATAGTTGTATCAGGAGCCAATATGACAATTGATGAATATGAAATTGAATCTTCATTAGAGAAAATTAAAGAATCTGATATTTTAATAGCTCAATTTGAAACAGCTGAAGAAATGACTTTAAAGGCATTTAAAAGAGCTAAGGAATTTGGAAAGGTAACAATATTAAATCCAGCTCCAGCAAAGGAAATAAATGAAGAACTTTTAAAGGTAACAGATATTATAGTTCCTAATGAAACAGAGGCAGAAGTATTAACAGGAGTTACCGTTGAAACTTTGGAAGATGCAAATAGAGCAGGGCAAATATTTTTAGAAAAAGGAGTTAAGTTTGTAATAATTACCTTGGGAGATAAGGGGGCGGCAGTAATAGGAAAAGATTTCTGTGAATTGGTACTAGCATATAAGGTAAAATCTATAGATACAACTGCAGCAGGAGATAGTTTTATTGGAGGTTTAAGTTCGAAGTTAGATTTTAAAAATATTAATAAAGAAACTTTAATAAAGGCAGTGAATTTTGGAAATAAAGTATCATCAATATCAGTTCAAAGAAAAGGTGCTCAGCCATCAATTCCATATTTAAAAGAAATAGAAGAAATCTATGGAGAGTATTAAATTTATATAAAAATTGCTATATGCAAATGGAAAATGTTTGTATAATCTATATTAAGAATAATCTAGAGTAAGGAATTATTAGATATGTATACTATAATGATAATCGATGATAATGAGCAATTACAAAATGAAATAGGAAATATAATGATTAGAAATGGATATTCAATTATTAAGCCAAAGGACTTTAGTAATATTCCCTATTTAGTAAAAGAAAATAAACCAAGTCTTATATTATTAGATATAAATTTACCAGAAAGTGATGGGTTTAAAATTTGCACTGAAATAAGAAGCTTTTCAAATGTTCCAATTATATTTATAACAAGCAGAGATACTAATATAGATGAGTTAATGGGAATAACATTAGGTGGAGATGATTTTATAACTAAGCCTTATAATACTCAAATTTTATTGGCTAGAATAAACTCTCTTATTAAAAGATCATATCCTAATGAAGGAATTACAGAGGTTATTGAACATAATGGAGTTAAGGTAAATATTTTAGCAAGTACTGTGGAGTATAATGGAAAGTTTCAGGAGCTTACAAAAAATGAGCTTAAAATATTACATTATTTATTAAACAATAGAGGGAAGATAGTTTCTAGAGTAGATATTATGGAATATCTTTGGGATAGTTCAATGTTTGTAAATGATAATACTCTTACAGTTAATATTGGAAGAATAAGAAGTAAAATTGAAGAGCTTGGGGTGAAGGATTATATTAAAACGAAAAGAGGACAAGGATATCTAGTATGAGCTTAGGTGATTTTATTAAAAGTAGATTTTCAGTTATATTTGTAAATTTTATTGGATTAATAATTTTATTAATTTTTCTTTTTAGTGTAGGAAATACTATAGACATTTTAAAGATAGTAGCGTTTGTATGGACTATAGTAGTAGGAGTTTATTTATTTTTTCAATATAAAAGTAGAAAAGAATTTTACAATGAACTTTCAAAAACTGTAGATAATTTGGATAAAAAATACTTAATAAGTGAAGTTATTGATAAACCAATCTATTTAGAAGCAGAGCCATATTATGATTTGTTAAAGAAAGCTAGTAAGTCCATGAGAGAAGAAATAAATTCTATTAAAAATAGTAGAAAAGAGTATAAAGAGTATATTGAACAGTGGATACATGAAGTAAAAACTCCAATAGCATCTATAAAACTTATAGAAGAAAATAATAAGACAAGTACTTCAAGATTTGTATTACAAGAACTTGAGAACATAGATAGATATGTTGAACAAGCTTTATTTTATGCTAGAAGTGAAGAGGTAGAAAAAGACTATTTAATAAGGGAGATGTCATTAGGAGAATGTATAAATAAGGTCATAATAAAAAATAAGCAAATATTTATTTTGAATAATATAGATGTTGAAATATATAATTTAGATAAAAATGTTTATAGCGATAGCAAATGGCTTGAATTTATTTTAAATCAGGTAATAGTAAATGCTATAAAATACAGAAATAACAATGATCCAATAGTTAAGATATATGTAAGAGATATAAAAAATGGGATTAAATTGATAGTTGAAGATAATGGTATTGGAATACCTTTAGATGAATTAGAGAGGGTATTTGAAAAAGGATTTACAGGAAGTACAGGTCGATTAAATAGTAAATCTACAGGGATTGGATTATATTTATGCAGAAAATTATGTAATAAATTAGGATTGTTAATAGATATAGAATCAGAAATAAATAGTTATACAAAAGTCAGTATTACTTTTCCTATGGGAAGCTTTTGTAAGTTCTAATTTAGTAATGTTACAACATTGTCACCTAAAAGTAATATTAAATCGAATCTACAGTGTGATATATAAGTTAAAATATCTTTGAGGTGATAATAATGAATGAAGTATTAAAAATAAAAAATATTGAAAAATACTATGGAAATAAAGGAAATATAGTTAAAGCGATTGATGATATAAGTTTTACGGTGAAAAAAGGTGAATTTGTAGGAGTAATGGGGCCATCAGGATCAGGTAAGACAACATTGCTAAATATGATAGCAACAATTGATGATGTTAGTTCAGGTAATATTTATTTAGATGGAAATGACTTAACAGAAATAAATCAAAAGAATATAGCAAAGTTCAGAAGAGAAAATTTAGGATTTATATTTCAAGATTTTAATTTGTTAGATACATTAACTATTCATGAAAATATAGCTTTAGCATTAACAATAAATAAAACTAAAAAAGATTATATAGATAGTAAAGTATTAGGTGTGGCTAAGAAACTAGGAATAGAAGATTTACTTTCAAAATATCCTTATGAGGTATCAGGAGGACAAAAACAAAGAACAGCATGTGCAAGGGCATTAGTAACTAATCCTAAACTTATTTTAGCTGATGAACCTACAGGAGCCTTAGATTCAAAATCAGCTCAAATGTTAATAGAGATGATATCAAATCTGAATAAGGATTTAGATGCAACAATATTAATGGTAACCCATGATTCTTTTACTGCCAGCTATTGTAATAGGATATTATTTATTAAAGATGGAAAGATATTTACAGAATTAGTAAGAGGTGAAAATACGCGAAGGCAATTTTTTAATAAAATATTAGATGTAGTAGCATTATTAGGTGGTGATGTTAGGGATGTACGCTAAGTTAGCCAAAAGTAATGCAAAAAAATCTATAAAAGATTATTTAATTTATTTTATAACTATAACAATATGTGTAAGTTTGTTTTATGCAATTACCTCTCTTTCTAGTTCAAGTTATGAATTGATTACTGAGGAATCTTATAACTTTAGAGCTTTAAAATTAATATTACAGTATTCAACTTATGTAATTACAGCAATTCTTATTTTGTTAGTAGCTTATGTGAACAAATATATGATAAGAAGACGTCAAAGAGAGTTTGCAACGTATATATTGCTTGGAGCAGAGCAAAAAAGTGTGGCATTAATGTTTTTTATTGAAACTCTTGTAATTGGAGTTTTAGCTATAATTACAGGAATATTTGTTGGAACTTTATTTTCACAAGCAATTACAGCCTTAGTATTAATAAGTGCAAAGCAAAAAATAGTATTTAGTTTAAGATTATATATAGATACAGTAGGAATTACATTTATATTTTTTATAGCTATGTTTTGTATAATAGGCTTGTATAATATTATAGTTTTAAGAAAGATCAAGCTTATAGATATGCTAAATGCACACAAACAAGTTGAGTTCCAATTTAAAAGAAGTGGCAAAATATATACTGTAATATTTATAGTATCAATAATTTTATATACTATTTGTGGTTATTGTACTTTTAAATTAATAAACACAAAAAGTGATTATAGTATAAAATCATTGATGAATATAGGAATATCTCTAATTACCTTTATAATAGGAACTTATGCATTATTTTATTCAATAGCTTATATAATTATTTATATAAAAAATAAGTGGATTAATTTTAAATATGAAGGAACAAATTTATTTTTCATAGGATCAATAGTATCAAAAATAAAGACGGCACCCATATTAATGGCTACAATATCAATGACTTTTTTAGGTGCTATGATAAGTTTTATAATAACTATTGTAATGGCTCAGTGGGCACTTGGATATTTAGATATGAGAGTTCCTTATGATATAGATATAAGAAATAACTATAGTACAGTATTTTTAGAACAAGCTAATATAAATGATAGTAAAGAACTACCTAAATTAGATTATAGTGAAGTTTTAAATAACTTAATGAATAAAGGATACGATGTAGAGAGTTATTGTAAGGTAGAGAAATATAGTATAAAAACAGATGAAAATAGTGGATTAATTTCAGCAATAAGCTTAAGTGATTTTAATAAATTAAGAAGTATGTTAGGAAATGAAGAAATTGAACTAAATGAAAATGAGTTTACAACTCAATGGTATAGTGTAGTTACTGATGAAGAAATAAATAATTATATTAAAGGAAATTCTACTTTAAATATAAATGGTGAAACTTTGAAAATAAGTGAAAAATCAAATTACAAAGAATCTATTGGAGAAGGTTTTTATAGTCCATATTCAAATAGTATTATGATTTTACCTGATGAAGTATGTAATAAACTTGATTTTTCAGAAGCTAATTTTATTGTTAATATTAATAATGAAATGAGTTATGAAGATGCTAGTGAATTTCAAAATAACTATATAAATGAGTGGTTTAGAAAAAATAATTCTGAATTTGTAAAAAAGTATAGTAATGAGCGAGATATAACATATAGAGTAATTGATACAAGAATTAAATCACTAGAAACTAATAATATTTTAATTACAACTTTAGCTATGAGAATTCTTGGTATATATTTAGGAGTAGTTTTATTAATGATAAGTTTAACTATTTTATCTCTTAGCCAACTTTCTGAATCTATTGAGCATAAAGATAGATTTAATGTGCTTAAAAGGCTAGGCATTGAGGATAAAGAAATAAGTAAGATTATTTTAAAGCAAATTTCAATATATTTTATAGTTCCTATTTCTATAGCAATGATTGGTGTTGCAATATTTATATATAATTATTATTTGTTTTATAAAAATATAATTACAGTTTTTGTTGGAGATGGAACATTCGTTTTAAGTGTAATCTTTGGAGTTACTTTAATGCTTGTTGTCTATATATGCTACTTTGGAGGAACATATTATACTTTTAAGAGAAATGTTAATACTTAAATTAATTAAGCATTAAATAGTTTTAGGATTGAATTAATTATGAAAATAAATATTATATTATTATTTTAATAATAATATAATATAAAAAATCTCCTACTAATAAGTTTAAATAAGTAGGAGATTTTTAATTGCTTTATTTAGTTAACATCTGTATCAAAATTTTCTATATTATCTATAGAAGTATCTTCAATACTATTTGTTTCAACACTAATATCTTCTTAATTATTTACTTCACTATCAATGTTTTTTTCAATATTTATTTCACTATCAATATTCTCTTGAGTAAGAGTTCCTGTATCAGGTTCCTCTAATTCAATAGTATCTGTATTGATTTTGATATCATTAAGTTCTAATATTTTATCTTCAAGATCTTTAATTTTTTGATTTTTATCCAGAATAATTATATTAGCTTTCTTAATCATTTCTTCAGCTTCAGTTTTAAGTGAATTATATTTTTCTAATAAAAATGCTTCATTATTTTCATACCAAATACCTTGTCCGTATTTATTACCATTTGAGTCATTTAAGTATCCATCCCAAGTTTTATCATTTCTTGTAACCTTTCCATTTTCATCAGTAAGCTTTATCACAATGTTTCCTTTTTTACTCATTGGTAAATCTATAGTTTCAGGTAATTCAAAGGTTACTTGAGTATGGTCTTTATAAAATAAAAATACACTTTTAAATTTTTAACAGTAGGAATAGAAGTATCAACAACTGAAGAATCTAATTTACCAGTAATATTTTCTAACTCTTTACTTGTTAAAGGCGTAGCATCAGCATTAATTTCATTAACAGTTTCTAAAGTGTCTGCAATATATTGATTAGCTTTATCTATTTCTGCAGTAGTTGCTTCTTTTAATACGTCTATTTCACTTTCTAATTCAGCTTTTTCAGCTTCTAATTCCTTTATTTTATCATTTAAATCTTTTATATTTGAAGTATTATCTTTTAATTATTCTTTTAAATTAGCAATTTCCTCTTCTTTTTCTGATATTTGAATTGTTAGAGTTTCAATTTCAGTGTTTTTCTCTTCGATTATTGAGTTAGCCTTAGCGATTTCAGCTTCAGCATTGGCTTTGATTTCTCCATATTTGCTTACTAAATATTCTTCATTACTTTCATATTGAGTAATCTTATTTTTAGTAATCTCTAAAGCGTTTGTAAGCTTATCCATATTATCACTATTAAGTACTGATACTACTACACTTGTAGTTAAAGTTCCAGCAATTAAATAACACATAATATTTCTTCTTCTTTATTAAATAAATCAGAATTTAATCTGTTAAACTTTTCCTCTGAAGCATTTTTATACTCTTGATACTTATTAGATAAAAGAAGATTCTCATTATTTAATTTAAGATTTTGACCTTTAATATGTAGAATTCCAATAGTAAAGAAAGTAATAGATGTTAAAACTGCTATTAATATATAGAGTTTTTTTCTTTCACCAACCCCACCTCCTTACTTTTGATATACAATTTAAATTTGGTTAGCTAACCAAAAGGAAGTATAGCATAACGCAATAAGTGTGTAAAATTCATTGAAATATGCTAATAAAACTTAATAAAAGAATAATAAAATAGAAAAATTAATATAATTTGTCGTATTTGCTTGATATAAGTCTGGATAAGGAGTTTTAATATGGTAAAACTTGAAATATTTAATTAAATAAAAACTAAGTAAAAAGCTTTAAAATAACAAGTTTTATCATATTTAGTCGAATAAAATCATGAATTAATATTCTTAAATCAATATATATGAGGTAAACATTCAGTAAAGTTATTTAAAAGGAAGTATTATGAAAAATATTTAAAATAGTAAATGCTATTATGCTTATTTTTATATAGCTGCATACAGATTTATAAATGTGAAATAATATAATGGAGGTGATTTGATGAAATCAATATGGGATGAAAGTTGTGAATTTGATAAAAGAGAAGAACTAAAGGGTGATATAAAAACTGATGTTTTAATTATTGGAGCAGGAATAACAGGAATACTAATAGGATATTTTTTAAAGCAAAGTGGTAGAGAGGTAGTATTAATTGATAAATCTAAGATTGCAAGCGGAAATACAAGAAATACCACTGCAAAGATAACATCACAACATGATTTAATTTACAATACATTAATTGAAGAGTTTGGAGAGGAAAAAGCTAAGCAGTATGCATATGCCAATGAACTTGCTATAAAAAAGTACGCAGAAATTATTAAAGAAAGAAAAATAGATTGTGATTTTGAAAAAGTTCCTGCATATATTTATTCCTTAAATGAAATTGACAAAATAATAAAAGAAGTAGAAGCAGCTAAAAAGTTGGGAATAGACGCAGAATTTATAGAAAAAATTGATATTCCATTAGATGTTAAAGGGGCTATTAAATTTAATAATCAGGCACAATTTAATCCGCTAAAGTTTTTGAAGGATATTTCAAAGGAATTAGTTATTTACGAGAATACTAGAGCAATAAAAATAGAAGAAAACTTAGTAAGTACTGATAAAGGAAATATAGTAGCCAATCATATAGTAATAGCTACGCACTATCCAATAATGAATGCACCTGGATATTATTTTATGAAAATGCATCAAGAAAGATCTTATGTTATAGCTTTAGAAAATGCAGATAATAATATTGAAGGAATGTATATAGATTATGAAAAACAAGGTTATTCATTTAGAAATTATAAGGGATTACTATTATTAGGTGGCATAAGTCAAAGAACAGGTGAAAATGAGGGTGGAGGAAGCTATGATAAATTAAGAAAGTTTGCAAAGGAAATTTATCCAAACTCAAAAGAAAAATATCACTGGTCAGCTCAAGATTGTATTACTATTGATGGTATACCTTATATAGGAAGATATTCTGATAGTACACCTAATATATATGTTGCTACAGGCTTTAATAAATGGGGAATGACAAGTGCTATGGTATCAGCTATGATAATATCAGATTTGATATTAGGGAATGATAATAATTTCTCCGAAATATTTTCACCAAAAAGATTTGATTTATCATTATCAATCAATAATATTGCTAATGATTTAGTTGAAACAGCTAAGAATTTTATAGCGCAAAAGATATCTATTCCAAGTAGTGAAATAGAGCATATTAAAAATGGGCATGCTGGAATTGTTGAGTACAAAGGTCAAAAGGTTGGAGTGTATAAAGATAAAAAGGGAAAAGAATTTATTGTATCAACTAAATGTGCGCATTTAGGTTGTGAACTTCATTGGAATGCAGATGAGTTAACATGGGATTGTCCATGTCATGGATCAAGATTTGATTATAAAGGAAATTTGATAGATAGCCCTGCAGTTAAGGGCATTGTAGAAGATTAAAGAGTATATAATAATAGTATTATAGAGATATTTATAATAAAAAATAGTCTCCAATAATGTAAAAAAATAAAATACATATACTAAATATATTGCAGTAATAGCATAAAATGACTATACTAACTATGTTGCAGTAATAAAACGAAGGAGGAGATTATATATGAAGAACAAATTACCTAAGGAAGCTTACGGTGGTGTACATGGAAAAGATTATATTCCATATATAACTGATAAATCAAAAAAAGGAACTAATATTGCTGTAATGATAATAGGAATAGTTTTATCAGTAATATTTGCAGCATCAACTGCTTATTCAGGAATGAAATCAGGATTAACAGTAGCAGCAGGTATACCAGGGGCAATAATAGGTTCAATGTTTATAGGTGTATTTGCTAAAGACAAAGGAATACTTGGCAAAAATATAACACAAGGTATGTCAAGTGGAGGGGAATCAATAGCTAGTGGTATGATATATGTTTTACCAGCTATTATTCTAATTGGAAGCGACTTCACTTTCCTAGAAGGGCTAAGTGTAGGAGTAGGTGGAGCTTTATTTGGAATAGGAGCTTTATCATTAGTTTATAATTATTTAATTGTTGAAGAACATGGAAAACTTATGTATCCAGAATCAATGGCAATCTCAGAAACATTAGTTGCTTCTGAAGGTGGCGGAGATGCTATTAAATTTATGGGTATAGGTTTTGTAATAAGTGGTATCATAAACGTATTAACAGGTTCATTTTTAAATGTAATAAATAATACTATTACATATGTAGGAAGTAAGTTTTATAAATGGAAATTTTCTATTGAAGTAAATCCACTTTTATTAGGAATAGGATTTATAGTTGGGTTAGAAGTTTCATTAACTATGCTTGCTGGATCAATATTATCTAATTTTGGTATTGCACCATTAATAGGTTATTTTACAGATATGGCACAAAGTAATGCTCATGCATGGAATGATACAACAGTTCTTATAAGTCAAATGGATGTAAATGCTATAACAGGAAGTTATGTTAAGTATATAGGTGCAGGTATGATGCTTTGTGGTGGTATAATAGGTGCTCTTAAACTTATACCAACTATAGTTGTTTCTATAAAAGAAACATTAAAAGCAAAATCAGCTAAAGATGGTAATGGAGAAAAGAGTTCAGGTGAAATGATACTACTTTTAGCAGGTGTTGTAATAGCATTTGTAGCAGGATTCTTTATTTCACAAAGTATTGCAATGGCAATAGTATCTGCAATTGTTTCACTAATACTATCATTATTGTTTGTAATAGTTGCAGGACGTTTAACAGGAACTATAGGAACATCAAACCTTCCAGTTTCAGGAATGACAATTGCATCATTAGTAATACTAACATTAGTTTTTGTAATAATGGGATGGAAAGGTCAAGCCGATAATAAATCACTACTTTTATTTGCAGCATTTATGGTTGTAGCAATATCAGTAGCAGGTGGATATAGCCAATCACAAAAAGTAACTTATGTTATAGGTGGAAGTAAAAAAGAAATGCAAAACTATTTTGCAATAGCAAGTATAGTAGGTGTTATTGTTACTACAGGAACAATATTAGTGCTTTCTAGTCAATTAAGAATTACTGGAGCAGATGCACCATTTGCTTTACCACAAGCAAATTTAATGTCTACATTAACATCTGGTATAATGTCAGGTAATTTACCTTGGCCAATGATTATAGTTGGTGTTGTAATGGCGTTATTTTTATTCTTATTAAATTTACCAATAATGACAATTGCAATAGGTTTCTATTTACCTATATCAACAACAACTATTATTTTAGTTGGAGCATTAATACGTGTGTTTGTTGAGAAGATGAGTAAGAGTGAAGAGGATAAAGAAGTAAAAGTTGCAAATGGAATAAGTCTTTCATCAGGACTTGTTGCAGGAGGTTCTATCATAGGACTAGTAGGAATTATATTACAAGTAACAGGATTAATAAAACCAAGAGTTCCAAGTGGATTTGCTGCTAGCAATATGATGGGAATACTATTATTAATTGTTTTAGTTATAGCTACTACAATTCCAATTATGATGTCAAAGGTGAAAAAGAATGAAAGATAATGAAGAAATTCTAAATTTAAAATTTAGAATTTGCGATAATCTTAACTATAAAATTGATGATAATGGAATAGTTACAGTACTTGAAAAACAGGATCATAAGATTCAAAAGTTTTTCAGAAAGTTAAAATTTAAAATTCCTTTATATAAGGAAATTACCCTTGATGAAATTAGTAGTGAAGTATTTACACAAATTGATGGAGTTAAAACTGTTAAGGAAATTGGAGAGTGCTTAGAAGTAAAGTTTGGAGATAAGGTAAATCCACTTTATGAAAGATTACTAGTTTTTCTTAACCATATTTATGTAAATTGTAATTATATTGAAAAAATAGATTAATGATTATATGCCTCAAGTGTAAGGGAAAATATCCCTTCCGCTTGGGGCTTATGTTTTAAAAGGATAAAATTACTAGTGAAAACTATTTCAAAGGGTGTTGACAAACATATACGTACAAGTTATTATTTAAATATAACGTAAGATGTACGTACATGTTTGAAATTAGGAGGCAAAACGATGGGAAAATATATCGATGATTCAAAGGCGTTATTGCAATATGTAGGTGGAAAAGATAATATTAGTGCCGTTACACATTGCGTAACTCGTATGAGATTTGTATTAAAAGATACAAGTATAGCAGATAAAGAAAAAATAGAAGCGTTAAAATGTGTAAAGGGAACTTTTATTCAGGCTGGTCAATTCCAAGTAATAATAGGAAATACAGTAACTGATTTTTATAATGATTTCGTAAAAGTTTCAGGAATTGAAGGTGTAAGTAAAGATAGTGCTAAAGATGCAGCAAAATCAAATATGACTTTTATTCAAAGACTTATGGCAAATTTAGCAGAAATATTTTCACCACTTATTCCAGCAATTATAGTTGGTGGTCTTATATTAGGATTTAGAAATATTATTGGTGATGTAAAGTTTTTTGAAAATGGTACAAAAACTTTAATTGAAATATCACAATTTTGGGCAGGAACTTATAGTTTCTTATGGTTAATAGGTGAAGCAATATTCCACTTCTTACCTGTAGGTATAGTATGGGCTATAACTAAGAAGATGGGAACTACTCAAATACTTGGTATAGTATTAGGTATTACATTAGTATCACCACAACTTTTAAATGCTTATGCAGTATCTGGTGGAGCTGATATTCCATTCTGGGATTTTGGATTTGCTAAAGTTAATATGATTGGTTATCAAGCACAAGTTATTCCAGCAATTTTAGCAGGGTTTGTATTAGTTTACTTAGAGAAATTCTTTAGAAAAATATCACCAGCAGCTATTTCTATGATAATAGTACCATTCTTTGCATTAGTACCAGCAGTACTAATTGCACATACAGTACTTGGACCTATAGGCTGGAAAATTGGAGATATTATATCAACAGTAGTATATTCAGGTTTAACATCATCATTCAGTTGGTTATTTGCAGGTATATTTGGATTTGTTTATGCACCATTAGTTATTACTGGTTTACATCATATGACAAATGCAATTGACCTTCAATTAATGTCACAAGTTGGTGGTACATTATTATGGCCAATGATTGCGCTATCAAATATAGCACAAGGTTCAGCGGTACTTGCAATGATATACTTACAAAGAAAAAATGAAGAAGAAAAACAAGTTTCAATACCAGCATGTATTTCAGCATACTTAGGAGTAACAGAGCCTGCAATATTTGGTGTTAACTTAAAATACGGATTCCCATTTGTTTGTGGAATGATAGGATCTGGTATAGCAGCTGTTATTTCAGTAGGAACTGGAGTAATGGCAAATGCAATAGGTATTGGAGGAATTCCAGGAATACTTTCAATCCAACCACAACATATGTTAATGTTTGCTGTAGCAATGGTCGTAGCAATAGTAGTTCCATTTGTATTAACAATAATTGTTGGTAGAAAAAAATTAAGCTAAAAAAATAAAGTTAAAAGGATAATATAAGGATGATATATTGAAGGTAATTAAGTTACTAGATATGTATCGTCCATTATTTGCTAAAAAGAAATATAGTGTAGGAAACTAAACCGTATTTATAGTAATTTAAATAATACTTTCATAGAGAAAAATAACGAAGAGTACAGAATAAATAGTTGTAATAAAAGTAGTTAAGATAGTAAACACTATG
>NZ_SMUS01000024.1 GCF_004353185.1 Clostridium cuniculi | reverse complement strand
GTGTGCCTCCGGGGAAGAGCCATATATTGGCTCTTCCCCGGAGGCACACCCATAAAATGTAAAAAATAAGAAGTGTAAATATTACACTTCTTATTTTATGTCAAATTATTCTACTACGCTTACTTTTAAAAGGTTAGTTGATCCAACTTGATCTAATCCAGCAGCTATTACAACTGTATCTCCAGATTTAGCGAATCCATTTTCAACTGCTAACTTAGTAGCATTAGCCATCATAGCATCTGTTGAATTTTGATCTTCAGCAACTACTGGGTATACTCCGAAGCAGAATGCTAAGCTCTTAGCAACTTTTTCACATGGAGTTACAGCTACGATTGGGCATTCTGGTCTGCATTGAGAAATTCTTCTTGCAGTTGATCCACTCTTAGTTGAAGAAACTATTGCAGCAGCTTTTAATTCATTAGCAGCATTGCAAGCAGCTCTTGAGATAACTCCTGATATAGCTGGAACGTGAGATTTAGCTTTAGAAACTGCAGTTTCGTAGTTTAATTTCTTTTCAGTTTCAGTAGCTATCTTAGCCATTGTTTGAACTGATTCTACTGGCCAATCTCCGTTAGCTGATTCTCCAGATAACATGATTGCATCTGTTCCATCTAATATAGCGTTAGCTACGTCTGAAACTTCTGCTCTTGTTGGTCTTGGGTTTCTCATCATTGAGTCTAACATTTGAGTTGCAGTTACAACTGGTTTTCCAGCAGCGTTACATTTTTCGATCATCATCTTTTGAACAGCTGGTAATTTTTCAAATGGAATTTCAACTCCTAGGTCTCCTCTAGCAACCATTAATCCATCAGAAACTGCTAATATTGAATCTATGTTATCAACACCTTCTTGGTTTTCGATTTTAGAGATAATTTGGATGTGTTCTCCACCATTTTCGTTTAATATTTGTCTGATTGTTTCAACGTCTGAAGCTTTTCTTATGAATGAAGCAGCAACAGCATTAACTCCGATTTCACAACCGAATTTTAAGTCAGCTATATCTTTTTCAGTTAAAGCTGGTAATTTTATTGAAACTCCTGGAACGTTAACTCCTTTGTGAGTTGCAACAAATCCTGTGTTTTGAACTGTACAGTGAATTTTATTTCCATCGATTGATTCAACAGTTAATCCTACTAAACCGTCATCTATAAGGATAGTATCTCCTGGTTTAACATCATTAGCTAATCCAGCATAAGTTACTGAACATTCTTCAGTATTTCCTATAACATCTCCACCTGCATGAACAGTAAATTTAGCACCTGCTTGTAATTCAACTTTCTTTGGTTCAAATTTACCAGTTCTTATTTCTGGTCCCTTTGTATCTAACATAACAGCGATTTCTTTGTTATGTTTTTTAGCTAATTCCTTAACTAAGTTGATTCTTCCTGCATGTTCTTCGTGATCTCCGTGAGAGAAGTTATGTCTTGAAACATTCATTCCTGCTTCAATTATTTGTGATAATATTTCTGGTTTTTCACTAGCTGGACCGATAGTGCAAATGATTTTAGTCTTTCTCATTTAAAACTCTCCTTTAATCTCTAAATTTAATGTATTTAAAATAAATTATTAGCGTATTTATTAAAATTATTTAGAAATCTCTTCTGAAATTTCATATAATTTTTCATCAAAAGTTCTATCTAAAGCTAAAGCTTCATCTATATCTTGATCAAATATTTGATTATCTTTGATACCAACAACTCTTGAAGTCTTACCTTCCATTAATAGTTCAATTGCTTTTGAACCCATTCTTGAAGCTAACACTCTATCGAAAGCACTTGGAGCTCCACCTCTTTGGATATGTCCTAAAACTGTTGCTCTTGTTTCGATTCCTGTTTGAGCTTCTACATATTTAGCTAATTCTGAAGCTCCACCAACACCTTCAGCAAGTAAAACTAAATTATGCATCTTTCCAGCTTTTTTACCTTCTAAGATAACTCTGCATAATTCATCTTTATCATAGCCTTTTTCTGGTGTGATTATATATTCAGCTCCACAAGCTACACCTGTATGAACAGCTATATCTCCACAATCTCTTCCCATAACTTCTACGATAGATACTCTTTCATGAGAAGTTGAAGTATCTCTAATTTTATCTATAGCATCAACTACAGTATTTAATGCTGTATCAAATCCTATTGTGTAATCAGTATAAGTTAAATCATTATCAATAGTTCCTGGTAAACCTATTGTTTTTACTCCTAACTTAGATAATAATTTAGCACCAGTGAAAGATCCATCTCCACCGATAACTACTAATGCATCTACACCATTATCTGCAAGAATTTGTGCAGCTTCTTTTCTTACTTCTTCTTGTTTAAATTCTACACATCTAGCAGTTCTTAAAATCGTACCGCCTCTTTGAATTATATCTGAAACTGATGATCTATTCATTGGGAATAACTCACCATTAATTAATCCAGCATATCCTCTTTGTACTCCCATAACTTCAATACCATTATGTATTGCAGTTCTTACTACCGCTCTTATTGCAGCGTTCATTCCTGGAGCATCTCCACCACTTGTTAAAACAGCTATTTTCTTCATAAAATATTCCTCCTCGATACTACTAAGGACTCTGCATGTCCACTCACTTTGAAATATTTGTTATCATATTACTATTTTGTTTATTGTTAAACTTTTTACCACCTTATTTATTTTACTTGTAAACTGATAGTAATGCAACTAAAATAAATGTACTTCTGTCTAAAATTATCGCTTATTTACCAAATCTATATGTCTATTTTGCCCTAAAATTATCGAAATTATATACAAATTATTAATTCCAATTTTATTCTTTGTAACTTTTTACATATACTATTTTACTACATTTTATGTGAAAATTCCGTAAATTTAAGAACTTTTTTTATTATTGTTATTTAATTAACATTTATTTTGTTGAAATTTTTTTATTTTTTTAAAAATTTTATTTTATAAAATATTCTTTCAATTTATTTTTTTGTGAAATCTTACAAATTTTATAAAAACAAAAAAATATCTTCACAATTTTTTTGTGAAGATATAAAAAAATTTTTATTTAAAATTTATTCAACTACTTTTACATTATCGTCTCCAAAAACTTTTTTTAATTCGAGAACAACATCTGTATTTAAATCTACCCACATATTTCTTGGCATTCTATAATTCTTTCTATCCTTTGAAGTAAATACATAAAGTGCAGAATCACCTTTATATTCACTTACAGTTTCTATTAACTTAGGCTTCATTTCTTTCGCTTTTTGTAAATCATCAACTCTTATATATAGTTTACTACTATTTACCTTTTCCAAGGGCTCTATACTCTCACAAATAAGCTTTGGTTCCTCATCTTCCTTTATACTAACTCTTCCATTAATAACAACCATTGAGTCTAAATTAATTAAATTTCTTACTTTATCTAAAGTTTTAGGGAATACTACAACTTCAATAACCCCTGTTAAATCTTCTAGTTTTAAAAAGGCCATTATTGAATTATTTCTAGTTACCTTTTGATTTACTTCTGCTAGTATTCCTCCAAGTATTACTCTCTGATTATCTTGAATTAAATTTTCATCATCACCTAATCCATCCATAATAGCTTCATATGATTGGAATATTGTTTCTATTGTAGTTGATGTCATCATCTTTAAGCTTTTTTCATATTCATCTAAAGGATGCCCTGATATATAAAGACCAGTCATTTCTTTTTCCATTGATAATAAATTATTTTTTGCAAATTCTTTTATATCTGGATATTTTACTTCTGGTGCCTTTATACTTTCATCTGCCATACCAAAAAGACTAATTTGACCATCTATATTTCTTTTTTTATCACTAGCCACACTATCCATTAACTTTTCATAAACAGCTAATAATTTTGATCTAAATATTTTAAATTCATCAAAAGCTCCTGCTTTTATTAAACTCTCTACAGCTCTTTTGTTTATTGTTGATAAGTCAATTTTATTTATAAAATCAACTAATGACTCGAATTTACCTTTACTTTTTCTAGCTTCAACTATTCCATCAACAACATTTAAACCAACATTTTTTATTGCTGCTAATCCAAATCTTATACTGTTTCCTTTAACAGTAAACTTTGAATAGCTTTCATTTATATTCGGTGGTAACACTTGTATACCTAAGCTTTCTGCAAACTTAGTGTAGTGTGCTACTTTTTCACTTATACCCATAACAGAATTAACCATTGCTGCTATAGTTTCTACTGGATAGTAATGCATTAAGTATGCTGTCTGATATCCTATTACTGCATAAGCTGCTGCCTTTACTACTCTTACTTTCATAAGCCTTTATATTAATAAAGTTGTAGTCTGGACTATACCATATACTAATTTAATTAGTATCTCCTATTATAGTCTCTGAGCGTCTTTCATAGTAATAATTCATTACCTTAGAAATTTCGTTGCTGATTATCCATTTTATTTTATCCAAAGAATAAAATAATTATACTTAGGGTCTCCCCATATATAATCTATTTAGTTTTTTCTGCATTTCTGCTACATTCACGCTTATCTTTTCAAATTACGTTGTAGTCTAAATAGCTTTAGGAACTTCCAGCAATTTAAGGAGTTTTCAATATAGATCTTTCTATATTGCCACACTTGCAAAATTATGGGATTTATTGAAAGCATACGAAGCAAAGTCCATCATCTGATCGAAAATTTCATTTGCTGCTTTTTCGCTTATACCATTTCTCAAACAACCTGGTACTTCTACATTACCATATTCATCTACTATTCCATATATAAAATTCTTTCTTTCTTGTTCCATAACACTGTGCTTTTTCTTTGACATGGCTCTTCTAACCATATCACTTCTACCTAAAGAGTATCCCCCTAGGTCTCTAACTATTTGCATAACTTGTTATAGTGATAGGTAACTCCACCTTCGTCTTAACGGTCAGGTTTTGTTTTCCCCCACTTCACACCGTACATGCGACTTTCACCGCATACGGCGTTCCATTAATTATTACAAATGTATTTCATTCTATCATATTTTCTTTTAAGATATAACGTTGCATCTTCATACATATATTTAAATAATTCTCTTGAAAATTTCTTTCCTCCAAGAAAATAATATACATTTTTGCTATGAGTATTAAATACTCTTAAATTTGATTTATTCAATTCGGCTAGAATATTATTTACTAAATTATTACTTCCTACAAATCCACTTCTACAATTTCTTATATCAGTTATACCATCTCCATCAAAAACTCCTCTAATAAAATCTCTTTTAAATTCCTTTGGAATGCTTTTAGGGAAGCATTCAAATCCTGTCTTTTGCGGTACAATACCATATTTCATCAGACTTTCACACATATGTTTTGAGGTCAAACTTACATAATAACTAGGATATTTTCCTTTTTTTAATTTCACCTTATTTGTAGATTTAATATATTTTAAAAACTGATTGATTAATTCTTTATCTTTATAAGAAATATGTATCTTTATAGAATATTGCCCATTATAAATACTTACATTTCCATCTGCCATTAACCATCCTAAAAAATACGCTTTATCAGATGAATCTATATTATCAAAATAATCTTCTCTTCCTATTTTAGATTTCGGGCCTCTATGGTTTAATTTATATCCATTTTCTCTTAATAAATAAGATACTATTCCTCTCTTCAAACCTAGCATTTTAGTAATTTCTATAGTATTAAAACCTTCATCATATAATTTTTTTATTTTATTAATAAATTCATCATTATAAATTTTATTATAACTTCCCCCATTCCTAATAGTTATATTGTTTTCTTTAAGCCATTTTCTTATAGTAGCTTCATTAGCCCCTATTATAGTAGATATTTTTTTTGCTGAATAACCAACTAAATAATATTCTATTGCCTTTTGTTTTATTTCCACGCTATATTTCATTTTAATCACCTCTAATTATATTATTTATTAAATAATTAGAGAACATACATTTGCTAAATTAACTATGCCCCTTCGCTCAATAAACATTACTTTATTTCATCACTACTACAGGCTGCTGTCCTTATTCTTAATGAATCATTTCCTATTCATTAGTAGCATCAACTTTCAACAATTTTATCATCTACTGAATAAGTTCAAACGTTCCTATCATTCTATCTTTACATATTAACTTAGGCTTTCTCTATAAACCGTCAAGTGCCTCTTCGCCATCTTAAGGTAAGCTAAAAGCAATTATTTTTTAATAATTATAATTTAAATAACCAAGAATACTTAAATTACACTTGAAATAAGTACTTTCTATTCGTACATTAATGGTTAACGATTTTTTTAACGAGAATTTCTTTCGTAGCCATATTAATTTTATAGACCCCCGATTACTTTTCTAACCACTTTTCAGGTCTGATTTTCACCGACTTCAACGAGCTTCATACATAATTATGTTGAACTAATTATGCATGTCGTAGTATTAGGGAAGAACTACCTTAATTAGTTCTTAAAAGGACTTTCACCTTTAACCTCAAATGATAAGTTAGATAAATATTTATCCCTACAATTTTAGACTACATTTCTATAGTTTTTGTTTTTGTAGAACGTTTCGCACCTTGATATACCATTACCCCATATGTGACATCCAGTATACTTTCAAGTTCTGGAGTCTCATAATGCACACTGTCTTTATTTCTTTTACCCTCTATATATCTTGGAATTTCTGACATTGGTCCCGGTCTATATAATGATATTCCGGCTATAATATCTTCCAAGCAGTCAGGTTTAAGTTCCTTCATGAATGATGTCATTCCTGGAGATTCTAACTGGAATACACCAGCTGTTTTTCCTTCACCAATCATGTTATAAACATTTTTATCTTCAAAATCTATTTTATCTAAATCTATATCTATTCCTCTATTTTCTTTAATCATCTTAACAGCATCACTCATAACTGTTAAAGTTCTTAAGCCAAGGAAATCCATCTTTAGAAGTCCAAGCTCTTCTAATGTTGTCATATCAAATTGGGTTACTATCATATCTTCATTTCTTTGAAGTGGTACATATTCAACTAATGGTTTTGATGCTATAACTACACCAGCTGCATGAGTTGATGAATGTCTTGGTAACCCTTCTAGAGTTTTACTAACATCTATTAATGTTTTTACTCTATCTTCATTATCATATGCTGCTTTAAGCTCAGGATTTAAATCTAATGCCTTTTCTATGGTTATTCCAAGCATTGTAGGAATCATTTTAGCTATTCTATCAACTTCTGCATATGAGTAATTCATAGCTCTTCCTACGTCTCTTAAACACAACCTAGCTGCCATTGTACCAAAGGTAATTATCTGTGATACATTTTTAACTCCATATTTTTCAACAACATAATCAATTACTTCCTGTCTTCTCTCATAACAAAAATCCGAATCTATATCAGGCATACTTACTCTTTCAGGATTTAAGAACATTAATTATTATCCGTAGGCTCTTTATCCTACGCTCTGGAGGTTTCCCTCATTTTCATCAGATAGTCTTTTCTATCTCAGTTTGGACTATATCATCATGTTAATTTACATGTTGGGCACTCATGGAGGAGATTATTGTCTAGCTACTCACCCCTCTAGTCTCTGAACCTTTCTGGTACTTTATCTGCCATTCCCAGACTTGGCTGCTGATTAGCATGCTATATTAAATAGTTTAGCCTTCCAGCAATTCACCCAATTTAAACAGCGCATCTTTCTACGCTCAAAAAGTAAGCTATACTTTATCGGATTTATTTTTGTTATTCCCAGGGTATATGCAACTATTGACCCAGCTGCTGATCCACGACCTGGTCCAGTTGGTATCCCATGATCATTTGAGTACTTAATAAAATCCCAAGTAATCAAGAAATAATCAACATATCCCATTTGATTAATTACACCAAGCTCATAGTTTAGTCTATCAACATATTCCTTTGCTTCCTCATTAGTTTCTGCAAAGTCCTTTATATCTTGAACATTGATTAATTTATCCCTAAACTGTTCAAAGACATCATATCTTTCAACTAACCCTTCAAAACACACCTCTTCAAGATAATCAAAGTGAGTTTTATATTCCTGTGGAACTGGGAAATTCGGTAACTTAGAAACATGGAACTCATAATCAAAATTACATTCATCAGCAATCTTAATTGTATTCTCCAATGCTTCAGGAACATAAGAGAACATATCCCACATTTCCTCTGGAGACTTTAAGTAGAACTGATCTGAAGGATATCTTCTTCTATTTTGATCTTCTACAGTCTTCCCTGTTTGAATACACATTAAAATATCATGAGCCTTTGAATCTTCCTGATTAATATAATGGACATCATTAGTTGCAATTAAAGGAATTCCAGTTTCCCTAGATAACTTAATATTACCTTCTGTAACCTTTCTTTGCTCCTCCATTCCATGGTCTTGTATTTCTAAATAAAAACCATCTTTAAAGATATCCTTATACATTAAGGCAACTTCTTTTGCCTTTTCATAGTCTTCTCTTAATAAATTCTTTTGTACTTCTCCACCAAGACAAGCACTTAAAGCAATTAAACCTTCACTATGCTTTCTTAAGAAATCATGGTCAACTCTTGGCTTATAGTAAAATCCATCAATAGATGCTGCTGATACTATTTCCATTAGATTTTCATAACCAACTTCATTTTTTACTAATAAAACTAAGTGATATGTACCATTATCCTTATCATTAATTTTAATATTCATAGACTTGCTTGCTACATATACTTCACAACCAAGTATAGGTTTAATACCTTGTGCTATAGCTTCTTTGTAGAATGCAACACATCCATACATAACACCATGATCAGTAATGGCTATGCTATCCATTCCAAGCTCTTTTGCTCTACTAATAACTTTCTTAATTTTAGCTGAGCTATCAAGCAAACTATATTCAGTATGTAAGTGGAGATGACAGAACTTTTTATTTTCCAATAAGACACCCCCTTATTATGATTATTTACTAAAAATTTTAAACTATTAAATGCACTATTACAATTACTTATATAACTTTAAGGCCTGCCGTAGCAGACCTTATTAAAAAAACTATATTTAAATTATTGACTATTTAGTAGTTTCCACTCCTAATTTCTTCAGCTATCTTTTCTATTTTTCTTAACCTATGGTTTATTCCTGATTTACCTACTGGAGGATCTAGCATTTCTCCTAATTCCTTAAGTGATTCATCTGGATAACTTAATCTAAGCTCTGCAACTTCTTGAAGATTTTTAGGTAATCTTTGAAGTCCTATACTATTTTGTATAAGCTTTATACTTTCAACTTGTCTTACTGCTGCATTAACTGTTTTACTTAAATTTGCAGTTTCACAATTAACAAGTCTGTTTACGTTGTTTCTCATTTCCTTCATTATTCTTATATTCTCAAGTTCAAGTAATGAAGTATGAGCTCCAACAATGTTTAGAAGATCAACTATTTGCTCACCTTCTTTTATATATATTATAAAGCTATTTTTTCTTTGAATAACCTTTGAATTTAATCCAAAGGAATTAATAAGCTTAGATAAATCTTGTGCATACTCCTCACTATGAGTTACAAACTCTAAATGATATGTCTTTTCAGGATTAGTTACACTTCCTCCACCAATGAATGCTCCTCTTATATAAGCCTTCTTATACTCTTCTTTTTTCACCATTTCAGGATCTATTTTATAATCAATAGTTAATACCCCATCTATTTCTCTAAAGATACCTGTTTCTTGAAGTAGGTCCCTAACCCCCATATCTTCCTCAATTAAAACCATGTATATATTGTTTTTCTTTAAAGAGTTACTCTTTTTAACCATTAATTTAGAGTGTATATTAAAGTGTTCCTTTAGTATAGTGAATATATGTCTTGCTGAAGCTGGATTTTCTGTTGTAATTCTAAAGCTAAGACCCTTCCCACTAAATCCTATTGTTCCACTACCTTTCATTATTGCTGAAAGCTCTGCTAATGCTTCCTCTTTAGATATATCAGTATATCTACATATTTCTCCTTTTACTTTCGCTGAAAACGACATAAATTCTTCTCCTAACTAACTATAAATGTATACTTCATTATACCATAAACTGTGCCGTATGTGTCATAATATAATACTGGAAAATAAATAGACCATATCAAAAAATTTTGATACAGCCTAATATTTTTATTTTTTATTTCCTATCTTTTTAGATAAATACATGTACTCTATAATCTTCCTTTTATCATAAAGTAATTTCTTATCTAAAATAGTTGTCATTAGAACCTGTGCTAAATGCTCAGAATCATGCTTTACATATCCCTTAGTTATCTTAACTAAGTCAGTCTCAACTACTTTTACATTTAAATCCTCTATGTTCTCATAGTCTAGTTTTACTAATTTAGAACCTTCACTTAAATATCTTTCTTCTATATCTTTAGGAATTGTCCCATTATTTGCAATAACATATTGAACACTATTTTTCCCACTATACTTCATTAATGTCTTTATATGATCAGATACTGCAAAATCATCAGTTTCACCTGGTTGAGTCATTACATTAGATATATATATCTTTATTGCATCACTCTTATTTATTCCTTCAACTATATCTTCAACTAATAGATTTGGTATTATACTAGTATAAAGACTTCCAGGTCCCATAACAATAGCATCAGCTTCTTTAATAGCTATAAGTGCATCCATCAACGGCTTAGCTCTTTCTGGATCAATTCTTAATTGTTTTATTTTACTTTTTTGTTTTATAACTTCTTCTGGAATTATAGATTCACCTTCTACTACACTTCCATTTTCAAGTTCTGCTATAAGCTTCATATCATCAAGTGTAACAGGTAATACCTTTCCTGTTACTGCAAGTACTGAACTCATTTTTTGTACAGCATCTTCAAAATTATCACTTATTCCTGCCATTGCAGCTAAGAATAAATTACCAAAGTTCTGTCCTTTTAATGAACCCTCTTTAAATCTATACTGAAGTAAATCTTCCATAATAGGCTCAGTATCAGCTAGTGCTAAAATACAGTTACGTATATCCCCTGGAGGAAGCATTCCAAGGTCTGCTCTAAGCTTTCCTGATCCTCCTCCATCATCTCCAACTGTTACTATTGCAGTTATATTATTTGTGTATAACTTTAATCCTCTCAACATTGTAGATAATCCTGTTCCTCCACCAATAACAACTACTTTAGGACCACCTACATGAACTCTCTTCTCATCTACAAGTTCTTCTATATTCTTATCATTTATTGTTATTTTAACCTTTTCAGAATTTATTAAAGAAATAAATGACTTAACAAATTCAGAAAATGCTATATACATTATTACGATTCCAATTAAACTTAAAAATAAATATAAAAGTCTTATAGTGCCGTTATAATCTTTATTTGAAAAAATCTCAACAACACCTAATACAAGTATCACTACCCCAATGAACCCAAGGAATATCCATCTTTTCATTCTTATTCCCGGCTTCATTAAAAAATCCATTATCATAGTTTTTTATCCCCTTTATGAACATCCTCTTTAATATCTCTATGTTCAATATATACATTATAGTTCTTATCATATAAATTCTCATAAATTTGATTCGCTATAGCTACTGATCTATGTCTTCCACCTGTACATCCTATTGAAATAATAAGTTGTCTCTTTCCTTCTTTTTGGTAATTAGGAATTAAAAACTCTAGCATATCATTTATTTTTTCTAAGAATGATTTAGTTTCATCTTGCTTTAATACATAATCTCTAACTGGTGTGTCTAATCCAGAAAATGGCTTTAACTCTGGTATATAAAATGGATTTGGTATAAACCTAACATCAAATACTAAATCAGAATCAACTGGTATACCATACTTGAAGCCAAAGCTTAATATAGTAATTGATAATTGCTTTTCAGGTAATGTTTCATCTCCAAAATACTTAGTCATTTCTTCTCTCAAATCACCTATTTTATATTTTGAAGTATCGATTATAATATCTGATTTATCTTTAACTTCTCTTAGTTTCTCTCTTTCCAATTCTATTCCAGTTATTACTCTTCCTCCACCTGATAATGGATGACTTCTTCTCTTTTCTTTAAATCTCTTTACAAGCACTTCATCAGTTGCATCTAAGAATAATATTTCATATTTAAATTGTTCTTTTTCTAAATCTTTTAAGCTTTGGAATAGATCATTAAAGAATACTCCACCTCTTATATCTATAACTAATGCAACTTTATCTATTTTTCCATCACTTTGTCTACATGCTTCTGCAAATTTTGTTATTAATGTTGGTGGAAGATTATCTACACAAAAATACCCCATATCTTCTAAACTTTTAGTAGCTTCTGATTTACCTGCTCCTGATAATCCCGTAACTATAATAAATCTCATGTCATACCTCCAAAAATCTATTTATTAATGTCGAAAGCACATTATCAATTTATATTGAATTTCAAAAGTTCAATAACCAAATTGAAGTTTATAATTTTACTTTAAAGTAACTTATTTCAATTATATCATATATATAAAAAAAAGAAGCTACCAATTGGTAACTTCTTATTCTTCACCTATTATTCTTACTTCTGTATGAAGATCAACTCCAAATTGCTTTTTAACTTCATCTTGAATATGCTCTATTAAATCAGTAATATCTTTAGCTGTAGCATTTCCCTTATTAATTACAAATCCTGAATGCTTTTCTGAAACGGCTGCTCCACCTATAGAATATCCCTTTAATCCAGCATCTTGAATAAGTTTACCAGCAAAATACCCTGTTGGTCTTTTAAATGTACTTCCTGCTGATGGGTATTCAAGTGGTTGCTTAGACTCTCTTTTATTAGTTAAATCATCAACTAATTCCTTAATAGTTTTTACTTGGCCTTTTTTTAGTTTAAATACAGCTGACAATACTATATATCCCTTCTTCATAACTAAAGAAGATCTATATCCAAAATCTAATTCTTCATTTGTAAGGTTTATTATATTACAATTTTCATCAATTACTTCAGCACTTTCAACAACATGTGCAATTTCTCCATCATAAGCACCAGCATTCATAAATACTGCTCCACCAATAGTTCCTGGTATTCCACATGCAAATTCAAATCCAGTTAATGAATTTTCCATAGCTTTATCAGAAACTTCTTTTAACATTGCACCACACTCTGCTTCAATTCTCTCATCATTTACAGTTACATTGTGAACGCCTTTTAGTGATATAACAACGCCTCTAAATCCACCATCTCTAACTAATATGTTAGATCCATTACCAATAACATAAACAGGAATATTATTTTCTCTACAAATACAAATACTCTTCTTTACCTGTTCCTTTGAATCTGGAATTAATAATATATCTGCTGGTCCTCCAACTTTAAAATTAACATAACCACTTAATTTCTCATCTATTTTAATATTATCTTCATTGTAAAATTCCCTAAATAGCCCTACAAATTTACCGTATTTATTCATGATAAGCTCCTTAAAACATAAAATATTTACAGTTTAATAGTATAAAGTATATTATCCTATTAAACAAGTGATTTTCTTTTAATTATTGCCATTAAAGTAAATATAAATACTTTCTGCCGATTTTTTATCTATAGATGGTACTTCTAGTAGCTCTTCCACTGTTGCTTTTTTAATATTATCTACACTTCCAAACTTCATTAATAAAGCTCTTCTTCTCTTTTCTCCAACATTAGGTATATCATCTAGAATAGAATGTAAAGTCCTCTTATCTCTTAAGCTTCTATGATATGTTATTGCAAATCTATGAACTTCATCCTGTATTCTTCTTATTAACTGCATTAAATTTGAGCTTCTATTAATTATTAACTCTTTATTATTATATACTATCCCCCTAGTTTGGTGTTTATCATCCTTAACCAAACCGCATACTGGAATATTTATATTTAAACTTTCTAATACCTCTAAAGCTATATTTACTTGTCCTTTACCACCATCCATCATTATTAAATCAGGAAAGTTAGAAAATTTACCTGCAGATAGCTTTAAATTTCTCTCTTGAATGGCTTTTATTTCTTCAAGGCCATGATTAAATCTTCTAGTTAAAATTTCTCTCATACTATCATAATCATTAGCACCTTTTACAGTTTTTATTTTAAATCTTCTATAATCGCTATTTTTTGATCTTCCTTCTTCAAATACAACCATTGTTCCTACTGAATCCACACCTTGAATATTAGATATGTCATATGCTTCTATTCTAGCTGGCCACTCATCAAGCTCTAATAAATCTTGAAGTTCTTGTAATGCTATTCTATTTATCTCTTTATCCTTTAAATATTTATCCTTAAATTTCTCTAAGGTTATTTTAGCGTTATTCTTAACCATTTCTAACATATCTTTTTTCTGTCCTTTTTGTGGAACTTTAAGCCATACCTTAGATCCTCTTTTTATAGTTAAATACTCTTCCATTAATTCTGCTTCATTAACTTCAGGAACATATATTGTTTTAGGAACTTTAGCTGTGCCACCATAAAATGATGCTATAAATTCCTCTAATATCTCTGCTATGCTTTCATTTGCTGTATTTTCAAATATAAAGTGTTCTCTTCCAAGTATCTTTCCATCTCTAGAGAAAAATACTTGAATACAACTATCCTTTTCATCTTGATAAATATTTATAAAATCTTCATCACCTTCCATAGTCTTAAATATCTTTTGTTTTTCAACTATGGCTTCTATTGCTAATATTTTATCTCTTAATGATGCAGCCTTTTCAAACTCTAAATTTTCTGCTGCATTTTCCATTTCTGTTTTAAGCATTTTAGTAAGATAAGTTTCTTTTCCACTTAAAATATCAATTATGTCACTTATCATCTTTCCATACTCTTCTTTACCTATGTGTCCTCCACAGGGACCAAAACATTTCTTTATGTGATAATTTAAGCATGGTCTCACTGCTTCTCCATTTTCCTTAATTGCTAATTTGCATGTTCTTAAAGGGAATATTTTATATATTAAATTTATGGTTTCATATACTGCTGCTCCATTAGTATATGGTCCAAAATACTTACTTCCATCCTTAGCAAAATTTCTAGTTACAAAAACTCTAGGAAAGTCATCCTTTGTAGTTATTTTTATAAAAGGATAGAATTTATCATCTTTTAACAAGATATTATACTTAGGACTATATTTCTTTATTAAGTTACATTCTAAAATAAGTGCTTCCATTTCTGAATCTGTAACTATATACTCAAATTCGGCAATATTCTTTACCATAACCCTTACTTTTTCAGAATGATTCTTTGAATTTTGAAAATAACTTTTTACTCTATTTTTTAAAATCTTTGCTTTTCCAACATAAACAACTTCACCTAATGAATTCTTCATTAGATAAACTCCAGGTTTATCCGGTAAATTTTTTAGATGATACTCAAAATCAAACATCTTACTCCCCTTTCTTATGTAAAAAAAATTAAGAGTTAAGATTTAATAGTTAAAAGTTAAAGGATGAACTCCATAAGGAATTTCTTAGATACTCTTCTTTATAAATTCAGTTAAATCTGAATTTTACCCTAAACTCTTAACTCTCTTTCTTAACTCTTAACTCATCTAAATTAACATTTATCTATTAAGTCTATTTATTATATATTCTTAAATTATTAACTTTAATATCCTAAAACTGCTTGCCTAACAACTTTACTAGCTACTGTTGCCGCTGCTCCTGAACCAGTACCACCATTTTCAACAATTACTGCAACTGCTATTTGTGGGTCATCCATTGGTGCTGCTGCTATAAACCAACTGTGTGGAGTCGCTTCAGTTCCATCTGCTAAAGTATAGTCTGCTGTACCAGTTTTTCCTCCAGCATTAGTTCCCTTAAATGCTGGCCATTTACTTAAATTACTATTAACTAAATTAGTCATATAATCTTGAATTGTTTCTGCAATATCACTAGACATAACTTGCTTCAATTCTTTACTATCTATAGTTTTTATTACATTTTGATCTTTATCAACAATTGAATTAACTAATTTAGGTTGCATCATAACACCATCATTAGCTACTGTAGCTGCTACTAAAGCCATTTGCATAGGTGTAGATAAAACACTTCCTTGCCCTATTCCACTTTGAGCTATATTACCCACTTCTGAACTATCTAATGATGGGAATCTACTTGCCGTTATAGATACTCCTGGACCAGTTATTACTGAATTAAATCCATAATCTTCTGCTGTAGCTTTTAATGCATCATTACCTAATTCCATTGCTAATGTACCAAATACAACGTTACTTGATACCTTATATGCTTGTTTTAAATCTATTGAACCATATACATTATTACCAAAGTTACTTAAAGTTCTTCCATCTTGGAATTTTATCTTACCATCATCCTCAAAAGTTCTGCTAGTTACTGATGATATATTTTTTAAAGCACTTGTTAATGTAACAGTCTTAAATACAGAACCTGGAGGATAAAGTCCATTTATAGCTCTATTAATTAATGGTGTATCATCTGCACTACCACTATTAGCTTTATTCATTTCATCAGCTAAATTATTAGGATTAAATGTAGGTTTTGATACCATTGCTAATATTTCTCCTGTTTTAGGATTTAATGCAACAACAGCTCCCTTATTATCTCCTAATGCATCTGATGCTACTTGTTGTAATGTTGTATCTAAAGTTGTTACAACACCATTTCCAACCTTATCATCTTCCTTTGTTAATTCATCAAAATTAATTTCATCCATGAATGCTTTAAAATTACTTGAAAAATTAAAACTTCCTGTATTAGCTTTATCATTCTTTATGTTTTCTATAAGACCTTTTACATCAATACTATCTAAGAACTGTCTAAAGTTATTTCCAAAAGCATTATAAGTAGTTAATTCACTATCATACTCTTCCTCTAAACCAGTGGTTCCATAAACAGCACTTGTATATCCTAATGCATGCACATATAAATCATCATATAAGTAATCTCTTTTTTGAGATGTTTCATTTACTCTCTCACTAGTTGTTAGAGGATTTCCATCTCTATCATAAATAGTTCCTCTTAAAACTTCATTTTTTACAGCAATAACTCTTGTATTTCCTGGCATCTCATTAATCTTAGGACTCTTAATCAACTGGAAATAAGCAATATAGGATATTAATGCTATAAAGAAAACTAAGAATACAGTCATTACGTTTTTAACACTTCTTGCTAAATCATTCATATCCTTATGCCTCCTCTGATATCTTTTGCAATATTCCTAAAGCAAAGAATATTGTTAATACTGACGAACCACCATAGCTTATAATAGGCAATGTTATCCCCGTTAGTGGAATAACTGCAAAGATTCCTCCTATTATAACTAATGTTTGGCAAGCTATCATTGTACTAAATCCAACAGCTATTAATTGTGAATACTTATCATCTGTAACAAATGCAGCTCTTATACCCCTATAGAATAATAAGAAGTATATTATCATTAGTCCAATTGCAAATATTATTCCAAACTCTTCACAAATAATTGCATATATCATATCACTTTCTTTAACTGGTAAGTTTTGAAAATGACCTTGCCCTAATCCAACACCAAATAATCCTCCAGCTGCAATTGAATACATTCCTTCAACTATTTGATAGGATTCTCCTAAGGCATATTTCCATGGATCTAGCCAAATCATAACTCTTTCTCTTACGTGTCCAAACATTGAATAACCAGCAACTGATCCAACAGCTGCTAAACCTAATGCTGTAAATACATACTTTTTCTTTGATGTTGCAACATATAATAATGTTATTGAAATACCAAAGAATATTAATGCACTTCCTAAATCTCTTTGAAGTACCATACATCCCATAGAAAACCCTGCTACTAATGCTGGTTGCCATAACTCTTTAAATTCTTCTTTGAAGCTCTTCTTATTTTCATATGTAGCTAAAGCTGAAGCTAAATATAACACAAGAGCTATTTTACCAAACTCTGATGGTTGAAAAGAAATGACTTTTCCTATTATAATCCAGTTCTTCGCACCATATAATTCTGTACCAAATAGTAATGCCAATGGCATTAATGCCAATGTTATTATCATATATACATTTTTATATTTTGCAAAGCTCCTTAAATCAGGTAAAATTACTACAATTAAAATATAGGAAACTATACCTATAGCAATCCATACTAATTGCTTAATTGCAGTTACTCTGTTTATTCTATATAATGTTGCTACTCCTACTACCGCCAATATACTTGCAAAAATTAGTATAAATTTATCTCCATCTGGATAAAATCTTCTAATTACAAAGTGGGAATAGCCTATTAAAACACATAAGACTACTCCCATTATTAATGCAAATGTATCAAAAGGTTTTTGTAAAAACCCTAAGGTTGTGAACAGTAGTAAGCATAGCAGATATACTAATCTAAGTAATCTTTTTTCACGCTTTAATGCTTTCATAAATCCACCTCTAATTATTTAAATGAAACATCTTTTCCTATCGTCTAAGATGTAAGTTCAACTATCTAAATCACAGATTTAGAGTTTCACTTAAATGAAACATCTTTTCCTATCGTCTAAGATGTAAGTTCAACTATCTAAATCACAGATTTAGAGTTTCACTTAAATGAAACATCTTTTTCTATCATTAAAGATGTAAGTTCAACCAAACCAAATCATAAATTTAGGGTTTTACTTACCTGATTTTAAAACTTTAAAAATAGCACTTCCTATTTTAATTTCATCATCAGCAATAAGCTTGAACTTTTCTTCTATTTTTTCACCATTAACATATACACCATTTGTACTATTTAAATCTTCAACATATAAATTATTATTTTTAGTGTATATCTTTGCATGATTTCCTGATACAAAAGGCTCTGTTAAGACAATTGTATTGTCTGGTTTTCTTCCTAAAGTTGTTATCCCCCTAATGGGCACTACCGAACCCTGCTCTAAGGTGGAGTTAACACCTGTTTGAATAACTTCTATACCATATCTTATACTTGAATTGTTATTTTTTCTTTTTCCTCCTGTCTTAACATCTTTATACATTATCTTCAATGCATAATATATAATGACATATAACAAAATTATAAAAATTATTCCAGCTATAAAAGTGACTACCTTCCCAAAACTCATATCTTCACCTCAAATTAATGTATATTCACCATTATATATTAAATCTTATTGTAAAAAATAACAAGTCACCTAAATTATCTTAATAACTTCTTAAGATATTTTCCAGTATATGATTTATCCTTTTTAACTATTTCCTCTGGCGTACCTTGTGCTACTAAAGTACCACCTTTATCTCCGCCTTCTGGCCCTAAATCTATTATATAATCAGCACACTTAATCATATCTAAATTGTGTTCAATAACTACAACAGTATTTCCAGCATCAACTAATCTTTGTAATATATCTACTAATCTATTAACATCATCAACATGAAGCCCTGTTGTTGGTTCATCTAAAATATATAATGTTTTTCCTGTACTTCTCTTAGATAATTCGAATGCAAGTTTAATTCTTTGAGCTTCACCACCTGATAATTGTGTTGATGGTTGACCTAATCTTATATAACCTAACCCTACATCTTTTAATGTTTGAATTTTATTCTTTATTCTTGGTATATTTTCAAAGAAATCTAATGCTTCTTCTACAGTCATATTTAAAATATCATCAATATTTTTTCCTTTATATTTAACTTCAAGAGTTTCTCTGTTATATCTCTTACCTTTACAAACTTCACAAGGTACATAAACATCTGATAAGAATTGCATTTCTATTTTTATAATTCCATCTCCTGAACAAGCTTCACATCTTCCACCTTTTACATTGAAACTAAATCTTCCTGGTTTATATCCTCTCATTTTAGCTTCTGGTGTTTGAGAGAATAATTCTCTTATTATGTCAAAAGTTCCTGTATAAGTTGCTGGATTTGAACGTGGAGTTCTTCCTATTGGACTTTGATCTATATCTATAATTTTATCTATACTTTCATAACCAGTTATTTCTTTGTAAGCTCCAGTTGGATTCTTACTCTTATTTACTATTTTGTTTAGTCCCTTATAAAGAATTTCATTTACTAATGTACTTTTACCAGAACCAGAAACACCAGTAACCATTGTTAATACTCCTAATGGGAATTTAACTGTTAAATTCTTAAGGTTATTTTCCTTAGCTCCTACAACAGTGATAAATTGTCCATTTCCTTCTCTTCTTGTATCTGGAACTTTAACTTCTTTTTCTCCTGTTAAATATTGACCTGTTATAGACTCTTTGCATGCTTTAATTTCATCTACAGTTCCTGCTGCAATAATTTGTCCTCCATGCTCTCCTGCTCTAGGACCAATATCTACTATAAAATCTGCTTCTCTCATAGTATCTTCATCATGTTCAACAACTATAACAGTATTTCCAACATCTCTTAAATTCTTTAAAGTTTGAATTAATTTATCATTATCTCTTTGATGTAATCCAATACTAGGTTCATCTAAAATATATAGAACTCCCATTAATGCAGACCCAATTTGAGTAGCAAGTCTAATTCTTTGAGCTTCTCCTCCTGAAAGTGTTCCTGAACTTCTTGATAAGTTTAAATAATCTAATCCAACGTCCACTAAGAATTTTAATCTGCTCTTAATTTCTTTTACTATTTGGTCACTTATTATTCTTTCCTTTTCAGTGAAATTTAATGAATTAATAAAATCTAATTCTTCTTTAATAGGCATTTGTGTAAATTCATATATGTTTTTATCACCAACTGTAACTGCTAAAACCTCTTTATTAAGTCTAGCTCCTTTACATTTTGGACAATGTTTATTGCTCATATATTGTTCGATTTCGCCTTTAATTACATCTGAGTTTGTTTCTTTATATCTTCTTACAAGGGAATTTATTTCTCCATCATATGCATATGAATATTTACCTTTTACTCCATCTTTAGTGTATGTAACTATTAACTTATGTCCATTTGTTCCATATAATAATAAATCTACATGTTCTTTTGATAGTTCCTTTATAGGTCTATTTAAATCTAGGTCATACTCTTCACTTAATGCCTTTAAAATTGCATAAGTCCATGAATCATCTTTTAATCTTCCTTCTCCCCAAGTTGCAATAGCACCTTCCATTACACTTAGGTTTTTATTTGGAATAACTAAGTCAGGATCTATTTCCATTAATGTTCCTAAACCATCACATTTTTCACATTTTCCAAATGGAGCATTAAACGAGAACATTCTTGGTTCAAATTCTTGTATATTAATTCCACAATCTGCACAAGCAAAGTTTTCACTAAATAATATATCCTTATCTCCAATTATATTTATGATTACTAAACCTTCTCCTAACTTTAATGCAGCTTCTAAAGAATCACTTAATCTTCCTTCAATTCCTTCTTTAATAACAAGTCTATCTACTACAGCTTCTATATTATGTTTTTTAGTCTTTTCTAACTTTATTTCTTCTTCTGCTAATTCGTATATTTCACCATCAACTCTGGCTCTTACATATCCATTTTTCTTAATGCTTTCTAATACTTTTTCATGTGTTCCTTTTTTTCCTCTTATAATTGGAGCTAAAACTTGAATCTTAGTTCTATCCCCAATAGCCATTATTTGATCCACAATTTGATCCACAGATTGTTGGCTTATTACCTTACCACACTTAGGACAATGTGGAATACCTATTCTTGCATATAATAATCTTAGATAATCATATATTTCTGTTATTGTTCCTACTGTAGATCTTGGGTTTTTACTAGTTGTTTTTTGATCTATTGATATTGCTGGTGATAATCCTTCAATATAATCAACATCTGGCTTATTCATTTGTCCCAAAAATTGTCTCGCATATGATGATAAAGATTCAACATATCTTCTTTGTCCTTCTGCATATAATGTATCAAAAGCTAAAGAAGATTTACCTGAACCTGATAAACCTGTAAATACTATTAATTTGTCTCTTGGTATTTCTAATGATACATTTTTTAAGTTATGTACTCTTGCACCTTTTACTATAATCTTATCTTTCATTTTTTTAACCTCTTCAATATACTTCATTATTTTATTTTTGTCAGAAATAGTATATTTTACTCTCGAACAAACATTCTTTATTTAATTTTAGAATTATTGATTTTTATTGTCAATGAAATTTATCTTTTGTTTACTATAATTTTTAATATAATAAAAAGCATTTTCCTTTAGTAAAAGAAAATGCTTTTTATCTCGTTCGTTTGTTTTCTATAATATTCTTAAGTGTCTAGGTAGGTATTGTAATAGTATTTTTTCTTTTTATTAATATCTAGTATCTTCAAGTCCACAGAAGGCATCTACTGGACTTACTCCCTTAAATTCTGAACGTCCCATCATTTTATCAACTAATGCTTTAAGAGTATAATCTTTACCATCATAAGCATTTATATAAGTCTTAACTTGTGGTACATCAGCTAAGTGGAATGGACATTGTACTGAAACAAAGATAGTAGGTATTTCATTTACATAGAATGGAATATCTGGAGTACCTTTGCTTGGTGGCCATTGAAGACGTTGATCAACACTTGCATCTACATTAGCTAAGTTTATAACTAAATCATATTTTGAAGTTAATTCAGATATTGGACGCTTACCAGCATAAACATTACCAAGTGCTGAATACATTTCTTCTTTTGGTAACTTCATAACCTTATCTATTTGTGATTCATATATTTCTACTTGGAATCCTTCTGCTTCTAATAATTCTTTCAGTATATCTATAGGTCCTTTTTGTACTCCTTGCATAAGAGATACAAATTTACCAAAGCCACCTTCAAATCCTTTAGCATTTACAAGTAACACTCTCTTAGTCTTATCTGGTGAAATTGGGAATATTTCTTCATTATTCTTAACTAAAGTTATACCTTTATCAGCTACCTCTAAAGCTACTTTTTTATTTTCTTCTAATCCAATTTTAGCCATAGCTTCTTCTTTTGGTGGTAATATTTCAGTTTTAGCTTTCTTATGTAATCCTAAAGAAGCTTTTAAACCTAATATTCTACTTAATGCATCATGAAGTCTTTCTTCAGTTATAACTCCATTCTTATATCCTTCCATCATCCATTGGAAATCCTCATCTGGATCATTAAAGAATAAGAATAAATCACTACCTGCAGCAATTGCAGTTGGTAACATATCTTTACGTTTCATAGCTGAAGTCATAGCAACCATGTGAGATGCATCAGTTACAACTAAGCCATTGAATCCCATTTTACCTTTTAATAAATCTGTTAATACATATTTACTTAAAGTTGCAGGCATATTCATTTCTTGAACTGTAGCATTTGGATTAAAGTATTTTACGTATTTTGGTAAAGCAATGTGACCTGCCATTATTGATGGAAGACCTGCTTCAATTAATCCAGAGTATACTTTTCCGAAAGTAGCATCCCATTCTTCTACTGATAAAGAATTTGGCGCAAATGATAAATGTTGGTCTCTTTCATCTATACCATCTCCAGGGAAATGCTTAGCAGCTGGTAAAATTCCTGATTCTCTTATACCTCTCATATACTCTAGAGATAATTCTAAAGTTTGATCAACATCTGCAGACCAAGTTCTAGTAGAGATTATTGGATTTCTCCAGTTTCTATTTATATCAACAATTGGAGCAAAACTCCAGTTGCATCCTATAGCAGATGCTTCAACACCAGATATTCTTCCTAATTCATAAGCATAGTGTGGGTCTTGAGTTGCAGCAATTTTCACCTCATTACCAACATATGTTCCATCTGTGCATGCTCCATTTCCACCCATTTCTGTATTAGCAGCTATTAATAGTGGAATTTTAGAATTTTCTTGTAATATTCTGTTTTGTTCATATACTTCTTCAGCTTTACCTGGATTATAACGAACAGCTCCAATATGATAATTATCTAAAATACTTTTTAGATACTCCTCATCACGACTAGATCCCATATTAACAAATAATTGTCCTATCTTTTCTTCAATAGACATATTAGCTATTGTATCTTCTACCCATTTTATAGATTCTTCATCTAAATTATAAGGTGTTGCTTTTAAATTTACCATTTTTATTACCTCCATTATAACGTATCTTTCAATTAATTGAATACTAGTATACATGTCAATGTATACTAATACCCTATTTATATAAAAAATAATTAATTCTAATAAAACTTTTTACTTTTAGTGTTATACCATAACTCTTTTCTTTGCTAATTCATTATTAACTTCTGCTAATCTCTTCTTAGAAAGATTATATACAAATAATAATATTAATGTTGTCAATAAATATCCAAATACAGCTATTCCTAAGGCCATATTTTTAATACCTAATCCAACTGATGCTGCTTGTACTGCAGCTCCTGATTTATACCCTAGTATTGATAATGCAACTCCACCAATTCCTCCAGATACAGCTTGTGATAATTTTCTTGCCAATGAATAAAGTGAATAAACAGTACCTTCATTTCTTTCTCCACTAATGTATTCTTGGTAATCAATAACATCACTAACTAATGCCCATATTATCGTATTAATTAATCCTGTCCCTAATCCAGCAATAAATGATAGTACTATATAAGTTATAGCTGTTAAGTTTGGTATAATTAACATTATTCCATAAATAATTGTGGCAAATGCTCCACCTAAAACTGTTGCTTCCTTTTTACCAATTTTCTTAACTATAGTTCCTGCAAAAGGAATAACACAAAAACTTGCAACCATTCCTACCATTCCACCTAAAGACGTTAATGCTGTATTATTGAAATAATCTTTAAATATATATACATTTAAAGAAGTAATAGTTAAAGAAGCCCCCATCATAGTAAATGATGCTACTGAAACTCCTATGAAAGCTCTATTCTTTAATAACATTTTTAAAGTACTTAATAAACTTTTTTTATTTTGACTTGTATTATGAACTATTCTTTCTCTAGTTAATCTAAAGTTTAGGAAAAATGATACTGTAGAAATTATAGCAAGTATTATTGCACAAAGTATAAATCCTTCTGCTGTTACTTCTCCTTGAGCATTGAAAACTACCTCTGGAACAAAGAACATTACAAAAATATTTGCTGCCATAGATCCAATATTTCTAAATGTTGATAAGGCAGTTCTTTCGTCAGGATCATTACTCATAACAGACGCTAAAGAACCATATGGAATATTTACTGCTGTATATAACATACCAAATAAAATATATGTTACATAAGCATATGGTAATTTCATATTTTCTGGTAAACCTGGAATTAAAGTAAAACAAAATACACCTACTATAACTAATGGTAAACCAAATCTAACTACATAAGGTCTAAACTTACCATGCCTAGTAGTTCCTATCTTATCTACAATAACCCCCATTACAACGTCAGCAATAGCATCCCATACTCTAGCTATTACAAATAATATAGCAACAGCAGCTGCACTTACTCCTAAAACATCTGTATAGAAAACCATTAAATAACTACTTACGAATGCAAAGAATATAGCACATCCGAAATCTCCAAATGCATATCCAATTTTATCACCCATATTAAACTCTTTTACTTGATCTTCTTTTTTACTTATTAAATCAAGAAACATAATTTACTCACTCTCCCAAATAACTCTTCAATTCTCTGAATACATTTACACATATGATAATATTAAATCTAGAAGGGAATATCATACTCTGAAAATTCCCACTCTAAATATACAATAGTCTATCTTTCAAAATATTTCTTAGCATTTTTATAACAAATATTTTCTACAATATTACCTAATATTTCTTCATCATAAGGATATTGACCACTTTCAACTAAATGTCCTAGGTAATTACATAATATTCTTCTAAAATATTCATGTCTTGTATAAGATAAAAAGCTTCTTGAATCAGTTACCATACCTACAAACTGACTTATAAGGCCAAGTTGTGATAATGCCATCATTTGTCTTTCCATACCATCTTTTTGATCATTAAACCACCATCCTGATCCAAATTGAATCTTTCCAGCTATTCCTCCAGTTTGGAAATTACCAATCATAGTTCCGATTACTTCATTATCCTTTGGATTTAGGCAATATAAAATAGTTTTCGGAAGCTTATCTTCCTTATCTAATTCATCTAATATCCTTGAAAGTGAATATGCTATTTCACCATCATCAATACTATCAAATCCTGCATCTGCCCCTACTTTATTAAACATTCTTGTATTATTGTTTCTTAATGCACCTATGTGTAATTGCATTACCATTTTTCTTTCAGCATACATTTTTCCTAATTCTATTAATAATGCTACTGAATATTTTGATGCTTCTTCATTAGTTATATTTTGATCATTTAAAGCCTTAATAAAGATTTCGTTAATTTCTTCACATGAAAAATTATAAAAAATAACCCTCTCTAAACTGTGGTCACTAATCATACATCCATTTTCATAGAAATAATCTAATCTTATTTCTAAAGCTTTCTTTAAATCATTAAAAGATTTAATTTGAATACTACTAATTTCAGATAACTTGCTTATGTACTCTTTAAATCCTTGGTTTTGTATTTTCATTGCTTTTTCTGGTCTAAAGGTTGGATTAACAGAACATTTAAAGTTTTTATCTTCTTTTATTTGCTTATGATATCTTAAATCATCTATTGGATCATCTGTAGTTGCAATATAAAGAACATTAGACATTTCAATTAACTTTTTAGCAGTTAACTCATTTTCTTCTATTGCCTTATTACATTTTTCCCATATAATATCAGCTGTTTTTTCACTTAATGTTTCTTCTACTCCAAAGAATCTTTTAAGTTCTAAATGAGACCAATGATAAATTGGATTTCCAATTAAATATGGCATCATTTTTGCAAACTGATAAAATTTATCATAGTCACTTGCATTTCCTGTTATATATTCTTCATCTATACCAAAGCTTCTCATAGCTCTCCACTTATAGTGGTCATGGTATAGCCACATTTCAGTTACATTTTTAAACTTATGATCTGTGGCTATTTCCATAGGAACTAGGTGACAGTGATAATCAAACACTGGCACCTTTGAAGCATAATTATGGTATAAAACTTTAGCTACTTCATTTTCTAGTAAAAAGTCTTTATCCATAAAATTCTTCATTTTACTATCCCCTTATATATTAATTATTTTTATTCTTTTTAATTGCTTCAATTAATCCATTAATATATACTGCACCTAATGCTCTATCATATAATCCATATCCAGGTCTACCAGTTTCCCCCCAGATCATTCTTCCGTGGTCTGGTCTATATGGACCTGCAAAATCATAATCACAGTATGCTTTAACTATTTCATAGAAATCTAAAGAACCTGCTTCTGATAAATGAGCTACTTCATTAAAGCTGCTATCTCCAGTTATTTTTACATTTCTAAGATGAGCAAAATGGATTCTATTTCTTTCTTTACCAAAATAGTTAATCATCTTAACTATATCATTAGACTTAGTACATCCTAAAGAACCTGTACATAAAGTTACTCCATGATATGGACTATCATATAAATCTATGAATCTCTTTAAGTTATCAAAATTAGTTATTATTCTTGGTAATCCAAATATTCCCCATGGTGGATCATCCGGATGTATTGCCATTTTCATTCTTACTTCATCAGCAACCTTCATTATTCTTTGTATAAAGTAATTTAGATTACTCCATAGTTTTTCTTCATCTATATCTTTATATTGTTCTAATAAAGCTTTAAGGCCACCTTCTCCATAAGAAGTATCCCATCCTGGTAACTCTAATTCACCTAAAGCTGGATCCATCTTCTTAACTTGTTCTTCATCATATATTAAACATGTTGAGCCATCTTCTAATTCATAATTTAAATCAGATCTTGTCCAATCAAATACTGGCATAAAATTATAGCATATTGTATCAACGCCAGCTTCTGCTAAATTTCTAATTGTTTGTATATAATTATCTATATATTTATCCCTTGTTGGTAAACCAAGCTTTATATCCTCATGAACTGGTACACTTTCTATTACTGAAAGCTTTAATCCATGACTTTCTATTTCTTTTTTTAATTCTAAAATTCTATCTAACGGCCAAACTTCTCCAACTGGAATATCATATATAGCCGTGACTATTCCCTTCATTCCTGGTATTTGCTTGATGTATTCAATTTTAACTGGATCATCTTTACCATACCATCTGAATGTCATTTCCATGATTTTTTTCCTCCTTCTAACAATATAGATTATTATTTTAAATTTTTCTAGTCTACTTTTCGAATACTAGTATACTAGTTTATTTAAAAAAATTTTTTAACCTCTAATTTTGTCTAGCTTTTCCATGAAAGCTTTAGCTTTATTTTCTATATCTTCAAGTGATCCTTTTATTAATGAACTTCCAGCTCCAACACAAGAAACTCCATTTGCAAACCACTCTTCAATATTATCAACTGAAACGCCTCCTGTAGGCATTATTTCTACATTTGGAATAGGTGCTTTTATTGCTTTTACATATTTTGGTCCAAATGCATCTCCTGGGAATAATTTAACCATTTTATTTCCAGCATCCATAGCTCTCATTATTTCACTTACTGTCATACAACCTGGTAAATAAAGAATATTCATTTCTTTACAAACCTTATTAACTTCTTCACTATATCCTGGACTTACAACATATTTTGCCCCAGCCTCAATTGCATCAGAATCCATTTTAGCATTCAAAACACTTCCAACTCCAATTAATGCTTCTGCATGTGAGCTATATTCTTTTATAAGCTCACATACATCTGGTATTGTATAAGTAAGTTCCAATGATTTAACTCCACCTCTTAAGCAAGCTTCCATGTATCCTCTAGCTTCATCAATACTTTTACCTCTGACTACAGCTACGATTCCATTTGCTTTTAATTCATCTAAAATCATTGTTTTATACCTCCTATACTCCTGAATAAGCTGAAAATGCTCCATCAACTGGAATAACTACTCCATTTACAAAGCCTGATGCTTCTTCAGACACTAAGTATAATAATGTTCCTATTAATTCTTCAGCTTCACCAAATCTTCTCATAGGTGTGCTATTTAAGATTTTTTCAGTTCTTGGTGTTGCTGTTCCATCTTCGTTAAATAATAATTTTTTATTTTGAGCTGTTACAAAGAATCCTGGTGCTATTGCATTAACTCTAACTCCAACCTTAGACATATGCACTGCAAGCCATTGAGTAAAGTTACTTACTGCTGCTTTAGCTCCTGAATATGCTGGTATCTTTGTAAGTGGTGTAAATGCATTCATAGATGATATATTAATTATTGTAGCACCATCTTTATTAATCATATCCTTACTAAACTCTTGTGATGGAAGTAATGTTCCTAAGAAGTTTAAATTAAATACGAATTCTACTCCTTTTGGATCTAAATCGAAGAATGTTATTAACTCTTCATTTTCTAAATCTTCAGCTTCTAAATACTCTTTAGTAGTAGTTCCCTTTGGATGATTTCCTCCAGCTCCATTTATTAATATATCAACTGGTCCGAATTCTTTAAGAATTATTTCATGAGCTTTTCTTAAGCTTTCTTTATCTAAAACATTGGCTTCAACACCAATTGCTTGTCCACCTTTTTCATTTATCTCTTTAGCTTTATTATCACAAGCTTCTTGTCCTAATGCTAAAACAGCAACTTTTGCTCCACATTCTGCAAGTGCGTCTGCCATTGCTCCGCAAAGAACTCCTGTTCCACCTGTTACAACACAAACTTTATCTTTTAAATCAATATTAAATGGTAATTTCATTTTTCATTCCTCCTTGCAACTACTATACTTGTATACTAGCATATTAATATATGAATTACAATAGTTTTTTTTGAAAACATTTAAATTTTTATACATAATAAAAAGCCATATAATATTAAATTTAATATAATATGGCTCTATTTTATATAATATTTTTTACTTTTCTTAAATTAATTTGCTATTTTTTCATATTTTTGTATTATTTTTTAATTTGTTTTTTTATTTTTATATTAAACTATATAATGAGCTATTTCTGCATCTTCTTTTATCAATTTTTTCCATTGTTCAACCGGTTCTTTAATATGAGTTGATACAACCTCTTCAATAATATCACTCTTTTTATTTTTTATAATATCTAAATATGTTATATGTTGATCTACTAAAAACTCTTTATTGGACTTCATTTCTGCAAGCAATCTCATTCTATTATAATGAGTGCTTATATTACAAATAGATTCCCATACATTTGATTTATTTATACCAACAAATAACAATTTGTGGAATTCCTTATCTAAATTATGAAACTCTATTAAGTTATCTCCTTTTTGTGCAATTAACTTTTGTGCAAATAGACACTTTTCCATTTCCATTAATATATCTTCTGAGAAATTTTCGCAAGCTTCTTTTAATGCTTCTTTTTCTAAATTATATCTAATGAAAACAGCCTCTTCTATTAAATTCCAAGCTATTAAAGAAACATAAGTTCCTGCTTGTGGTTTAACCTCTATTAATTTTTCAGCCTTAAGCTTTATTAATACTTCTCTTATAGGTGTTCTTGATACATTTAACTTTTTAGCTAGCTCTGCCTCACTTAATAATTCTCCAGGTTTTAATTCTAAACACATAATGTTGCCTTTTAACACTCTATACACATAATCTTTTCCTGTTTCTTTATCTAACTTTTCATAAAGAATCACTTTTTATTACCTCCTAATAATGCTATCTATAAACTCTAACTTAGACTTTGACTCTAGTACACTAGTATATTACATTATAACATAAAAAAAATTAGGTATACAGTGTATACCTAATTTAAATTATAAAAACTACTAGATATTATTTTTTATATCCAAAATCAGGTATACTTCTCCATCTCTCACGTAATGAATGCGCTATCATTTTAGGTTTTCTTTCTCTAGTAAATATACCCTTTTTATTTCCTTGAACTCTTTTAATTCCTTGACTTGTTGCAAAATCTGCAAAATTCCATACTTGTTCACCAACAAAGTTTTTACATTTATCTACAACTTCATGATTAGCTTTATAATATTCTACTTGGTATTCTTCAGTAAACATAACTGGAACTGTATCATGCATACCAGCAACAGTATCTGCACCATACTCTGTAAACATTATAGGAGTATTAGGACATCTCTCTTCCCATCCTCTTAATTCATCTTCAAGCATTCTTTTAGCTTCTTCTAAATCTCCTTCTGCTACATACCATCCATAATATCTATTTAAGCATAATACATCTACTATATCCCCAACTTTACATTTATCAGGTGTAGAGTATAAATAAGTAACTACAGTAACAGGTCTCTTTTGAGGATCTAACTCTTTTGTTAGTTTTATTAATGGTTCAAAATATTCTTTTGCACCTTCAGAATCTGAGTCTGGTTCATTAGCTACAGACCACATTACAACACATGGATGATTTTTGTCTCTCTCAACTAATTCTCTTAAAACTTGCTCGTGTGCCTCTTTAGTTCTAATTTCTTTCCATGTATCTCTTTTAACATTTTCTCCAAAAAATCCAGTAGCAATAAAGTTTAAGTGTACACCAACTGCTGGAGTTTCATCAATTACTACTATTCCTTCCCTATCTGCTAATCTCATTATTTCTTCTGAATAAGGATAGTGTGAAGTTCTAAATGAATTTGCTCCAATCCACTTCATTAAATTAAAATCTTTTATGTTAATAGCTTCATTTATTCCTCTTCCATTAACATAAGAGTCTTCATGCTTACCAAATCCTTTAAAGTAAAATGGTTTATTATTAATTAAGAACTTTCCTTCTTTAACTTCAACAGTTCTCACTCCAAACTCTTCTACATAAGTATCAACTATAGAGTCATCCTTTACTAATTCTACTTTTAATCTATATAAGTATGCGTTCATAGGCTCCCATAGTCTAACATTATCTATAGTAAGCTTTCCTTGCTTTCCTGCACCTTCTGAAACTAAATTATTCTCTTCATCAATTATTGATACCTTGATGTTACCTTCTCCAATAGTCTTTACTTCATAATTAACATATCCAGTATTTTCTTCAAAGTCAGTAACAATAGTTATATCTTCTATATAATTTTTTGGTGTTGTATATATTTTTACTGGTCTATGTATTCCAGCATAATTAAAGAAGTCAAAATTAACCAAATTTTTTATAACTTTTTTTCCATTGATTTCTTCTTCTTTTACTAATCCTACTGGTAAAGTAGTTTCATCAATTATATTATTAACAGCAACTGTAAGTCTATTTTCCCCAGATACCAATAAATTATTTATCTCAGCTTCAAAAGGAGTAAATCCACCCTTATGTTCAACTAAAAATTGTCCATTTAAATATACTTTTGCTTCATGTGTTGCTGATCCAAATCTTAATACTATTCTTTCATTAAGTAAATACTTAGGAATTACAAAGTTTCTCTCGTACCATACCCATCCAACATGATCCCTTACTTCTTTACTTTCTACTAAGTCATTATATGATGCTGGAACAGCCATTTCTATAGTATCTTTTAATGGTGACTTACTTAGTTCTTCAGTTAAACCATACCCTTTATCTAATTTAAACTTCCATATACCATTTAAATTTATTAATTGTCTTGATTCTGTAATTATTGGATATAACATAAACTCTCCTCCTACAATATACTATTTATAACTTATTATTAAATATTTATATACTATCTCTTTACATTACATAATCCATCATCTATAAATGAATTAATTGTATCTTCATCAATAATATTTATATCTCCTATTATTGAATGTTTTAAAGAACTTGCACAAGTTCCAAACTCTATAATTCTCTCATTTTTCATATTACTTAAAATTCCATGAAGTATTCCTGCTGTAAAGGCATCTCCTCCACCAACTCTATCTAATATATCAAATGTATATGAATTTGATTTAAAAAGTTCATTTCCATTGAATAGATATCCTTGTAACGTATTATTATTTATTGAATTTACAGTTCTTTTAGTAGATGCTGCATACTTCAAATTAGGATATTTTTCAAATAATTTTTTATAATTATACTCTAAATTTTCCTCAAATGGCAAATTATTATCATCAAACTTTAATATATTTATCATATCTAAATATCCTAAAAAAGCGAAATCTATATATGGCAATATTTCCTCTAATACCTCTTTAGCTTCATCTATAGACCATAATTTTGATCTATAATTGGAGTCATAAGAGATTAATATACCTTGTTTTTTACATTCTTTTACAATATCTATTATCAGCTCTTTTAAATTTTTACTTAAAGCAGGAGTTATCCCTGATAAATGCACTAATCCAATACCATTCAACATATTCTTTATATTAAATTCATCTTTTTCTGCTATAGATATTGCTGAGTATTTTCTATCATATATAACTTCAGTACTCCTAAGTCCATGTCCAATTTCGGAATAATATACACCTAATCTACCATCCCCTAGAATAACATCGTTTACATCAACGTTATAACTTCTAAATTTACTTATTACTTTCTTTCCCAAATAATTATTTGGAAGCTTAGTTATAAATTTAGTATCATGACCTAATATAGCAAGACTTGCTATTACATTTGCTTCTCCCCCAGAATACACAGCCTCAAAAGAATTAGCTTGTATTATTTTTTGATTATTAGGAGGAGTAAGCCTTAGCATTATCTCTCCAAAACCTAATATTTTTTTGCTTTTGAATCCTAAGTCTTTCATTAAAACTCCACCTTTACTTAAATACTATAATTTTTATTTAGATAAATTTTCTTTAAATTCATCTATAACTTTTTCTTGATATCCACCTGAATATGAATTACCTATAAATTTCTCTAAAGCTTCTTTAGTAAATCTACTCCATGACTCTTTTTCTTTTTTAACCATTATTGGATAAAATGAAACTTCATTTGATTCAGCAGCCTTAAGATCCCCTAAAGCATCCCCAACCATTAAAGCATTATTTTTACTATATCCTTTTTCAATAAGCTTACTAATACAATAAGCCTTTGAGCCAATGTTTTGAGTTAAAACTATATCAACATGTTCTAAAAGGCCATGCTTGCTCCATTCATCTAAAACTGCTTTTTCATTTGCAGATGATACTATTGCTATATCAGCTTTCTTTTTAGCTTCAATTATAGCTTCTTTTACTCCTTCAAATGGACGCTTTTCATCATCACTTAATAAATCAATTGATTCATTTACAGATTTAGACCACTCTAAGGCCTTTTTTATACAAATATTATTTGTTTTTTGTATTTCAACTTCTAAAGCTTCATTTGAAAGCTCTTTAGTTTCTTCCGTCCATTTTACAAATTCATCTAATCCTTCAATTTTTACATATTTATCATTAATTTCTGTAAGGGCTACTGCTAACCCTTTGAATCTATTTATTCCTCTTGTTAATGTATAAAGATTAACTTCATTCCATCTTTCTAATATAGGTTCTCTCCACTCTTCAAGATTCCACTCTGTTACCATACATGGTCCAAAGCACTTTATATGCTTTATATCCATAGTATCTATTGCACATCCATCAGAATCTATACAAATAATATAATCTTTTTGTTTATTAAATTTTTCTAAAATATTGCTCATTTCTCTCACCTACTATTAGTTATTTTCATACTTAATTTTGTTAGTGTTAATGCTTTCATGTGGATTTTAATTGGGTAAATGTTGTAATTTTATAAACAAAGTCGTATATATTTGCATCAACACTAACCTATAAAATAGCTTTTTAACAATAAATTTTCATAGCTCCTACTAGTATACTAGCATATTAGTATTCTTTTTTCAATATAATTTCAATTTTTTTGCAATTATTATAGATAAAAAAATACAAGTAAATATTTTATTTATATCTACTTGTATTTTTAAAATTCTTTTATTTCCATACTATTTTAATTTTTAAATTTTCATTTTCTAGTTTTGCTGTTATATCATACCCTAGCTTTTCTACTAATACCTTTGTTATATATAGGCCTAATCCTGTATTTCTATCGCTTCTCGAATTATCCACAGTATAAAATCTATTAAATAATTTATCCACATTTTCTTGTGTTAATCCTGTTGCTTTGTTAGTAAACTCTGTAATTATTATATCATTTTCTTGCTTTAAAGATATTTTTACATAGTTTTCACCATGCTTAATCATATTTCCTATTAAGTTAGAAAAAATTCTAGTAATAGCACCTTCATCGGATATAATTTCCTTAATACCTTCTTCAATTTCAATAACTGGTTCAATATTATTATTTATAAAGTCATTATAGAATACTGCTACATTTTCACATAATACATTACTTAAATTTACTTTCTTATAATTAAAGTTATATTCATTTCCTTCTATTCTTGATAAGTCATAAAAACTACTAATAAGCTTTTGCAAAGATTTTGTTCTTTTTTCTACTATATCTATATATTCTTTTTTATCAGCCTCTGATGATTTTTCTGATTTTATCATTTGTAAATATCCGATTATAGATGTTAATGGAGTTCTTAAATCATGAGACATATTTGATATACTTGCTCTTAACTCATCTTCTTTTTTCTTCTTTTCGGCTACAACCTTTTGCTTTGAATCAAATATTAAGTTTATATTTTGAACTAAATTCTCAACATCCTTATCTACAGATTTAGTTTTTATATTTACATATTCATCTAAATTATTAGAAATCTCCTTGTTTATTCTTCTAAACTCTCTCTTATATCCTATAATAATAGAAATTAAAACAATAATTATTGCTATTAAACCACATATTACAGCCATATTTTCTCCTCTTCTAAACCAATTTTTCGCTGATATTTTCTAACATATATTATATTCTATATATTAAACATTTCCAATAATTTATAAATAAACTACCTCTGAGTCACATCAAATACTTATATGGACCTCAGAGGTAACTTGTTTATAACCTATTAAATTTTTTACTACCTATATTATCTAATACTTTAATTGAAACAAATAATGTTATCAAAAATAAAATTAGCACTACAGTTAAAATAATCATCATATTGGTAACACTAAATATTTTAACTAATCCAATTGATACCCCTATTAGTGCTAAGATTAATATCATTATTCCTAAAATAGTTATCATTACACTTGCACTTTGTTTTACTACTGCGGTTGGATTCGTCCATTCCATTTTAGGAAAACATAAATTAATTATTAATCCTAATACTGCTGATACAATTGAAAATACTATACTTATTACTAAATTAAATATTAAATACTTAACCTCAAACTTTAACCCTATATAAAATATAATATTTGCTATAACTGCTGCTGGAATTGTTATTATTAAATTAGTTATTATTTTACCCTTAAATATATCCTTAGGCTCTATTGGTAAGACTTTTAATATCCACAATCTATTTCCCTCTAATGATATAGATGAATTTGTTGTACAAGATAATCCAATAGTAAATACTAAAATAACTAATATTGCTACAGGAATCATATTTGCTATTTCTGGATATCCTAATAATTCTACTAATGTTTCCTTACTTACAAATAAAGTAGCTATGGATGCTGCAACTAATAAAACCATTCCAAATGCTGTATTCATAACATAAATAGGTGTTGCAAAGTATCTTCTTAACTCTTGCATAACTAGAGCTTTTGTTATACTACTTGTCTCTAGTTTTTTTACTTTATAATTTGCTTTCTTATAACTTTCTGATAATTTCCCATTTACAGTTTTAAATGCCTTACTAAAGACTATTATAAATATTACAAATGGAATTATTGATATTACTATAAATTTTAATAAGTTAAATACATCATAATTTACTAATGCATCTTTTAAATACATTGCTGGTAGATATATTTTAGATAATCCACTTACTATGGAATCACTATTTTCTACAAATTCATCAATATAATTTTGCATATTCATTGAAACTATTAGAATTAATAAAAGAGCTCCCATCCCAACTACTGTAGTTGCTATATTTTTATGCTTAAATCTTGATGATATAAATGTTATAATCATAGCTATTATTGATGCTGCTATTATTGGAATCATGGGGATAAATATTAATCCTACTACTAATATAATAAAGAAAATCCATGATAAACTTTCATTATAAATAAAATATACTATTGATGCCGGTATTATTATAAGTGCTGTTTCTATATAGCTTATAGACATTAACCTTAGGATTTTACTAGTTAATATTGTACTATTCTTAATAGGTAAAGAAATTAATAAATCATAATCTTTAGAACTAAATAATGTGCCTTGTGCTTTGTAAATTGACATTATAAAACTTAAAATACAAGAAAATAATATAGCAACTATTAATATTAAATCTAAATATCCCATTGGTTTTAACACTATAGCTAATGCAATTGAATATGATGTGGACATAAAACATATTACTGTAGCTATTAATAACAATGTTGCTGTAGTAATAAGCAATTTCTTTTTTTCTTTAGAATTATCTATTCCCTTAGATAAAGAATTAATACCAGTACTATTTACAAATGAATTTTTTAATAAAATAAATAAATTACTCATTATCAATCAACTCCATAAATACATTTTCTAATGTACTATTTCCTTTAACCTCTTCCGTATCCCCTACTGCAACTATTTTTCCCCCTTTTATAATTGCAATCTTATCACATAATTTTTCTGCTACTTCTAATACATGAGTTGAAAAGAATATAGCACTACCTTCATTACAAATTTCCCTCATTATTTCTTTAAGTGTATGCGCAGCCTTAGGATCTAACCCAACAAAAGGTTCATCAAGTATTAGCAATTTTGGTTTATGAATTAAAGCAAAAATAACTGCCAGCTTTTGCTTCATTCCATGTGAATATGAAGATATTAAGTCTCCTAAATATTTAGTTAGTTCAAACTTATCCCCATAATACTTAATTAATTTTTCTCTTTGATCTTTACTTACCTTATAAATATCTGCTATGAAACTTAGATATTGTATTCCAGTTAAAGCTTCATAAAGGTCAGGATTATCTGGAATATATGCCATTACCTTTTTACACTCTATTGGATTTTTCTTTATAGATTTATTATCTATTAAAATATCACCTTCATTAAATTCTAAAATTCCAACTATAGATTTAATAGTGGTTGTCTTTCCTGCACCATTATGACCTATAAATCCAAATATTTCTCCACTTTCTACAGTTAAAGATATATTATCTACAGCTTTTTTCCCTTTTGAATATTCCTTTGAAAAATTCTTTATATATAACATAAAAACACCTCTTCCAAATATTGTATCCACCTCCGGGGTTAATCCAATTTTTGGATTAACCCCGGAGGTACGCGTTTTTACACGCTTTTTCATACTTTTTGTCATTATTTTATATCTTGAGCTTTGAATACTCTTATTCCCGCAAATAATGAAATTGCTATTGTCATTAATGCAATTACTACTGATCTAAGTAAATCTCCATTTCCTGCTTTAATTGAAGATGCTAATGCTGAATTATAAAATGGTAACACTTCATAAACTCTATCAAACCAAGGATATATTCCGTATAAAAATCCTGCAAATGTTGGAATTCCTATAAATATTGCTACTGTTATTCCAATTGTAGCTCCATTACTTTTTACTAATGTTGCTATAATCATAGCTAATGCAGCTACTGCAGAACTAGCTATAAGTGATGCTACAAACGTTTTTATCATTCCTAATAATTGTGAAATTTCAAAAGCTTGCCCCCATCCATTCATAATAGTCACTGCTATTGTTGGTAATATAGTCATAACTGCTAAAATAATTGCAATTGCTACAACTATAGCTGTAAATTTTGCTAAATAAAATTCTTCTCTTTTCTTACCATAAGCTAAAAAGTTTTTAATTGTACCTTGTGAATATTCTTTTGCCATTAATGCTGCTACTAATATTCCTGTTAATATCTCTATTACTCCTGAACCAAAAGAAGAATGATATACTTCTAATGCAGTAGGATTCATTATATCCTTGGCTTGCAATTGCACTCCTAACTGACCTGGCGTTACTACTGAATCACTTTCAGAGATACTTTCCATCTGCTCTATAAGAACCTGTTTTTGGTCTTCTGGCATATTACCTAAACTATCACTAAGTATTTGATCAAAAACTGATGAACACATAACTATTACTAATGTAGACAATAAAATTCCAACAAATATTAATACCTTAAATGTTCTATTTTTAAATAATTTATATAATTCAGCTTGTATAGCTTTAAGCATTTAAAACACCTCCAACTGTATTCATAAAGTATCCTTCTAAATTTTCTCCCTTAACACTTATACTTTCAACAATAACACCAGACTTCGAAAGTATTGAATTTACCTCTCCAACATTCTCTAAATTAGAGAATACCTTTATCTTTTTATCTTCTAAGACCTCATAATCACTAATTCCTAACTCTCTTTCTAATAAAGTTACTGCTCTAGATGTATCATCAACCTTTAACTCTATATATTGTCTACATTTTTCTGATAGTTCTTCTGATGTTATTTCTTCAATTAACTTACCATTTGATATTATTCCATAAGTTGTTGCAAGCTCTGATAATTCACTTAATATATGACTTGATATTAATATTGTCATGTCTTTTTCTTTATTTATCTTCTTTAATAACTCCCTTATTTCAATTATCCCCATAGGATCAAGTCCATTTATAGGTTCATCTAGTATAAGCAGTTTAGGATTTCCCATTAATGCATTTGCAATTCCTAACCTTTGTCTCATTCCTAAAGAGAAATTTTTAATCTTTTTCTTTTCAACATCTTTTAGTCCAACTAATTCTAATACTTCATCTATACACTTCTTTCCAGGTATGTTTCTTACTAGTCTAGATACCTCTAAATTTTCTCTTGCTGTCATATTAGTATAAAATGAAGGGGTTTCAATTAAACTTCCAACCATTGTTCTAGCTTTATTTAATTCATTTTCTCCACTAACTCCTAGAAGTTCTATATCTCCACCACTTTTATGAATTAATCCTGTAATAAGTCTAATTAATGTTGTTTTACCAGCTCCATTTTGACCTATAAATCCATATATCTCACCTTTTTTAATTGTCATATTAACATTGTTTACTGCTACTTGATTTCCATATTTCTTAGTAATGTTATAAGTTTTTAATATAACTTCTTTCATCTTCATTTACCCCCTTGATAAAATTCTCTATTGCTTTTTTGTTATTTTTTATTTAATCTCTTAACTTGATTTTATTGTATATCTATAGTTGTAAAATACCTTAAAGAAAATATTAAGAAAGTATTAAGTTCAAAAATATAATATATAAAAACTAAAAATTTAAATTATGTAGTAAAATCTATTATTTTTTATAGTAAGAAAAAAGTAGTTATTAAAATTATAATATTTTAATAACCACTTTTAGATTTATTTATTATAGGCTCTCTATTCCATATTCTCAATGTTTTTTTGTTTTATTATGTCAATTTTATATTTACAATAGTTTTTATTGGACTGGTTTTAATGCTGCTTATACTAAAGTTCTTGCATCATCAAACTCATAACTACATGTTACCATTGTTATTAAGCTACTAATTCCCTCTTCCTCTACTATATCCTCTGCCTTTATATCTCTATAAAATATTGATTCCTCTTTTACTCTTTCCATATCTCTATTCATCTCATCTTCATTATCAAAATCATTAATCCTTAAGCTTAAATCCAATTCCCCATACCGTTTGTATATATTCATTATCCTTATCAACTTTTGAAAGCTTAGATCTTAAGTTACTTATATGAACATTAACAGTATTATCATCCCCCATAAAATCATCTTTCCAAACAGACTCAAAAAGATTCGCTCTAGTAAATACCTTATTGGGATTAGTAATTAATAATTCTAATATATTAAATTCTCTAACAGTTAAACTTACTTCTTTTCCATTAACCTGTACCTGTCTGCTATCAATATCTAATTCTAAATTTTTATGAATTAATTTATTGCTAATACTGTTTTTGCTAGAAAACTTAGTATACCTTCTTAATTGAGCTTCAACTCTAGCTAATACTTCATTAATATCAAAAGGTTTACTTATAAAATCATCAGCTCCCATTCTAAGTACTGATATCTTATCTTCAGCGCTAGTTTTAGCTGAAGCAACTATTATTGGCATAACATGCTTTTTCCTTATTTCATTTAATAGTTCTTCTCCAGATATTCCTGGTAACATTAAATCTAAAATTATAAGATCATATTCAAATTGCTCTATACACATCTTTGCCTCAGATCCTGAATAAGCACCTCTAACTTCATATCCATTTTGAATTAACATTTTACATAAAAGTCCATTAATATCCCAATCATCTTCAACTACTAATATCTTTTTATTTAAATCCATCTTTACATTCTCCCCTATATAAATAACTATATAAATTATACCAAATTTTAACTAATTAATTTATAACTATAATAAAAAAACTGATTCCTACTTTAAAATATAGGAATCAGCTAATTCATTATATAATTTGGGCTATAAAATCTCATGATAAATGTACACTATAGTAGTTATATACACTTATTTTCAAAACATTTCCTTTTTATTATATCATATTAACCCTTATTTTAATTATGAGATTTATAAATGGTATATATTAAAAATTTTAATATAATTTCCTAGGAAATCATTCATCCTTAAGTTTATTAATCATATCTCTAAGTTCTGCTGCTCTTTCAAATTGAAGATTTTTAGCTGCATCCTTCATTTCTTCTGTGTATTGTTTAATTAATTTTTTCTTATCCTTAGCACTTAATTCAACTGCTTCCTCTACATTATAGTCCGCAGATTCTTCTGCAACCTTTGTTGCTTCAATTACAGCCCTTACATCCTTAATAATAGTTTTAGGTATAATTCCATGCTCTTCATTATACTTCATTTGGATTTCTCTTCTTCTATTAGTTTCCTTAATAGCTCTATCCATAGATCCTGTCATTTTATCTGCATACATTATAACCTTACTTTCTGAATTTCTTGCAGCTCTTCCTATAGTTTGAATCATTGAAGTTTCAGAACGTAAGAATCCTTCCTTATCTGCATCTAAAATTGCAACTAGTGCAACTTCAGGAATATCCAGCCCTTCCCTTAATAGATTTATTCCTACAAGAACATCAAACTCTCCTAATCTTAAATCTCTTATTATTTCCATTCTTTCAATAGTTTTTATGTCTGAATGCATATATGTAGTTTTAACTCCTAATTCAGTTAAATACTTAGTTAAATCTTCTGCCATTCTCTTAGTTAAAGTTGTTACTAATGTTCTGAATCCTCTTTCTGTAGTTTTTAATATTTCAGCATAAAGATCATCTATTTGACCTGTTACTGGTCTTATTTCAACTACTGGATCTAATAATCCAGTTGGTCTAATTATTTGCTCAGCTATATTAGTTGAATGGTCTAATTCATACTGAGCTGGAGTTGCGGAAACAAATACAATTTGATTAATTTTTTTCTCAAATTCAGTAAATTTCAATGGTCTATTATCATAAGCACATGGAAGTCTAAATCCATACTCAACTAATGTATCTTTTCTTGATCTATCACCTGCATACATTGCTCTACATTGAGGTAATGTAACATGACTTTCATCTATAAACATTAAATAATCATCAGGGAAATAATCTAATAATGTCTTAGGTGGAGTACCTGGTGCTCTTCCATCTAATACTCTTGAGTAATTTTCTATTCCACTACAATATCCCATTTCTTTAATCATTTCTATATCATAGTTAGTTCTTTGTCTTAATCTCTGAGCTTCTAATAACTTATCTTGCGATGTCAACTCTCTTAATCTATCTTCAAGTTCATCTTCTATCTCTTTTATTGCCTTATCTAAAGTTTCTTGTGATGCAGCAAAGTGAGATGCCGGGAATATAGCAACATGCTCTCTTTCTCCTAATATCTTTCCTGTTAAAACATCAAACTCTCTTATCCTATCTATTTCATCACCAAAGAACTCAATTCTAATTCCTTTTGTAGAAGATGAAGCTGGAATAATATCTAAAGAGTCTCCCCTTACTCTAAAAGTACCTCTCGAAAAATCAATATCATTTCTTTCATATTGAATTTCGATAAGCTTCTTTATTATCTCATCTCTATCTTTCTCCATACCTACTCTTAAAGAAATAGTAAGCTTTTTATATTCATCCGGATTACCTAGTCCATAAATACAAGAAACTGAAGCTACTATTATTACATCTCTTCTTTCAAACAATGCTGATGTAGCAGAGTGCCTTAACTTATCTATCTCATCATTTATAGATGCATCCTTTTCTATAAATGTATCAGTTTGAGGAACATATGCTTCTGGTTGATAATAGTCATAATAAGAAACAAAATATTCAACTATATTATCTGGGAAAAACTCCTTAAACTCAGAACATAATTGTGCTGCTAAAGTTTTATTATGTGCTAAAACTATAGTTGGCTTTTGAACCTTTTCAATTATATTCGCCATAGTATATGTTTTTCCTGAACCTGTTACACCTAAAAGAGTTTGATATTTCTCATTATTCTTTATACCATTTGCTAAGCTTTCAATTGCTGCTGGCTGATCTCCTGTTGGTTTAAATTTAGAATGAATCTTAAATTCTCCCATATACTCACCTCCAAATTATTATTTATTAATTTAAATATTCTCTACAAAATATTTAAACCTTAAATTATCTAAAATAATATTACCTTTAAAATAATAAAATATAAATACATTTTACTTTTTATCTTCACCATTTTCAAAACTTTTATAATAAGGTGGCATTCCACTAAATAGAAAATAGAGACTAACATCTAAGTTAGCCTCTACTTTTTATTCTTAAGCTCGTTTATTATATTTTTTAAATCATCGGGCTTTATTTCAAACATATCTTCTCTTTTAACCATTTTAGGAACTAGTAGAAGACCTAACCTTTTATTTCTAGGTTGCACAATATATTCTAATACTTGTCCTGAATTGTTTTTAACTTTCATTGGAACCTTAAGTATACTATCTCTAGCAGCCTTAAAAATATCTCCTTCTGATTTTATATTTTGTCCATTAATTTCTATTATTTTATCTCCGCGCTTAATTCCAACCTCATATGCTGGTGAATTAGGTGTAACTTCAAGAACCATAATTCCTTCATCATCACTTACATATAAGCATTTGCCTTTCTTTTCAACTCTATACTCATATCTCATAATTAATTCAAAGGCTAATGGTGCATATATTATAGCTATTATTTGCCCTAATATATTAATGCTAGCTAACTGTGCAACTAAAGCAACTGTTACTCCATATATTAAAATAGTACTGCCACATCTTAATGACTTAGTTTTCTTTTCTTGAGTAAATGTAACATTACTATATCCCATTATTCCATACAAAGGAATACTTGCTATCATTGCAGTAGCTAATAAAGATAATACTTCTTTATTATTTATAATAGGCCACCATGATGCTACATTAGAATAAATCGAATCTTCACCTGCTATACTATTTGTAAAAATCATAAGTATTGCAACAGGTATTGGCCAATATCTATTAAATGAAAATCCTCCAACTATTTTGTCCTCTTTTTTTGTAAATACAGGTATTGCTCCCCTACTTCCATCAAATATAATTAAAAATCCTTCTAATATGTATATTACTCCTACAAAAGTCATCAATGATAATATATCAGTATTTAAAAATAGTTTCATTTCAGTAATATTACTGATAAACTTTAAAGCAATTCCTATAGCACCTAATATAGCTGCAGAGTATGCATATGATATATATTTCTTTTTATAGAATAAAGATAATATTGATATCATAAATATAAACTCTATTCCTGAATTTTCATTAAATGTAACTCCAAGTACAGATAATATTACACTTCCAATTGCACCTGCTAATATTCCTAATACAATTTGAGATAATGTAAGTTCTAGAGGGGTATTTAGCCCCTCTCCTAATGTCATTTTTTGAATAGAAACTATTCTAACATTTTTAAAATAAAATATTATCCCAAATACTAAAAGCATAACTAAATGCATTGGCTCAATTATTGTTTCTGCTACAGATGTTAAACTATGAATTATTAAATCCATTCTGAGCCTCCTAATTAATTCTTCTCTCTTACTACCTCTAAAGCTTTTTGAAATTGTGGATCTATACTTCTATCATAATCCATTTCTAATACTTCTTGTGGAATTTCTACAACTATATCTGGCTCTATTCCTGTACCATGAATATTTTCACCATTTGGTGTATAGTACTTAGATGTTGTAACTTTAAGTCCTCCCATATCATTAGGTAAAACCTTAAGTTGTTGAACTATCCCTTTACCAAAAGTCGTTGTTCCAATTATCGTTGCAGCTTCATGATCTCTTAAAGCTCCAGTTACAACTTCTGAAGCACTAGCACTTCCACCATCAACAAGTACAACTAGCGGCACTCCAATAGCATCTCCTCCTATTGAATTTGATATTACCTTCTTGTTATACTTATCAATTGTATAAGTAACTACTTCTCCTTCTGGAATAAAATTAGAAGCTATTTCAACACATTCATTTAAGTATCCACCTGGGTTTCCTCTTAAATCTAATATTAGTTTTTTCATTCCTTGTTGTTTTAATTCATTTAATTTTTCACTAAACTTATCACTTACTTCTTCATCACTAAAAGTTGTTATTTGAATATATCCTATTCCATCTTCTAGTATTTCACCCTTTACTGACTCAGTCTTTATTTCAGCCCTTACTATTTCAACTTCAAAAGGTTCATCTACACCTTCACGCATAATCGTTAATGTAACCGGAACACCTTCTTCTCCTCTAACTCTAGAAACAACAGCCTCTGTATTTAAATCTGTAACCTCATAATCATCAACTTTTAATATTATATCCCCAGCCTTTAATCCTGCCTTTTCTGCTGGTGATCCTTCAACTGGAGCTATTATAGTTATATTATTATCTCTAACTCCTAATTGAGCTCCTATTCCATAGAAGCTTCCTTGGCTTGATTCCATAAATGTTGTAAACTCATCTTTATCCATATAAACAGTATATGGATCTCCTATAGCCTCAGCCATACCTTTCATAGCTCCTTCTAAAAGCTTCTCATCATCTATTTCTCCATCATACATTGAAAATAACATGCTTCTTAGATTAAACAAATTTGAATATTTTTCAGTATCTTGAATATCTTCTAAATCATTAATAGCATCTTCAGGTACTGATCCGATTATTACACCTTTAGTAGCAAGTATATTTCCTAAATAAAATACTCCTACATATGTTATTAATAACACTGCTATTAAAATTAAGTATTTAAATATTTTCCTTCCATTTTTCTTAGGTTTCTTTTCTTCTTCATTAAAATTCTCCATAAACTCCCTTTCCTTTCTATATAAAATAATTTATATTCATTTGATTTCCCTTTATTTACACAAAACTACAACCCAGAACTAAAGTAATGAGTTGTAGTTTTAAAATAATTTCTATATATATTTATTTTTGCCTAATTAACAAATTCTATATACTAAACAACTAAGAATTTTCTTAATGCAAATATACTTCCTATTGCTCCAACTACTATACCTCCACCAACAAAGCAAGCTAATAGAGTTGTTAAAACAAATTGTGGCTGTACTAAATTTACTATAAACATAGATGAAACAATCCATCTAAATATTCCGTTATATGCAAAGTATAATATTATACTTGATAATAATGAACCTATTGCACCAATTATTATACCTTCAATAACAAAAGGCCATCTAATAAACCAGTCTGTTGCACCAACAAACTTCATTATTCCAACTTCTCTTCTTCTTGAGTAAACTGTAAGCTTGATTGTATTCATTATTAAGAATACTGATACACCTACAAATACTATAAATAATCCTATTCCTACTATTTGAACTACATCAACAAACTTACTTATTGTATTAATTACATCTTGTTGATTTCCTATTCCTTCAACACCAGTCATATTTTCTACTGATTTAGCTACATCTTCGGCATATGAAGGATCTTTTAAGTTAACTATAAATGAACTTGGTAATGGATTATTAGTTAAATCATACCCTTCTAGTAATCCTTCATTACTTCCTAGGTTTTCTTTTAAATTTAAAAATGCTTCATCTTTAGATTCATATGTAACTTCGCTAACTTGTTGATTTTCCATCAACTTAAGTTCTATTTCTTTTTGATCAACTAATTTTATATCATCTTTTAAGTATACTTGAATTTGAATCTTAGATGCTACATCTTCAATACTTTTATTAAAATTTAATGCTAATAGAGTAAATGTACCAAATACGAAAAAAGTTATTAATACAGTTATCATAGCGGCAACACTGATTGTCCTATTTCTTTTTATGCTTTTTAAAGCATCTACTATAAAATAATTTAACGTGCTAATTTTCATTTTCGTACATCCCCTTTCTATCATCTCTTACAACCATTCCCTTATCAATAGCTATAACTCTCTTTTGCATATTATCTACTATGTCTTTTGCATGAGTTGCCATTAATATAGTTGTTCCTGATCTATTTATATCCTCTAATAATCCCATTATTTCTTTTGCTGTTTCTGGGTCTAAGTTACCTGTAGGTTCATCAGCTATTAGAACCGATGGATTATTAACTATCGCTCTTGCTAAAGATACTCTTTGTTGCTCTCCTCCTGATAACTCATTAGGGAACATTTTATATTTGTGAGATAAGCCTACTAGAGATAATACCATAGGCACTCTTCTTCTTATTTCTCTTTGTGATGCCTCTACTACTCTCATTGCAAATGCAACATTTTCATATACATTTAAAGTAGGTATTAATCTAAAATCTTGGAATACCATTCCAATTTTTCTTCTATAATATGGTATCTGTTTTCTGGTTACCTTAGATAACTCTTTATCAGCTACTATAATTTCTCCCATTGTTGGATCTACTTCTTTTAATAACATTTTTATAAAAGTAGATTTACCTGCACCAGATGGTCCAACTAGGAAAACAAAATCTCCTGAATCTATCTTTATATTTACATTTGATAACGCTTTAACATTGTTATCATATATCTTGGACACGTCCTTAAATTCTATCATAAATAACACCTCTTACAACTTTAACTTTAATAACTAAAAAAACTATACAGCCATTATATCATACTAAAAGTCATAATACCAATATTAAAGGGCTATTTACTTTATTTTACTATATTTTTATTGAAAATCTGTAAATCCTTTTCCTAATACTTCCGTTGATTCATTAACAGTTACAAAAGCATCTGGATCTATTTCTTTTACATCTTTTTTTAAAGCTATAAACTCATTTGAATTTAATACTGTGTATATTATTTTCACATCACTTCCAGTATATCCTCCATGTCCATTAAGCACTGTACATCCTCTATCAATTTTTTTAATTATATGGTTAACTATAGCTTTTTCTTTTGATGTTATTATAAATACCTGCTTACATGTATTAAATCCATCTATAAACTTATCTATAACTAAACCTATTAAAATAACACTAAAGAATCCAAATAATCCTTTGTCTACACCAAATACACTAATTGCTAATATACAAACAAATGAATCTGTAAGTAATACAGATATTCCTATACCAATTGGAGTAAATTTACTAATAATTGAAGCTATAATACTAGTTCCACCAGTAGATGCACCTTGATGAAAAACAATAGCTGCCCCCATTCCTAAAATTATTGATCCGAAGAAACTAGCCAAAAACATATTTTCAGTTAAAACTCCTGGAGTAAAAAACCTTTCAATTATCCACATAAATACTGAAAGCATTATTGTTGCATAAATACTTTTTGCTCCAAAAGATTTACCTAAAACAAGAAATGCTAATATAAAAAGGGAAATATTAAGGACCAAAACAACTATACTAGTATCTAATCCTAATAATTTATTTATTACTAAACCTATACCAGATACCCCTCCTGCTGCTATATCGCTTGGAAAGAAAAAATACTCTAATGCTATTGCTGTTAATGCTGTTCCTATTGTCGTTAATAAATATTCTTTAATCTTTTGCATAACTATCTCCTATCTTTTATTTATTTTTAATCCTCATCTATACCCTTAAATCCTTCTCCCATAACCTCATGAACTTCTCCAACTGTAATAAATGCATTTTTATCAATACTGCTAATATGATTTTTTAGTTTTATAAACTCACTTCTATCCAATACCGTATATAACAAAGATGTATCTTTACCAGTAAAACCACCAACACCCTTTATAAAGGTGCATCCTCTTTCTAAATCATTTAAGATATATTGGCTTATTTCTTTATTTCTATTACTTATTATTGTAATTTCACTCTTAACTTTAAACCCAGCTATTATCTTATCTATAACAACACCATTTACTATAACAGATAATAATCCATACAGCCCTATATTTATACCAAATGTTATTGCCCCTAATAGAGTAACTAAAAAATCTACCATAAGCAATGATTTTCCTATATTAAAATGAAAAAATTTATTTAATATCTTAGCTATTATATCTGTTCCTCCACTTGATGCATTAGCATTAAATACTATTGCCATTCCTGCAGCTGCTATTAACGTACCAAATATAGTGGCTAGCATTAAATCATTTGTTATAGTAAATGGAAAAAACTTTTGCATTACCCACATAGATGTTGATAACAAAAAACTACAATATATGCTTTTAGCACCGAACTTAGGTCCTATTACTATTAATGCAATTACAAATAAAGTAGCATCCATAATAAGCACAAGAGGTCCAATTGATATAAATGGTATATAATGATTTATAACAATTGCTAAACCCGTTATTCCTCCAGCGGCAATATTATTAGGTTCAAAGAAATATACAACTGATATTGCAACTAAAAGTATTCCAATAGTTATTAATAAAAAATCTTTAAAATTATCTTTTCTCATAAAAATACTCCTTACAAATTTAAATTATTTGTATTATTTTCCCTCACTCTACTTTTTTTATCCTAAATGATTTAACACACTTCACCATTATATACCTTTTTTAACAACAAAAAAACTGCGATTTTTTTATCGCAGTTCTAAGTGGTAAAATAGCTGTTTTGTGGTATATATAATCTATCTTTTTAAAGTAATTGCTTGTTTAACTTTGTTAACTATGTCTTGTGCTGTTAAGTTATAAGCCTTTAATAATTCATCAGGCTTACCGCTTTCTCCAAAAGTATCATTAATTCCAACCTTTAAAACTGGTACTGGATATTTTTCAGTAACAACTTCTGAAACTGCAGAACCTAATCCACCAATTACGCTATGCTCCTCAGCAGTTACTATAGCTCCTGTTTCTTTAGCTGCTGCGATAATTAACTCATTATCTAAAGGTTTTATTGTGTGTATATTTATAACCTTAGCATCAATTCCTTCTTGTGCTAAAATTTCTTTCGCTTCTATAGCAGCATCAACCATAATTCCAGTTGCAACTATAGTAACATCTTTACCTTCTGATACTACAACACCTTTTCCTAATTTGAATTCATAAGTGCTTTCATCATTTATTACATTAACTGCAGCTCTTCCTAATCTTACATAGCAAGGTCCATCATATTTAGCTATAGCCTTAATTGCAGCCATAGTTTCAACTGCATCTGCTGGTGAGATAACTACCATATTTGGTATACTTCTCATTAATGATAAATCTTCAACAGTTTGGTGAGATGCACCATCTTCTCCAACTGTTAATCCAGCATGTGTAGCACAAACTTTAACATTTAACTTAGGATAACAGATTGAGTTTCTTATTTGTTCAAAAGCTCTACCTGCTGCAAACATTGCAAATGTACTTACATATGGAATTTTTCCACAAGTTGATAAACCTGCAGCAACTCCCATCATATTTCCTTCAGCAATTCCCATGTTAAAGAATCTTTCTGGTGAAACTGCTTTAAAGTCAGCTGTTTTAGTAGATTTAGATAAATCCGCATCTAAGACTACTACATTTTCATTTTCTTTTGCTAATTCTGCTAATGCTTTTCCATATGCTTCTCTTGTAGCGATTTTCTTACTCATTATCTGTCTCCTCCAATCTCAGCTAAAGCTTTTTCACATTGTTCTTTGCTTGGCGCTGTACCATGCCATGCTGCTTCATTTTCCATAAATGATACGCCTTTTCCTTTAACAGTTTTACATATAACAACTGTTGGCATATCCTTACATTCTTTTGCTTTTTCTATAGCATCTATTATTTCATCATAGTTATGTCCATCAATAACTAATACATTCCAACCAAAAGCTTCAAACTTCTTATCTATTGGTGATGGATTCATAACATCTTCTATATTCCCATCTATTTGTAGTCCATTAAAATCTACAAAAGCAGTTAAGTTATCTAATTTATAGTGAGCTGCGCACATAGAAGCTTCCCATACTTGACCCTCTTCTAATTCACCATCACCTAAAATAGTATATACTCTATATGCTTTGTTATCTATTTTTCCTGCTAAAGCCATTCCTACAGCAGAAGAAATACCTTGGCCTAAAGAACCTGTTGACATATCAATTCCTGGTAAACATTTCATACTTGGATGACCTTGTAATCTTGATCCAAACTTTCTTAAAGTACTTAATTCCTCTACTGGGAAGAATCCTTTTCTTGCTAATGCACTATATAAAACTGGTGCAGCATGACCCTTTGATAATACAAATCTATCTCTATCTGGATTTTTTGGATTACTTGGATCTATGTTCATTTCTTTAAAGAAAAGTGTAGTTACAATATCAGCTGCAGATAAAGATCCACCTGGATGTCCTGATGCTGATTCTGTTAACATTGAAACTATATCTTTTCTGATTAGTTTAGATATTGATTTTAATTCTTCTACATTATTAACCATTTGAAAGCCTCCGTTGTAACAATTTATATTAATATAATTTATTATACTCTATAATTATGTAAATTACCCAGATTTATTTTAACATAAGTATTTCTATTTGTATACACTATTTTTAATTAAAGTATACATTATTGTTTTTAAATTGTATATCACATTTAATATCAATTATAAAATATATTTATTTTTATACTAAAAAAGACAAAGTATCCCTACTTTGTCTTAATAATTAGTTAAATTAAACCTTTAAGCTAGACTTATACTAATAAGTAATGATTTATCTACTTTTTTCATATCAGCATCTGTCATATGGCCTATTTTCTCTTTAAGCCTTTTTTTATCTAGCGTCCTTATTTGCTCTAATAACACAACTGAATCTCTATTTAATCCATACTCTTCTGATGAAATTTCCACATGTGTTGGAAGCTTGGCTTTATTAATTTGAGAAGTTATAGCCGCTACTATTACTGTAGGACTATACTTATTTCCTATATCATTTTGTATTATAATCACTGGTCTAATTCCACCTTGCTCAGAGCCTATAACAGGACTTAAATCTGCATAAAAAATATCCCCTCTTTTTACAACCATAGTCGTCATTAAAAATATCACACTCCGCAAAGCCATTTCTCATATTCATTTATGTCATCAAATTTGTATTTAAGTGACTTTTGTGATGAATTAGCATCATATGCAAGTTCTAAATTAATTTTCGACATCTCTTTATATCCATTTTTCATTAATTCAAAGAACTCACTTGCTTCATTCTCCTCACTATATACTATTAAACTATCTTTAATAAATTTACTACTTTTTTCAAAATCATTTTTAAATTTACGGATTATTATATTATCTATTTTTTTTGACATATTTGACCTCCTAGGAGTTCTCTTCCCTATGTATAAGAAAATTATATTTCAAAATATGTCATTTTGTAAATAGAAATGTCATTATATGAGCAAATTTTATATTTTTTACAATTATTAATCCTTTAAAAGTATATTTTTAATCATTCTTCTATAAAATGATTACTATGTACTTAGATTGTCACTATGGTTAATACAACTAGACTGAACTAAATACTACAACGGCAAAATTTTCTTTGTATTATTCATCTATATTTAATCATTTGTTCAATTTAACTCTTACTATTTTTATAACTTATATGGATGAATACTGAATTTACATTCAGCATTCATCTAATAATTTTAATAATCCTTAGTTAAATAAGTTTTCATCAACTTCTTTAACAATTTTAAAATCTTCATAAATTATTCGTACTGAGTCGTTACCATCTTTATCATAAATTACAATTCCAATAGGTGTCTTAGTTTTTTTATTTATAAAAATCCTAGCACTATCAAAATGTTCATTGTTTAAAAATAACTCTGTATCCACTTGTATATATATTTTATCTCCCCACTCTTCTTGTCCCTCTTTTATAGAATCACTCTTTAGTGGATAAGATAATATTTTATTCATAAATGCCATTGAATGAAGTATGTCCATATCACTTTCAATCACATATTCACCAGTAGATGAATTATCCCTTACATGAATTCCATCTGACTTATAAAGCTTAACTTTGTCATCATCGAATTCTACCCTTACTCCCTCTTCTTTTGAATAATATTGAACTGTACTCTCTCGTTCTTCTCCTTTGCTATTCTTAACTATGTACTCAACTTTTGTTTCATAACATTTAATATTTTTTAAATCCCTAATTATATCCTCATTACTTGGTGAAAGTATTCCCCTAAAAATAACAACAAGAAAAATAGATATAAAAGGTATGATTAGTAATAATGTTATAATAATTTTTTTCTTCATATATCCTCCCATAAGCACTATTTCATTATTACTAATATTAAGCAACTATAGATTTTATTCATATTTTATTATTAAGTTACTTAAAAAAATATTATTTATGTTATTCATTACTATATAAATATTATGTAGGTTGGTGCGATTCTAGTACTACAAATGCAATTGCGCAAGTTCTATTATGAGAAATAGAAACATTAAATATATAATTATCAACTTTTATTAGCTCTTTTACTTTATCAGATACTTGCACTATTGGTTTTCCTAGTTCATCTCTAAAAACTTCTATATCATTAAAGGTAAACCCTCTCATACCTGTTCCTACAGCTTTACTTACTGCTTCCTTTACAGCAAAATTTCCAGCTACACTCTCAACTCTAAGCGTACCCTTATTTAATTCATCAAGTTCTCTTTTAGTAAATATCTTTTTTAAAAACATTGGTGTATTGTTTATTGCCTTCTCAATTCTCTCTATTTCTATTATGTCTGTTCCAATTCCCAATATCATAAAATCACCTCTTTTGTTAAACTATATATCTATAAGAATAACTTAATTATCCTCTGTAAATATCCCTTATGTAAATATAATTTTAAAAACTAAAATTCAGCAGCACACAAATCTGAATATTCACCAACAATATCAACTAAATGAATAGGTGAAACTAAATTATTAAATAACAATAATAATATATCATCAGCTTTCTTCTCTTCACTAGCCACTAAGCTTACAGAGTCTCTTTCTAAACTTGTTATTTCTCCATTATTAAAATCTTGTCTTTCAATTTCAATTCCAAATGCTTGTCTATTTTTTATGCTCTTTTCAGTAATTCTATAAATATATTTAACTTCTTTCTCATTAATATTTACTATTTTACTTAATGTTTTATTTATCTTCATAATACCCTTACCCCTCTACATATTATTTAATAATAAAACAATACCATACATTGAATTAAAATTATGTCAAATGGTGGTGCTGTACAAAATAAAATTTCCCTTAGCTTTCAACATAATTGTAATTTATTACACTTTTTTCAGTTAATATTATAACTTTACTTACTAATAATATTATTTAATACATTAAAATAAGTGTCGAAAACTATCCTAACATGGAAAATTTTATTTAAAAAAATAGAGATTGTTTCTTAACAACCTCTATATAATAATTTATTCTTCGCCACTAACTTCGTTATTCTCTCTAACTTCTCTTCTATTTCCAACAAATTTGAAGTCTTCAGCAACAACTTCCGCTATATATTTTTTATTCCCTTGTTTATCTTCATAACTTCCTGTTTTTAATCTACCACTTAAGCTAATATAACTACCTCTAGTCATATACTTACAAACAACTTCTGCTTTTCTTCCCCATATAGTTACTGGAATTAAGTCCGCCTTTCTAGTTCCATCAGCAGATTTAAAGTTTCTATCTACTGCTATTATGAACCTTGTAAAAACTTTTTCACCATTATCTATAGTTTTTAGTTCAGGGTCCTTTATAAGTTTTCCTAATAATACTATTTTATTCATTTAATTGCACCTCCTGAATATCTCACCTTTGAGTATAACCACTTCAAATTTTTCTATTCATGGAAATTTTATTATAACTATAAATTATAGAAATATATTTTGAAATTATTACAATTAAACAAATTTATATATTAAAATCATAGAAAATATAATTAATTTAACAGATTAGTTTTTCTTATAACTATAACTGAGTTAATCTCTCCTCCAAGAATCAAAATTATTGAAGTAAGATATAACCATGTTATTAATATAATAACTGCACCTAAACCACCATATATTTTAGAATAATTACTAAAATTATTTATATAAAATGAAAAACCTAAAGAAACAATTAACCATCCACCTGTACATGAAATGGCCCCTGGTAAAACTTCTTTCCACATAAGTCTTTTTGAAGGAGTATATCTATATATACTTGCAAAAATCAATATCATCATAAATACAACAAGTACATATCTAAGAAAATTCCATACTTTATATACCACACTTGGAAATGGTAAATATGATGCCAATAACTCTCCTATTAAGCGTCCAAATACTAGCATTACTAATGTTAACATTATTACAAAAGCTAATGCAAATGTACATATAATTGCTATAAAAGCTCTTCTAATAAATGATCTATTTTCATTTAATCCATAGGCCTTATTTATCCCTTTAATTACAGCCCTAAAGGCTGAAGATGCAGACCAAACCACCAATAATAAAGAAGCTCCTAATAATCCAGTATTTTGTTTTTCAATAACTTCTATAATTACATTATAAATAAGTTCAAATGCACTAGTAGGCAATATAGCTCTTAATGCCCCTAATACTTCCATGGAATCTAAATTACTAAATCCAACTAATGTTAATAAGAAAATTAAAAAAGGGAAAAATGATAATATTAAATAATATGCTAGTTGAGCTGCCAAAGCAAAAATATCATCATCTCTTATTTTAACTATAAAATAAATTATAAAATCAAAGAATCCCTTTTTTCTTACCACCTCTTTTTTAGACATAATATCACCATATTTCCTTTCTAATATATAATATATCCCTTATTATATATAATTACTATTTTTTACAGCTAAATTTATACTCTTCTACTTCCCATTCCTTAGGTAGAATAAATTTATATTTAGGACTTTTATATCTTCTATCTATCAATAATACTCTTCCTTTATCATTCTCTGTTCTTATTACTCTTCCTGCTGATTGAAGAACTTTATTTATTCCTGGATAAGTATAAGAATAATCAAAACCATTTTCTTTAAAGTATTCTGATATTATATTATTTTCAATAGAAACCATAGGAAATCCAACTCCTACTATTATAGCTCCAATCAATTTATCACCAGGTAAATCTACTCCTTCTGAAAACATCCCACCTACAACTGTAAATCCAATTATATTATCATCTTCATTAAAAGCTTTTAAAAACTCCTCTTTCTTTATTTCCGACAAATTTTCCTCTTGTATCAGGGTTCCTTCTTCTCCATATATATCTATATATCTTGAATATACCTTATATAAATATTCAAAGGACGGTAAAAACACCATATAATTACCTTTTTTTTCATTAATAAACTTATATATAATATTACATAATATATCAATATTCTTTTCTCTATTAACATATCTCATATCTAGAGGATATACATAAGTTGATAAGTTTTCTCTATTAAATGGTGAATCGAATCTTAATTTAAAACTTTCTTCATCTCCTCCTATTAAATCAACATAATACTTTATAGGAGATAAAGTAGCAGAAAATATAATACTCGAATAGGTATTTTTAATGACTTTCCTTAAATTTTTAGCAGGGTTAATACAAAATATTTTTATACTAAATTCACTTTTATCACTTTTTAAAATAGTTGTATATTCTTTATCATATAATTCACTTGCTGAAATAAAATTTCTTGCTTCATAATAAAACTCTAGTACTTCTTCATATCCTTCTGTTCCCTTACTTTTTACTAAGTAATTATCAGCTTCATTAATAAATGCCCTCAATAGCTTTATTAATTCTTTGTATTCCTCATTATGATATTTAAATTTTTTATTTATTTCCTCTAATTCTCTTCTTATATGTATCATTTCTTTATTTATAGAATTGGAAATTTTATACAACTTCGGTACTTTTCCTTTTATAATCTTATTAACACCCATTACTTTACTTTTCTGCAAAGTGCAGCTATACATTTCTCTAGCCCTATTAACAAGATTATGGGCTTCATCTATTAATAATATATTTTCTTCATTTCTATCCTCAAATATTCTTTTTAGCTTTACTCTGGGGTCAAAAGCATAGTTATAATCACAAATAACTCCATCACACCAATTACTTAAATCTAAAGAAAGCTCGAAAGGACATACCTTATACTTGTTAGCATATTCAATTATTTCGTCTCTAAAAAATATATTATTGCTTTTTATTAAACTATTTATTACATCATTTATTTTTGTAAAGTAATCTTTTGCATAAACACAATCATCTGGATTACATTTTACTTCATTATTAAGACATATTTTTTCTTTTGCAGTAATAGTAACTACTTTAAACTTTAAATTATTTTTAAATAATTTAATATACGCCTCTTCTGCTACAGTTCTAGTTATTGTTTTTGCAGTTAAATATACTATCTTTTCTCCCATTCCTTCTCCTATTGCCTTTATAGCCGGAAAAATGGTGGATATAGTTTTTCCTATTCCTGTAGGAGCTTGTGCAAATAATATTCCTTTTTTTCTTATGCTACTATAACAGCTTACTGCTAGTTCTCTTTGTCCTTTTCTATATGACTTAAATGGGAATTGTAACTCTTTTATACTTTTATCCCTCTCTGCTTTAAATGATTCTTTTAAAGTTAATATCTCTAAATATTTATTTATTAAATCATGTACAAAATCCTCTAATTCTTTTAAGCTATAAACATGATCAAAAGATCTAACCTGATCTGTATTTATATTAAAATAACTCAATCTTATAGTTATATTTTCTATATTATTATCTATACAATAAATATAACCATAAAACTTTCCCTGAGCCCAATGAAGTAAATTATAATCCTCATATAAATAACTTAAATCCATATAAGTTGACTTTATCTCTTCTATAATTATATTTCCATTTTCATTTATAATTCCATCAGCCCTACCATCAACTAGTAAAATTATATTATCCTTATGAAATTCATGTTTCATTCTTACTTCTTTTTCATAATTCTCATATATTAATTCATTATCTTTTTGAAGCTTTCCATGAGCAATTGTTCCATCTACAGCACGACCTCTAGATACAAATCTATCATCTAAACTTCCGGTTTTTAATACATATTCCACTATCCCTCTAACCGATTCTCTAAATAGTAATTTCTCCTTCATAAGCATTCCTCTCTTACATTACTATTTTATTATAACAAAAAAGCTACCAATTAAATCGGTAGCTTAAAATTATGAGTGATATTCTTTTACTATTTTTTGAACTAATTTTTTAATAGCGCTAGCTTGAGCTATTAAAGATAATACTATAACAAAAGTTCTGATACTATTTTCGTCCTTATCATCTAAATCGAATTCTTTAATGATTAAATCTAATTTTTCGTCATTTATTGCAGTAACATTTAAGTTTTTATCAAAACTTTCTTCTTGAATTTCAAAAAATAATTTATATGCACTTTCCCAATCTATAATATCATCTGTTCTATCATTTATCTCATTAAAAGCTAAGCTGAATACTTTTTTAATTTCCTCTGTTGTAAGTATCGGTCTCATATAACTTAATAACACAAGTTGAACTAAATGTATCTTAGTATAACCTCTCTTCTTACCATCTTCAGGTTTACTAATAACTTCACTTTTTATATAATTTTGAACTATATTATTAGTATATTTATCTTCAACGAATTTATCATTTAAAAAATCTATTACTTGAGATAAAAAAAGATCATATTTCGGTAACTCTTCATAAGGTATCATTGATGTATTAGATATCTCTTCTGCAATTTTTTTTATATATTTATTATCAATTTTATTAACCATATTATTTCACCTCATTTTTCTTCTATAATTCAATATTTATATTATATAGTAACTATAAACTTGTTACAAGTTATTTTTATCTATCTTATGTGTTATTTTTTTTGTTAATATAATATTAATTTTTAACATCTCTTAATAAAACTATACTTATAAATTCAACTTTTTTACTTTTTTTTCTTTTTTTATTATTATATATTTAATATTTTTAAACTTGTCCACTGTAATTCTACAATATTAGTGGACAATATATGTCTTATTATGTTTATTTTGTCATTTATTTTATAAAAGGTTATTGACTTTTCAAAAATATGGTAGTATAGTTTATTTATGAATTAATTTAAAGAGAATTTTGTAATTAAAACTTTTTTTAAAGTTTATTATTGACTTTTAATTACATATCTGCTAATATTAATCTGCTAAATGTCGAAACTTGTTTTAAGGAGGAATTTTAAATGAAATCAACTGGAGTTGTAAGAAGAGTAGATGAATTAGGAAGAATTGTTATTCCAATAGAATTAAGAAGAACTTTAGACATCGCTGAAAAAGATGCTTTAGAAATATACGTAGATGGTGAGCAAATCATATTAAAGAAATATGAACCAGCTTGTATCTTCTGTGGTGATGCTAGAGATGTTGTTAACTATAAAGGTAAAAACATCTGCAAGAACTGCATGGAAGAATTAAAAGTTGGAAAGTAATTAATTATTACTATACATAATTTTATCAAAGAAATTAGAGAGGTTGCCTTTTGGTACCCTCTCTTTTTAATTTATAAATTAATTGCTATCTTATAAACTTCTTTTTTAGGCATTTCTCTTTCTTTTGCAACCATCTTTATAGCCTCTTTTTTATCTACTCCATTATTAATTAAATTCATTAAGTGCTGTTCTACTGTTATTCCACTAAGCTCTTGTTCTTTTTCAGCTCTAAACTCACTTTCACTTTTACCTGAAATAACTAATACAAATTCTCCTCTTGGCTTATTATCTAAAAACCAATTATAAGCTTCTCCAATAGTTCCTCTATATATATCTTCATGTAATTTTGTTAATTCTCTGCAAACTGCTATATTTCTATCACCTAATGTTTTCTTTAAATAATCTAAAGTATCTATAAGCCTATGAGGTGATTCATAAAAAATTAATGTTTCCTTTTTATCTTTGATTTCTTCTGCTAATATTTTTCTTTCTTTAGTTTCTCTTGGAATAAATCCTCTAAAAATAAACTTCGTCGTATCTAAACCAGAATAAACTAAAGCTGTTGTTATAGCAGTGGCTCCTGGTAATACTTCAAATGATATATTATTTTCTATACATTTTCTAACTACGACACTTCCTGGATCTGATATTCCCGGTGTACCTGCATCTGTAACTATAGCTATATTCTTCCCTACTTGAAGTTTAGATAATATTTCATCACTTTTTCCTTGTTCATTATGTTGATGATAACTAAAAAGAGGTTTCTTTATATTAAAATGATTTAATAGTTTTAAACTTTGTCTTGTATCTTCAGCTGCAATTTCATCTACACTTTCTAATACTTCTAATGCTCTTAATGTTATATCTTTTAAATTGCCTATTGGTGTCGGTACTAAATATACTTTTCCATATTCCATATAACTACTTCCTTCCATAAATACGATCTATCTCTTCACTATAGTTTCCATTATCATCATATACATATAGTGTTTCTTCCCATTTTAAAAATGCCCCACCGTCTCTTTGGCCCTCTACTAAAACTATATTAGGTGCTTTTTTAGTATTAGGCTGAACCATTCTAACTCTTTTTGGCTCTATTTTATATTTTCTCATAAGCCCGAAAATATCAGCTAATCTTTCTGGTCTATGTACTATAAACATTCTACCATTATCTTTAAGCAATCTTCTAGCAGCTATAATTACATCCTCTAATGTACACATTACTTCATGTCTAGCTATTGCTAATTTATCATCTGGATTAACTATTCCTGCATTATTTAACTTATACGGTGGATTAACAGTTAATACATCAAATTTACCTAAAGAATCTAATAGTGCTTTATCTTTTAAGTCACCATGAACAAATTTAACTATATCTGTAGTATCATTAAGTAAAGAACTTCTATTAGCCATTTCAACCATATCTTCTTGTATTTCTATACCTATAACTTCCTTAGGTGAATACTTACCATAAGCTAAAAATGGAACTATTCCTGTTCCTGTGCATAAATCAATAACTCTATGTTTATTCTTTATATTTGCAAAATGTGATAATAAAACTGCATCTACGCCAAATCTAAACCCTTGTTGTTTTTGAATTAACTTTAATCCTTTTAGCTGTAAATCATCAACACTTTCATCAACATTTATCTTAATGTCCATAAAACACTCCTTAACTAAATTGTAAACTAAGTACTTTTATTATACATATTATACACAAAAAAGACTAGGATTAATAATCCTAGCCTCTAAATCCAAATTATAATACTCTTCTTGCAGTGTAGAATTTATATACGCTTGAAACTTTAACTACATCACCAGTACTTGGTGCGTGTATCATTTGTCCTCCGCCTACATATATACCAACATGTCCAGTATGAGGGAAAACTAAATCCCCTGGCTGTAAATCTTCATAAGCTACAGGTACTCCTACATTTATTTGATCATATGTTGTTCTTGGTAAGCTCACTCCAGCTGCATTTTTAAATACATATTGAGTGAATCCTGAACAGTCAAATCCACTTGGAGTTGTCCCACCCCATAGGTAAGGTGTTCCCAAAAATTGATATGCATAATCAACTATTGCATTACCTGTTGCTGATACTGTTGAGTCACCTCTATTTGGTTTACTAGCAGAATTTGCTGCATCTATAGCTGCTTGAAGTTGAGAAACCTTATCTTTTGCAACTTCTATCTTAGCATTTACTTCTTCTTTAACTATATTACTCTTAAGCTGACCATCTCTAATACTTCTTAATTGGCTAATTGCACTGTTTAAATCATCTATTGAGCTTGAAGAATTCTCTATAACAGAAAATTGAGCTTGTACCAATGTTCTTTCTGAAACAGCTAAGAATTCTCTTTCAAATTCCTCTTGTTCAGCTTGTACTTGTGCAACTAATGCCTCTTGTTCAGCTTTTTTAGCTTCAAATTCACTTAAAGATTTTTCAGTTTCTTCATTTACCTTCGTAAGTTCTTTATCTTTTTCATCTAAAGATGTAATCTTATCATTAAGAGAATCTTGCTTGTCCTCTAACTCTTTAACCATCTTTTTATCTATGTTCACTAATCTGCTAGTTGATTCAATCTTACTAATTAAATCATTAAAACTATCAGCGCTAAATAACAACATTATGTAGCTACTTTGTCCACCTGATTTGTATAACTCTCTAATTCTCTTACCTAAAAGTTCTTCAGTCTTAGCGATTTCCTCTTTAGCAGTTTCAATTTCTTTTTGTGTATTTTCTATTTCAACCTTTATTTGTTCCATTTGAGCATTATTTGATTCAATTGTTTGAACTAAAGGTTCTATTTGTTCATTTAAACTATATATTTGATCGTTTATATCCTCTATCTTCTTTGTTAACTCATCATATTTCTGCTGATTTTCTATTACTTCTTGATTTGGTGTAGCAAAGGCAGGCATTGCTGAAGTAATAACCAGAAATGCAGCTAATGTAGCTGATATTATCTTTTTCTTCATAATTATCCGTAAGGTCTCTGACCTTCCCCCTCTCCTTTGTTTTCTCTACCATTATATCACTTATGGAAACTTTGGACAATGGTAAATTTTAAAAATAAGCATTTTGCTTAATGTAAATGTATACTCATTTTTATTTTACTGGAAAATAAATACCCTTTTTTAACCATATTAATAATTATTTTCTTATATTTGAATTTTAATATGCGAATAATAATTATTACTTACTTTCTAATTTTCTTATTTAATATGTATTGAGTAGTAGATAATAAAGCTATACATATAACGAATATAGTAACTACTGTTTTACTAACATTTCCTGAAATAAAAGATATAGCAGAACAAACTAAGCCTATTCCCCCTATTGCTATATTAGTATATCCACTAACTTTCATTGCTTTAACTTCTTTATAAACTTCTTTGTCACTAGTATCCATACTTTTTATATATTTATTGTTTAATAAAAATGCTCCTAACAATATAAAGCCTAAACTCCCTAGAAACATTACTAAAGTTGTAATATTCATATTCTCACCTCACAAAAATATTTACAATATAAAATTATAGCACATTATTTATAAATATGATTTATCAACTAAACAAAATATTAAAATATATTTTACTAAAAGTATTGACATAATTATAAATTGCTCATATAATATTAAATGTACTTCGGGGTGTGGCGCAGATGGGAGCGCGCGTGGTTTGGGACCATGAGGTCGCAGGTTCGATCCCTGTCACCCCGACCAAAGAGATAGGTTTTGATCTATCTCTTTTTTGTTATGTAAAATTATATTTAGGAGATGATTATTTGAATAATATAAAAGCTGCTATATTTGATTTAGATGGAACTCTCGTTGATTCTATGTGGGTATGGCAACAAATAGATATAGATTATTTATCAGAAAAAGGACATGCTGTTCCAGATAACTTAAATGATGAAATTACCCATTTAAGCTTTTCTCAAACAGCTGAATACTTCAAAAATAGATTCTCAATTGAAGATTCAATTGAAGATATAATGAAAACTTGGAACACTATGGCCTATAATCATTATAAAAATAATGTAAAACTAAAGCCAGGTGCTCTTAATTATTTAAAAAAATTAAAAGAATCAGGAATAAAAATAGGACTAGCTACTAGTAATTCAATTCCTTTATTAACTGCAACTTAAAAAAACAACAATGCTTTTGATTTATTTGATGCCATTACAGTTACAGATGAAGTAAAAAAAAGCAAAAGCAATCCAGACATATATTTATTAGCTGCTAAGAAGCTAGGAGTTAATCCTTCTGAATGCATGGTATATGAAGATATAATAGCTGCTGTTGAAGGTGTAAAGTTAGCTGGCATGAAAGTTACTGGTGTGTATGATGAACATGCTAAACATCAAATAGACCTGTTAAAAAAAGAATGTGATAATTACATATATAGTTATGAAGAATTACTATAATTATTAAATAAAAGTTTAATAATTATAAAAATCACATGTATGAGCAAATTACCTATACATGTGATTTTTATTATAAATTTTACTTAGATCTTATATTAAGATTAAAATCTCTTAACATCATATTTAGCTTCAAGTTCTTTTATTAAATCTAAATATTTCTTTTCTTGATTTTCTTGAATTAATTTTTGAATAATTTGATTTTTAACGTCAGCAAATTCTGAAGTTTTTGGTTCATTCTTTGCATCAACTTTAATTAAATGATATCCAAATTGAGTTTTAACTGGTTCACTTACTTTTTCTAATTCTAACGCAAAAGCAGCTTCTTCAAATTCTGGAACCATCATTCCTCTACCAAATACTCTAAGATTTCCACCTTGTTCTTTAGAAGGACATGTAGAATATTGTTTTGCAGCTTCTTCAAAAGATAATTCTCCATTTTCTATCTTATTCTTAACATCAGAACATAATTCTTCATTATCAACTAATATATGCTTTGCAGATACTGTTGCTGGTTGTTCAAATTCATTTTTATGCTCATCATAGTATTTTTCAGCATCCTCATCAGTAACTGTCACCTCAGCTAATACTTTATTAATTGTTAATTGTGTAAGTAAATCTTTCTCAACTTGAGCTAAATTTGCTTTATATTCTTCTGTCTCATTTATTTTCATTTCAGTCCCTAATTTGTGCATTAAATCAAATGAGATCATTTGCTCTAATAATTGCTTTTTCCCCATTTCAGAATTGAACATTCCTCTTTTATCTGCTGGATATCTCATTATTATTGCATTTAAATCATTTTCTGTTATTTCAACACCTGAAATAGTAGCTAAAACTTTGTTTTCCATGTAAATTTCTCCTTTTTTATATATGATGTATATAATTATAACAGATTTTTACCAATGTATATAGTTACAATTATTTTATTGATTATATTTTTTAATTATTATATAATAATTATTATTAAATAAATTTAGGAGGTCAATATGGTAGAAATTAATTCTTTAGTTCCTGATTTTTCATTAATGGGTTCTGATGATAAGGAACATAAATTAAGTCAATATAGAGGTAAGAAGGTAATACTTTATTTCTATCCAAGAGATAATACTCCTGGTTGCTCAACTGAAGCATGTGACTTTAGAGATAATAGTAATAACTTTGCTGACAAAAATGCAATTGTTATAGGTGTAAGTAGAGACTCATTAAAATCTCATGCTAAATTTATTGAAAAATTTAATCTTCCTTTCGTACTTTTAAGTGATGAAAATGAAGAAGTTTGTAATTTATTCAATGTTATTAAAGAAAAGAATATGTATGGGAAAAAAGTTATGGGTATAGAAAGAAGTACCTTTATAATTAATGAAGAAGGTATTCTTGTTAAGGAATATAGAAAAGTTAAAGTTAAAGAACATGTTAATACAATTCTTGAAGATTTAAATTCATTATAAAAACCAATTTAAATTTAAACTTGGCCTCGTTAGTTTATTTGAAATAATATTTTACATTTTAAACTAGCGAGGTTATTTTTTTAATATTTAATTATAAATTTATTCATATTTCATTTATGTAAAAATATTTTTTAATATAAAATAAAAAGCACTAACTTATGTTAGTGCTTTTCCTGGTGGCTCGACCAGGAATCGAACCAGGGACACGAGGATTTTCAGTCCTCTGCTCTACCGACTGAGCTATCGAGCCACATTACCTGGCAACGTTCTACTCTCCCACACAGTCTCCCGTGCAGTACCATCGACGCTGTAGAGCTTAACTTTCCTGTTCGGAATGGGAAGGAGTGTTTCCTCTACGCCATCATCACCAGATCTTTGAGATTGTTATCTCAAAATTGCACATGAATTATTCTATTTTATTGGTCAAGCCCTCGACCTATTAGTATCAGTCAGCTACATACGTTACCGCACTTACACCTCTGACCTATCAACCTTGTGTTCTTCAAGGGGTCTTACTAGCTTATGCTATGGGAAATCTCATCT
>NZ_SMUS01000023.1 GCF_004353185.1 Clostridium cuniculi | reverse complement strand
TTCTGCTATATTTTATATAATAAATTGTTAACTTCTAAATATATATATTTAAATAAACTAAAAATATTAATATACAAATTAACTTTAATATAAGAAAAATTTGTAGCACAAAACATTAACTATAAAGTGGCGTGTTATAAGTAAACACATGTAAAAAGAAAAAAATGAAATATTTATTTGGAGGTATCATTGAAATTTTCACCTTTACCGGAAAATAAATATTTCATTTTTTCGCTTCCATGTGGTGCGCAATATTTTTTATAACTCCTAATATTTGATTTTATATAACTTATAGAATATTATTAAATATAATAAAACTTATTATATAAAAATTAATATTATTTAAAAAGGAGGAAAAATGAAAAATAAAAATAAATCACTAATATTTATTATACTTTTAAATATGTTTAGTTCACTTGCATTTAACATGGCTCATCCGGTTACCCCTATGTTTATAAACAAACTTGGATTACCTACCTTTATGTTTGGACTATTCTTTGCCACAATGTCTATTGGTAATTTTATTGGTTCACCCTTATTTGGTACATTATCTGATAAAAAAGGAAGAATTAAATTCTTAGTATTAGGTGCAATAGGATATGGTTTAAGCCAACTTGGCTTTGGATTTAATACTAATCCATTTATAATACTTATATTTAGATTTACTGGTGGATTTTTTGTAGTAAGCTATTTAACTACATCAATGGCATATTTAACTGATATAACAACAAATGAAAATAGAACAAAATATATCACATACTATGCGGCTGCAAATACAATAGGTACCTCACTAGGTTCACTTCTTGGTGGTATAATAGGTAACAACAATTTCAAATATGCATTCTTTACTCAATTTATTTTATGTTTAATTTTAGGTATTTTAGTATACTTCTTATTACAAGAACCAACAAAGGATAAAAAGCATACTACTTTAGAAATTCCTAATCATAATAAAGTTAACTATTCAAAACTTATTAATAAGAACTTATTAATTATGTTTATAATGGTTGGTGCCTTTTACTTTGCATCAACAAGTTATAACTCTAGCATTAATTATTACATAGAAGATGTTTTAAAACTTTCTCCTACATTTATAGGCGGATTTATGGCATTAGTTGGAATAGTTGGTTTTATGATAAATTTATTTTTAACACCTTTATTAGCAAGACACTTTAAAGAGATTAATCTATTTAAAACTATAACTATCTGTATTACAGCTTCATTATTTCTTATGGTAGTATCTAAGAATGTTATTTTATTCTTAACTTGTGCAGTTATATTTGCATCATTTGCAAGTATACACATACCACTACAACAAAGTATAATAACAAAGCTTGCTAAAGAAAATTATGGTTCTCTTATGGGACTTTTAAATTCATCTAAAGCAATAGGCCAGGTTACTGGTTCATTAACTGCTGGCTTTATCTTTGATTTAGGAAATAAATTACCATTTTTAATTTCAGCTATTATAGTTTTTATAAGTTTTATAATTCTACTTCCTTTAAACTCAAATTTAATTATAAATAATAAACACCACTAAAAAAATACTCAAGACTCTATAATGACTCTTGAGTATTTTTACTTTTATCTTAATTCTTTTACTGAATTTCTAGTTATAACAAGCTTTTCTTCAATATCCTTTATATTACTTCTTGCCATTCCTAAAAATAGCATATCTATAATTGCTAATTGAGATATTCTTGAACTCATAGCTCCTTCTCTTAATGACTTTTCAACATATGGTACATGTAATGATATATCTGAAAAATAATCTAATTTATTATCAATGCTAGCCTTAGTTATAGCTATTACTGGAACGTTCTTTTCTTTTGCATTTTTTGCACATAATAATGCTTCCTTCGTTTCTCCTGAATAGGAAATTACTACAGCTACATCTTCCTTTTCCATTAGTACAGATGATGTTAGCTGAAGATGGGTATCAGTATGAGCTACACATCTTTTATTTATTCTACTTAATTTATAATAAAAATCTAATCCTACTAAACCTGAAACTCCAACACTATAAATATAAATTGTTTTAGCATTTGTTAATAAATTTATGGCCTTATCTAATTGTTCTTCATTTATTAAATCTATTGTTTCATCTATAATTGAATGTATTGAGCTTTTAACTCCATTAACTATACTTTTTGTACTTAAGTCTTTATCTAAATACCCAAATTCTCTACTACTATTATTTTCTTTTGAACTAATAGATATCTTAATTTTCATTTCATTTAGACTACTAAAACCAAGCTTTTTTGCAAATCTTACAACAGTTGGTGCTGAAGTATTAGTTTCTTCCGCAATTTCTTTTGCTGACATATCTATAATTTCACTATTTTCAACTAAAAGATAATCTGCTATAAGTTTTTCTCTATCAGTAAACTTACTATAATTTTGCTTTATATAATGTAGTAAATTCATTTCTTCACATCCTATTACTTAATTATTTATTATATTAAAATAAAACTTTTTACCACTCTTTATATATTTTAATAAATAAAGCTTATTATGTAAAACAGATGCTACTACATTTGTTCTTTTATCTGCCTTTTGACTTACTTTTAATATCTGTAATTCTCCCATATATCTTTGATAATCTACATTATCTATTGTTACATCTCCATAATTTTTATTTATAGTATTTAATGGACTTATTACATCATTCCCTAAAATTAATCTACTTTCAGCTGCTCTTATAGCATCTCTTGCATCATCAGCTCTTGATGAATAAACTTCCTTTAATAATTTAGTTGTAACTGAATCACTAACCTTTAATTCAATATCTAACTCAATAGCCCCTTCCTTTAAATTAGATAAATCTTTTAATTCATCTAAACTTGGAAGAGAATCCCCTATAAATACTGTTTCATTTCCTAATGCAAATAAATGATTTGCCGCTTCTCTAACTTCTAAATCTCTATGATCTTCTAAAGTAGGCAATCCATCTTTTAAAGGACTTCTTTTTCTATTATTTGATTGAACAAAAGCACAAACCTTAATTCCTCTTTCATGTATAATTTTATTCTTTTCAATCATACACTCTTCTGAAATCCCAGTACCTCTTCTAGGATAAAAGTTATGAAGGGCATCTATATTTTTATAATCTGGTTTAAATTTGTCTAACTTTTCAAAAAAATCTCTAGTTACTGTTGATGCATTAAGCTGTATCTTAATCCCATATGAATTTTTACTCATCTGAGCAATTTCCTCTTCTGTGTAGCCAAAGTCTATTCTTATAGTTTTAACACCTAATTCCATTAATCCTTTTAAGTCCATATTTTTTAACTCTAGAAATTTAAAAGTATTAGGTGAAATATCACTTATTATATCCATATTTTTATCTTTAGCTAATTTAAAAAATTCCTTTACTTCAATCTTTAATCTTTCATAATCCGCTTCCGGAATATGTAATGACGTGAATATTCTCGTAAATCCTAGCTTCTGTGCATTAATCAATAAATCAATATTTTCTTCCATTGTATTATCTAATCCAAAATAAACTGAAAATCCCAAGCTCATATTTCTCACTCCTATTTAAAATGGTGGTTAAGTCTTTTTCTTAACCACCATAATATTTTATAATTAAATTATTTACTACTCTACTGGATCTTCAAATCCTAATATTGCTGTAAAGAAATACCCTGCTACATATGATGCTAAAACACCAATTAGGAATACTAACATTTTTCCATCTGCTATTAATAATGCAAGCGGTAATCCTGATACTCCTAAGGCTACTGCTCCAACTTTAAAGAATGCCATTACTGCTCCACCTACTGCTGCTCCTAAACAAGCTCCTAAAAATGGTTTACCTAACGGTAATGTTACACCATATATTAATGGTTCCCCAATACCTAAGATTCCTGGTACTAGTCCATTTTTTGCCGTCTTCTTTAATCTTTGATTTTTTGTCTTTTTAACTACAGCTAATGTTGCTCCTACTTGAGCCATTCCTGCAGCTGCTAATGCTGGTAATAATATTGTATATCCTACTGTTGCAATTAAATCTGCATGTATTGGTGTTAATGCTTGATGCATTCCTGTCATAACAAGTGGTAAAAATAATCCACCTGATATAGCTCCTGAAAAAACAGAAACAAATATATTCTCTGAAGCTATTGTATTAGCTACTAATATACCCATACCATCTGATATCGCTCCACCTATTGGTTGTAATACAAGTAATGCTGCTAATACTGATACTGTTAATGTTACAAGTGGCGTTACAAATAAATCTAAAACATCTGGAACAAATTTTCTACATTGTTTTTCAACAAATACTGCTAATGCAACAACTAAAATAACTGAAATAATTCCTCCACGTCCTGGAGTTAATTCTTTTCCAAATAAAGTTATATTCGCAAGTGTTGATGATGTTAAAACTCCACCTAATGCTCCACCTAGCATTGGCATTTGTGAACCAAACTCTTTTGCTGCATTTACACCTACTAATATTGACAGAATTGAGAATACCGCATTACCTATTAATCCTATTATTTGAGCTGCATTAGTTGTTTTATATGCATCTCCAAAATAAACTCCTGCTATATTATTAACAGCTAATACAAGACCACATGCTACAAATAGTGGTATCATTGGAATAAATATATTTCCTAATTTTTTAAGTATATTTTTAAATTTAGTATTGTTTTTTTCTTGTAATCTAGCCTTTGTTGCCTTTACAGCTTCATCACCTATTACAACTCTAGTTCCAACAATTTTCTTAACCTCTTCTGTTATCTTATTAACTTTCCCTGGTCCATAAATAACCTGTAATTGACCTTTTGCCTCTACAACACCTAATGTTCCTTCAGCATTCTTTATAGCTTCAATATCTGCTTTTGTTGGATCCACTAACTCTAATCTACAGCGAGTCATACAGTTTTCAACTGATTTTATATTTTCTTTACCTCCAACAAGCGCTACTAAACGTTTTGCAATAGCTTCATTGCTAATAGTTTCTTGCTTAGCCATATTCCTTCTCCCTACCTTTACTAAATATTTTCCATTGCTTTTGCAATATACCCCTTATTTTTAGATAATTTCTCTTTTGCCTTATTTATGTTCAAACCTGACAATATCATAAATATAGCAAGTTTAACATCAAACTTTGTTTCATCTAAAACTCTCTCTGCTACTTCTCTTTCTGCTCCAGTGGCTTCACAAACTATTCTTTTAGCCCTTTCTACTAACTTTTCGTTAGTTGCTCTGACATCTACCATTAAGTTACCATAAACTTTACCAAGTTTTATCATGGCTCCTGTCGATAACATATTTAATACCAATTTTTGAGCAGTTCCTGATTTAAGTCTAGTTGAACCAGTAACAACTTCTGCACCTACAACTGGTGATATTGAAATTTTAGCTACTTTTGCAACTTCTGAATCGCCATTACATGTAACTGATACTGTTAAAGCTCCAATACTATTTGCATATTCAAGCCCTCCAATAACATATGGTGTTCTACCTGATGCAGCTAAGCCTACAACTGTATCATTCTCTGTTAAATTTTTGCTCTTTAAATCTTCAACTGCTAATACTTTAGAATCTTCTGCACCCTCTTTAGCTCTAAATATGGCCTCTTGACCACCTGCAATTAATCCTTGAACTAATTCTTCTGAAACACCATATGTTGGTGGACATTCAGAAGCATCTAATATCCCAAGTCTTCCTGATGTTCCCGCTCCTATATAAATAAGCCTTCCACCTCTATTAATTCTTTCAACAATACCATCTATAGCTTTTGCTATCTCTGGTAGTTCCTTTTCAACTGCTAATGCAACCTTTTTATCTTCATTATTTATAAGCTTTACCATTTCTAAGGTCGATACCTTATCTATATTTAATGTACTTTCATTTCTACTTTCTGTTGTTAATTTATCTAATACTACTACCTTCTCCATAATATAACTCACCTCTGTTTACGTTTTCATTTGATGTATTTATCATATCATTTTTGAAATATAATTTCAATATATTTTAAAAAATAATTTATTATATTTCATTTTTGTAGAATTTTACAAAATAAGGCTATATGCATACTGAACTGCATCTTTCTAGTACAATAGACAACTGTTCAGTATTTTTAACATATAGCCTTATTTCATATTATTCAGTTTTAATTACAATTTCATCATCTTTACCATCAATTACAACATGAGATCCATAATTAATTTCTCCAGCTATAATTAATCTTGCTAGTTTATTTTCTAAAGTATTTTGAATATATCTCTTAAATGGCCTTGCTCCATAAACTGGATCATAGCCTTCAACTGCTAATATATGCTTAGCTTCTGGTGTAATATCTAAAGTTATATTTCTATCTCTTAATCTGTTAGCAACTTCATTAACAAAGATATCAATAATCTTAGTAATTCCATTTTCAGATAATGGCTTAAACATTATAATATCATCAACTCTGTTTAAGAACTCTGGTTTAAATCTCATTTTCATTTCATTCATTACTTCTTCTCTAACTTGTGGATCTATACCATCTTCTGATTTATTCTCTAAAAGATAGCTACTTCCTATGTTAGAAGTCATAATGATAATTGTATTTTTAAAATCAACTGTTTTACCTTTGTTATCTGTAAGTCTACCATCATCTAATATTTGTAAGAACATATTAAATACATCTTCATGTGCCTTTTCAATTTCATCAAATAATATTACACTATAAGGCTTTCTTCTAACTGCTTCAGTTAATTGACCACCTTCTTCATATCCTACATATCCTGGAGGCGCTCCAACTAATCTAGACACGGCATGCTTCTCCATATATTCAGACATATCTATTCTTATAATATTCTCTTCAGAATCAAATAAATTTCTCGCTAAAGTCTTTGCAAGTTCTGTTTTACCTACACCTGTTGGCCCTAAGAAAATAAATGAACCTATAGGTCTATTTATATCTTTTAGCCCAGCTCTTGCTCTAAGTATTGCAGAAGTAACAGATGTAATAGCTTCTTCTTGCCCAATTACTCTCTTTTGCATTTCATCTTCAAGTCTTAATAATTTTTCTCTTTCACCTTCTAATAAATTAGATACAGGTATACCAGTCCATCTTGATAAAACTTGTGAAACTTCTTCTTCAGTAACTTCTTCCTTTAATAAAGCACCTTCATAATTTTCCTTAACTTCAACTTCCATTTGTTCAATAGCAGCTTCTAAGCTAGGAATTTCACCATATTGAATTTCTGCCGCTTTGTTATAGTCATATTGTCTTTGAGCTGCTTCAAGATTTCCTCTAGCTTCATCAAGTTTTGCCTTTAATTCTTTTAATTTTAAGATGGCTCCCTTTTCTCTATCAAACTTAGCTGTCATTTCATCATTTTTAGCTTTAAGTTCTGAATATTCTTTTTCTAAAGCCTCTAGCTTTTTCTTAGAGCCTTCGTCTTTCTCTCTTGTTAAAGCTTCTTTTTCTATTTCAAGCTGTACAATTCTTCTTCTAATTGCATCTAATTCTGCTGGAAGTGAATCTATCTCAGTTCTTATCATAGCTCCAGCTTCATCAATTAAATCAATAGCCTTATCTGGTAAATATCTATCTTGAATATATCTATCAGAAAGTTTTGCTGCTGCAACTATAGCTGAATCATGAATTCTAACTCCATGGTGAATTTCAAATCTTTCCTTTAATCCTCTTAATATTGAAATTGCATCTTCAACTGATGGCTCATCAACAATAACAGGTTGGAATCTTCTTTCAAGAGCTTTATCTTTTTCAATATATTGTCTATATTCATCAAAAGTAGTTGCCCCAATACAATGTAATTCACCTCTTGCAAGCAATGGTTTAATTAAATTACCTGCATCCATTGCCCCATCAGTTTTACCTGCTCCAACAATGGTATGAATTTCATCTATAAATAATATAATCTTACCTTCACTATTTTGAACTTCTTTTAAGACAGCTTTTAATCTTTCTTCAAATTCTCCTCTATATTTAGCCCCAGCAATTAAAGAACCCATATCTAATGAAAATATAATTTTGTCTTTTAATCCTTCTGGAACATCTCCTCTTACTATTCTTTCCGCTAATCCTTCAACAATAGCAGTTTTACCAACACCAGGTTCACCTATTAATACAGGATTATTTTTAGTTCTTCTTGAAATAATTCTAATTGTTCTTCTTATTTCATCATCTCTTCCTATTACAGGATCTAATTTATGCTTTTTAGCTAATTCTACTAAGTTAGTTCCATACTTAGCTAATGCATCATAAGTTCCTTCTGGATCTTGAGTATCAACTCTTTGGCTTCCTCTAACCTCTGATAATACTTTCATAAAATTATCTTTAGTTATATTATATTTATTTAATATTTGTTTTGTTGGTCCATTTTTATCAACATCTATAATAGCTAACATTAAATGTTCAACACTAATATAAGAATCTCCAAATTTCTTTGCTAAGTCATCTGCCTTAACAAGAACCTCATCTACTTGTCTTGTTATATAAACTCCTGATCCGTTTGCTCCATCACCTGTAACCTTAGGCATTTTATCTAGAGCATTCTTTATATCAACTATCATCATCTTCACGTTTATCCCCATTTTTGTGAAGATATTAGGGATTAATCCATCTTCAGCTTCTACTAATGCAGAAAATAAATGAATAACATCTATTTGTTGATGATTATACTTTACTGCTGTTAAATTTGCATCATTTAATGCTTGTTGTACTCTCAATGTCATTCTTTCAACATTCATTTATGCTCACCTCTTATTAGTATTCTTAACTTTAATTTAATTTTAATACAAAAGTCAAAGAAAGTCAAAGTAAATTTTACTTTTATTTTTTAGTTTTTATTCCATATATAGTATACTACTTTTTTATTTATTTTTTTTGTTTTTAATGGTAGTTATTGTTATAATATTTACAAGATACATTTATATAGAAATTAGAGGTGAAATTTTGAGAAGAGAATATATAAATTATCCCTTTGATTTACCTATAAAAATCTCATATTTAAACATTAAAAATTATCCAACTCATTGGCATAATTCTATTGAGATTATATATGTTTTAAAGGGATCTTTACACATTAAAATAGATACAGATTCTTTCACTCTAAATGAACGTGAAGTTGAAATAATAAATTCAGATGAATCTCATGAAATTCAAGGAATAGATGATAATAAAGTATTGATTTTCAATATAGATCCATTTTTCTTTGAAAAATATTATAAAGATATAAATAATATATTTTTCTATACTAACTCCAATGATGATGAAGATCAAAATGGTCCTGAGTATGAAGAATTAAAAACTATTTTATCTCAAATGCTTTGTGAATACGTTCAAAAATTAGAAGATTACGATGAAGAAATAGAAGAACTTCTTATAACACTTCTTTATCACCTAGTTAATAATTTTCATTATTTAACGCATGAAAAAGAAGAATTAAAAGAAAAAACAGATCAATTAGCTAGATACCATAGAATTTCTAAGTATATATATAATAATTACAATAATAATATTACACTACAAGAAATTGCAAAAAAGGAATTCTTAAGTCCACATTATTTATCTCATGAGATAAAATATGCCACTGGTTACAGCTTTACAGACTTGATTAACTTAACTAGAATTGAGGAATCTATAAAACTATTACTAGATAGCGATATGAGTATCTCTGAAATATCTGATGAAATAGGTTTTTCCCATGTACGTTACTTTAATAAGAACTTTAAATATTATTATGGCTGTACTCCTCTTCAATATAGAAAAAAATATGCTACTACAGAGAAGGAATATGATTTATCTAAGCAATTTGTGGAACTCTCCCTTAATGATGCTCTTGAAACACTTTCTTATAGCTTAGAAAATTATAATAGATTTAACTTTGAAAATAAACTTTGGAATATTCATGTTGATGTTGATAAAATATTAAATCCATTAGAAAAAGACTTTAAAGAATGTATTAACTTAGGAGAATCTTTTGATCTTTTAATTGAAGATAATAAAGATATATTAGAAGAAATACAGGAGGAAATACATTTTGAATACGGACGTCTTGAAAAAATGTTTCATAGTGACATGGGAGTATTTTTAGATTCTGATTTTTATAATTGGAATAAAGCGAAAGGTGTATTAGAATTTTTATCTAATATTTATCTAAAGCCTCTTATTTTACTTGATAACTTAGATTACTCTTTAGAAAAGTATATTAATATTTTAAGTAGCTTTTTAGACTATTTTACGGAGTTAGATATAGTAGAAGTTACTGACTTTAAGTTTCAATTTGATTCTAGGTTATCTGAAGATATAAAGTATAATCTACGCCAATATATAAAAGATTATTATGAATTAGAAGTTTGCGAAATTGACTTTACATCTAAATCTGACTTAAACTCAATTTATGATACAGCATATATGCTTCCATATATAATTCATAATACTATTTTTAAAGGTAACTCTCTAAGCTTTCTTAAAGCCTTTGACGTTCTTGAGAAAGAAATAAATATTACAAATGAAGTATTTATAGGAGCTCCAGGAATAGTTAATGATATGGGAATTAGAAAACCATCATATTATGCCTATTACTTATTAAGTAAATTAGGTAATGATATAATTGCCCTTGACGATGGATACATTGTTACAAAGTCTGATAACTATTATGCTATTCTTTTATACTCTCATAATGATGATGTTAATACTTTAGTTAGTTATGAAGATATCTATCAAAAAGGTGGCGTGAAAAAATCCTTTGAAAGAAAATACTCACTTAATATAGTAAATATAAAAAATTCAACTAGAATTATTACCTATGAAGTTAATGAATCCATAGGTTCTTCTTATAACTATTGGCTAGCTATGGGGTCTCCCGATAGACTTAGCAAAGAAGAAAAAGAAATTCTTCACAAAGCATCTTATCCTAAAATAGAATTTAAATATTCTAAAAAAAGTTCAGTTTTAAATATAATTACTGAACTTAAGGGATATGGCGCTAAGCTAATAGTGCTTAAAAATATAAAATAATGTACTGAAAACACCTTTTTTAGGTGTTTTTATGCTTTTTATAAATATATATTTTTATATAATTAACACTTATTGTACTAAAACTAAAGCATCTACATGAATACATTATTTTTATTTTTAGGCTATACTAATAATATAAATTGTTTTTTATGAAAGGATGTTTTTTATGAGAGGCCTATTTTTTAATCCATCACTATTAAATGATACTAAATCAAAGTGGTCATTTTGGATTTGGATGTCTAACCTTTTACATTTCGATAACTAAATTTTTATTATGATATTAAATTAATTAATTATAATATAAAAATAGAGAAGTGATAATCATCACTTCTCTATCTTTATATTATAACTTTTTCTCAATATTTATAGCTAATGTAAAATATTTAACAGACTCTTTTAATTCTCCTAAATTATAATATAATTCAGCCATTTCATTATATCTCTTATATCTCTCTTCACTATTAGCAAATCTAAATAAAAAGTCTGTAGATAAGTTCATGTACATTTCGGCTTGTATAAACTCACCTTTTTTCTGATGTATCATCCCTTTAAAATAATAACCTTTTTCTATAAGCTTTATTTCATCAATGTTAATAGCTAAATCTAAAGCTTCATCTGTATATTTGAAAGCTTCTTCATATTGTCTATTATTATATAATGTTTTAATACATTCTATTAAAAATTCCCCACAACCTTTTTTATCTTCTCTTGGATAAATTTCAATTGCATCCTTTATTTCTTTCATAGCTTTATTAACTTCTTGAACTTGAAAATACATTTCTCCGTTCTTTCCTTTAAATTTAGCTAATTCCTTTAAATCATTTTTTTTATATTCAAAAGCTTTTTTTAAATATCTTTCCGCCTCTATCTTATGTAATAAAATATTTAAAATTGCGAATTCGTGATAAAAATCTCCTTTAGCCTTATCACTGAAGATATTTACAAACTCTAATACTTTCTTTAAACATTCGTATGCTTTTTCAATTATATTAATATTCTTATAGCAAATTCCTTCATAAAAACACGCATAAATATAACTTAACCTATCTTCTATATAGTTATTCTCATAAATTTCTCTTATTCTTGCAAAATAACTTATTGCTTCATGGTACTCTGCTGTTTTCATAAAGAATGTAGCCATATCATTATAATAAATAATAATATCCTCATTACGTTGTGTTGATTGATATAAATCATAATATTTTGAAATCAAAAGTTGAATATTTTCGACTTTATCATTATCCATATATAACTCAAACAAAATATGAGTTAGCTTTAGCGCTAAATCATTAAATCCATATTTGCATGCATACTCTAAATTATAATTTATTATATTTTCTAGTTTTTCAAATGAATAAGTACTCTCTTTTATCTCTTGAACATTATATTTTATTTGATCATAAACATCTCTTACTAAATAACTATAATCTACTTGTAATTTCTTTGCAATATATCTAAGCGATTCTTCATCTGCTTTAATTTTTCCATTCTCTATGCAACTCATTTTTGAAATAGAGATCTTATCTCCGCATAATTCTTTTAATGTTATTCCTTTATAAATTCTAGATCTTTTAATTTTTTCTCCTGTTGATAATATCTCCATGGCTACCCCCAGATAATTAATTATTCAATATACCTAAGCTTCTAAAAATACTTACACCTTCATCTAAGTATCTAGCTGCTTCAGCTTCTCTCTTAACTCCAATATAATATCTACCAATAAGTATTGCTATTTCTGCTGCTTTTTTGTTTAATCCATTTGTTTTTGCTATATTAAAAGTTTCTAATAATATACATTCTGCTTCATCAAACTTTTCCTTTATTGTATATAATCTATAGCATAAAATATTTTTTTCTATTATTTGTTCTAGATTACTTTCATCTATAAGAACATCAATTTCGGAAAGAACTTTTTCACACTTGCTTATTTCCTTTATTTTAATATATCCTTCGCATATATTAATTAAAGTTTCTATTACTTCGCTATCTTTATTTCTCATTCTAATTTCCTTAGCTATTTGATAGTGCTTAAAGGCCTCTTCAAGATTATCAAATTCAAAGAATAGCTTTCCTAAATTATTTTCAATACTAGATATATTTTTCTCTTCTTCTAATTCCTTATATACCTCTAAAGTTTTCTTAGAGTACTTTATGGCATTTACTATATCACCTTTTTTATTATACTCTTTTGATAATAACATCAATGCTTTACCATATTCTTCTCTATTTTGAACTTGTTCAAATTTTTGTTTAGCTAAAAAAGTATAATCTATAGCCTTTTTTATATTATCAATTTTAAAATAACTTTCAGCCATTTGATAATATATCTCTCCAAGAATAAAATCATTTCCAACATTATTATCTAAATATACTTTCTCAGCTTGTTTCAAATAACTTGTGGCAGAATGATATGCTTTTAGGCTTAATGTTATTTTTCCTAAATTCAAAAATGTACTAATAATTTGTTCATAATTATTTCTTTTTATAAAAATTACGTTTGCTGATAAATATAATTGTTGAGCTAAAACTAATTCTTTCTTTTCCTTACAAATATTAGCTCTCAAAAATAAATTTCTAGCTTTCCTATATTCTAAATTATATTTTTCGGCATAATATAGAGCATTTTCTATATATTTTTCTGCACTTATATAATCACTATTTAATATATATGCTTCTGCCATTTGTTCATAATACATACATATTTTTTCTGCCTGTGTTTCTTCTGATTCCATTAAATATTCTACAGAAGTTTGAAGGGAATTTGCTAAATACTCCAATAAATCCATAGATGGATTTGATCTACCAGACTCAACTAAACTTATTTGCCCTGGTGTAATTCTATCTCCTGCTAAATCCTTCAGTGTCATTTCTAATTCTTTTCTACGTCTTTTAATTTTTTCACCTAAAGTAAGTATCTCCATCGCATAATCTTCCTTTATTCACATTTATATAAATTCAAAAACTTTCTTATCATATTTTCCATTATATCATATAAAGTACCAAAAAAGTATATTTTTTTTGTATTAATTTCAATTATACTTAAAATAATACAAAAAACTGCTATAGAGTTCTATAGCAGTTTTTAATACTAATTTATATAATCCAATATATTATCATAGGCATCTCCAGCCGCACATCTAAGTTTCTTGCTAGTTCTCCTAATATTTCTTTGAGTCTTTCTATCTAACTCTGGCAAAACCATCATTCCAATTGCTACTCCCAAAACAGTACCTATTGCTAAACTCTTAATTACTTTTCCCAAAAATAACACCTCTTTATATTAATTTATAAAAATAGTATGTGTATTTTAAAAGAAAATACTCCTATATTATTTCAGCTACAACTTAATTTTTTTCAACTAATTACCTATGCCAAGAGCTTCCTTTGCTAGTTTATCAGCCAAATCATTATACTTATGCCCACTATGCCCTTTTATTTTTTTAAATCTTATCTTTACTTCCTTCATTTTACTTTGCATAAATTCATTATATTCAACAGTAATTCTATTATTTCTCTTCCATGTTCCAAGTGCCCATGATTCAACACCTTGATAATCATATGCTATAGTAATTTCTTTAAAGCCATTCTCAATAGCATATTCTACTGCCATCTTTGCTCCTAAAACTTCTCCTGAAACATTTCTTAATGAAACAGCTTCTTTATCAAATCCCTTACCTTTATCTTTATATATTATTTCACCATCCTTAACAGCTACTAATCCATAAGAATAGTTTCCCTTATCAACAGCAAAACTTCCATCAACGTATATAAATAACCCTTCTTCACTTTCTATTAATTCCTCAGACTTTTCTACTGTCTTCCCTTCTGAATTTAATGCAATAAAATTAATAGCATCCTTTTCTGTAGTAAAACTTTTATATATAGCTCCTTTAAATCCTATAACTTCTTTCTTACATTCATCCCAAGAAGTAAATATTTTTGGCGCTCCTGACTTCCCTTTATAAACAGCATAGTACTTCAAATTAATCATCCTTTCCTATATGCCTAATACTAATAAAACTTTCTTCATTTGTTTATTTTTTATTTTTAAACTGATAATATTTCTTCCATAACTCTATAAATACTATCTATATTTTTAGCTCCAGTAAAGTTAGTTGCATATTCTATTGCAGTCTTAACAACTATTAATATATCACTCTTCCCTTGCCAATTTTCCATTATTATATTTAATGGTACATCTGTCATTATAACATTTAATGCAAATATTCCAATTGCTATATCATCAATTTTCCCTACAAATGGTACTTTATCTGGTATTAAATCACTTGGAACTGTAATATATGCAACAGCTGCTGATATAACAAGTTTAGTTTTCATACTCACTCTCTTATCTTTAAGTAATCTATATATTAAAGCAGCTATATCCGGCAACAGGAATATATAATCCTTATACTTTTTAGCTTTTTCTGGTAACTTGTCACTAACTTTTTCTCTTCCTTTAGTATAACAATCTTCTGTTTTATTTATTTCTTCTTTATCAAAGTCAACCTTATTTTCCTTTTCAAAGTTTATAAGCTCTATTTCCTTCTTTAATTCTCCACCTAAAGACAACTGTATATTTCTTAATTCTACATTTAAAACTCCATAAGCACAGTATATACTATAAATATCAAAATCTACATATGGAACATCCTTTAATAAATATTTATATTGTATTATAACTTTACCATCCTTATAGCTTATTCCCATATCTCCTAAAGATTTTAATGCAAATTTTAATGCAATTTTTCTTAAGAATGATGCTATTCCTATATTAAGAACTTTAAATCCTGTAACTTCTCCTTTTATTAATCCCTCTTCCATAGATGTTAGCTTAAATCTACACTCAAATTTTATAACAATTCCTTTAGTAAATGAACCTATTATTCTTACATCTTCTTTTATTTCTATACTTTCTATATTAAGCTCTTTTATTGATACGAAGTCATTATATATACTTAATAAATTTTCTCCTGTTAATCCAATATTAATATTCGAAACATTCATAGCTTGTCCCTTTCCCCTCTTCACTATTTTTATATCTGTAATATTTTTCTATATCATTTATACATAATATACAGTATACTTCATATGCTAAAAATTTTAAAGGTAGTATTTCCCATTAATAGAATGTAAAAATTAAGGTCATTGCCTTATACATGCAATGACCTTAATTTACTATCTTCAATCTTTAAAAATATTTATACTAAAAAGCTGGAATTACGCTTCCATCATATTTTTCTTCAATAAACTTTCTAACCTCATCAGAAGTTAATGTTTCAGATAACGCTTTAATTTTATCACTATCTTTATTTTCTTTTTTAACAGCTACAATATTAGCGTATGGAGAATCACTTGATTCAATAGCTAAAGAATCTTTTACTGGATTTAAATCTGCTTGTAATGCCCAATTTGTATTAATTACAGCTGCTTCAACATCTTCTAGAACTCTTGGTAATTGTTCTGCTTGTAATTCTGTAATCTTTAAGTTTTTAGGATTTTCAGTTATATCCTTAACTGTAGGTAATTCAGCATCATTTAATTTTATTAATCCATTATCAGCTAATAATTGTAATGCTCTTGCTTCATTCGATGGATCATTTGGTACCGCAATTTCAACACCATCAGCTATCTCTGAAATATCTGAAACCTTTTTTGAGTATAATGCCATTGGTTCTATATGAACTTTAACTGTATAATCTAAATCATATCCTTTTGCTTCAATTGACTCTTCTAAATAAGGTATATGTTGAAAAAAGTTAGCATCTAAAGATCCCTCATCAACTGCAGGATTTAATAAAGAATAATCATCAAATGTTTTAACTTCTAGTTCATAGCCTTTCTCTTCTAATAATGGTTTGATATATTCTAAAATCTCTGCGTGTGGTACTGCTGTTGCCCCAACTACAATTTTCTTATCATTCTTTGAAGAAGTATCCCCTTTACTTCCACATCCAACTATTGATAATGCTAAAACTCCACTTAATACTGTTGCTAATATTTTTTTAAATTTCATATTTCTTTCCCCCTATTTACTTTGATACATAAAACTTCTGCTTTGTTTAACTTTTAAAATCTTTCTAACTCTCTGTATATTAATCCCCTTTAATTATTGCTTATTGCTTTTATTATTTTAATTTTCTATATGCTAAATTACCTGCCCCTTGTAGTAATTGAACAATTATTATAAGTGTTATTACTGTATATGCCATTACCGCATTATCAAATCTTTGATATCCATAAGTTAAAGCTACTGCTCCAACTCCCCCTGCTCCGACTGCCCCTGCCATTGCAGAATATCCAATTATTGATATTATTGATAATGTTATACCTGATATAATAGAAGGCATTGCTTCTTTAACCATAACTTTAAATATTATTTGAAAATTCGATGCCCCAAAAGATTTCGCAGCTTCAATTAACCCCTTATCTACTTCCTTTAATGCTCCTTCTATTACTCTTGCAATAAATGGAGCTGCCCCTATTGTTAAAGGAACTAATGCTGCTGTTTCTCCTATACTCTTTCCAACTATAGCTCTAGTTAAAGGAATAATAGCTACAACTAAAATTATAAAAGGAAAACTTCTTAAAGTATTAACTATAAATCCCAAAATTGAATTAATAATTTTATTAGGCTTTAATCCACCATCATCTGTTACAACTAATACAATTGCTAAAATAAACCCAATTAATGTAGCTAATATTGTTGATATACCAACCATGTATATGGTTTGTCCTAATGCCTCTATTAATATATCCGTAAAAAAGCTTAAAAACTTCTCCATTTTATATCACCTCCCATGGCATATTTTTAGATGCTAAGTATTTTATAACTTCATCTTTTTGATTTTCTTTTATATTAATAACTAATGAACCTAAAACATCATCCCTAAATTTCTCTAATTTGCCCCACACTATAGAAAAATCTATATTTAATTCTCTTGCCATTGCTGTAATTATGCTGTCATTTGAATTATCTTTCGGGAAGAACAATCTAATATTAATTCCTTCACTTGGTAATATTTCTTCTTCTCCAATTAGAGCTTTTAATGCCTTAGAATTCTTTAAAAATAAATCTTCTGTTTTTCCAACTGATATTACTTGTCCACCTTCCATGATAGCCACTCGTTGACAAATCTCTTTTACAACTTCCATTTGATGTGTAACAATAATTATTGTAATACCTAACTTTTCATTGATATCTCTTAATAAAGCTAAAATTGATTTTGTCGTATTTGGATCCAATGCCGATGTGGCTTCATCACATAAAAGAATATCAGGATTTAAAGCAAGTGCTCTTGCTATTGCAACTCTTTGTTTTTGCCCACCACTTAATTCTCTTGGCTTGCTTTTTTTCTTATCAGATAAACCAACTAATTCTAAAAGCTCTGAAACTCTTTTATCCATATCAGCTTTGGAATATCCCCAACACTCTAATGGTAAAGCAACATTATCATATACATTTCTTCTTTCAAGTAATGAAAAATGTTGAAATATCATTCCTAAGTTTTTTCTAAAACTTCTTACTGACTTATTCCCCAGCTCTTTTACTTCTTGATATTCATTTACTAATATACTTCCTTTGTCATATGTTTCTAAACCATTTATACATCTCAATAATGTAGATTTTCCAGCACCACTATGTCCAACTAATCCAAAGACCTCTCCTTTTTTTATTTCCAAGGTTATATCTTTTAAAACTTCTACCCCATTAAAGCTCTTATATACATTATTTATTTTAATCATGGCCTCTCCTCCTTATTTTAGTAATAAAAAAACGCACTAGAGAATAAACTCAAGTGCGTATAAAAATCACATATTAATTTACTCTCTCATCACTCAGTTAAAAACTGCAGGAATTAGCACCACGTCTACCATTTGCAAGTGACAAGTGACAAATGGCAAATTATTAATTTAAATTTGTCACTTGTCACTTATCACTTGTCACTATCGACAGGTTGCCGGGTTTCATAGGGCCAGTCCCTCCACCACTCTTGATAAGATATAATATTTATTTGTTTTGTTTTATTGATATAAATATATATCAATTCAACTTATTTGTCAATAATTTCTTTAGAAGTTTTTTCTTGTAAAGAAATTATCTTTTATTCTATAACTTACTTTTTTTAAAATTATAGAATAAAACTTATCTTTAGTAATCAATAATTTCTTCTTCTATTTTAACTAACTCTGCATCAGTATTATCTTCTACAAAATCTAATATTTTTTCCTTTAAGGAATATAATACTTCTTTTGTGGTAGCTACTGATGTAATACCTATTACAATTTGCTCATGAATATCTTGATGATCAACTTCTGAGACTGATACATTAAATTTATTTGAAAGACGTTTAGTTAAGCTTAATACTATCATTCTTTTTTCCTTTAATGACTTTACCCACTCTGCTCTAAATTCTAATGTCATTATTAATATTTTCATATTGCACACCTCAACTTTAGTTTTCCATGCTAATTTAATACTATACTAATATTCTATCCATCTTATTTTCAAATATTTCTACTATAATCACTTTAATTTTATCTATTTTTACTAAAAATCATTTCATATTCAAGTTCATTTGTATCTTCATTATTTTTTTCATTTACTATTTTAAAATTATTTTTAAGGTAAAATTTTATTGCATTTTTATTTTTACTATAAACATCTAATTTAAGTTGGTTATACTTAGGCTTTATATACTCTATTAATTTTTCCCCTATTCCTTCCCTTTGATATTCCTCTTTTACAAAAAGGCCTGCAATATATCCCTCTTCAATAACACCTATAAATCCTTTTATAATATTATCTTCCTGAAATATATAAACCTTAGCATCAGGCAATAATTTTTTAACTAAATCAAAATTATTAATCCAATAGTCTCTTTCTATAAAATCATGAGCATTTATATTAGTTTGAAGCCAGATTTCCATTACTTCCTCTAAATTCTCTATTTTAAATTCCTTTATCATATTCTTTTCTCCAATCTTTATTAAGATATTCCTATTTTACAATTAACTCTATAGGATTGACTAGAAAAATTTCCATGGAAATATTATTAAATAAAATTTCATTTTATTTCTCTATAATAAAATTGCCTTTGAAATAAATCTATTACATTGATTTATTTCAAAGGCAAAAACATTTTACAAGTTACTTATACCTTCAATTAAATATATAAATTCACCTTCATCTTTTTTATCAAGGAAGATATCAATTAGAGTTTTAGTAGGTATTTTATTATATCCCTTTTTCCCATTTATAAAAATATCTGATAACTTCTCTCTAAACCCCTCTTCATCATTTTTTAATTGTTTAATAAGCTCTTCTATTTCATACTGAACTAAAGCATATATTATATTATTTCTTAATGCTTCATTAAAGCTTTCTGCAAATATTCTTTCTTCTTCACTTAAGTTTTCCATATCATTATTTAATAATCTAAAAATATTCATAACGCTTTCACTCCACTGTTTTAAGTAATCCTATTTTAATAAATATAAAATCAGCTTAATATTTATCTTATAGTTGATTGAATTTTAATTTTTTTTATTATCCTCATTCATATACTTACCCCTCATACTTTTTCTTAAAATATATCTTCTACAATATAAATTTTATTTAGATTAATATCTAAAATCATATATATTTTAGAGTTATCTTCTTTCATATAATAATAGTATTTAAAATTACTATTATAATTAGGATAATACTCTTCAGGTACCTCTAATTTTCTTAATATACTTACCATATTAATTCTATACTATTATTTTTATCTTGCCAATCTATTAAATCATTAACTTCTTCTAAATCTTCATACTTAAATATAGAATATCTTTCACCATCACCATTGAAACTTGGACCACTATCTTTGTAATAAATTTCTTCATAATTTCTAGGTAAATTCAAGTTCCAATTCGTATTAATAGCATGATAATAAAGATTTTGTTCTTTCGTTATTATTACAGATGATATTAACATAATAACTGTAATTATTCCTATTATACCTATTACTCTCCAATAACAATTTTTCTTTTTTAATAGCATTCTTATAAAGGATATAATAATAAATACTATAAAAACAATTGTAATTAAAATTGTAAATAATATAGTACTAATCCACACTGAAAGTAGTTGTAAATCATCTTTTGATAATTTATAATCCACAAATAGATACACTGCAAATAAACTTAAAATGCCTATTATAAAAATATTTAAATATACTTTACTTTTAAAACTCATAATTATTACTCTTCATTTATTTTAGATAATATAACCCAAACTAAACTATCATCAAAAATCGAATATATAAACTCAGCTTTTATATTATTTCTATTATCAAAATAAACATGCTCCTTTAATTTTAGCTCCCTATCTTTCCACTTTTCTTTATAGTTCTCTCCAAGTATATCTGATACTTCATTTATATTTCTTAAATTTCTTCTACTATTTACAGAAATGACAGTTCTATTGTCATCAAATCTTCCAAACAAATAATTAATTTTATTATCTTTTGAATCAATTATAAGTTCTTCAAACTTACAGGTGTAATCACCTAAATAATTATTACTTTCCGTGTATTTATTTAAATTAATCTTTTTTATAGAACTTCCTATATTTAAATTATCAACATAAATATTATTTAATTCTGTGCTTTTAATATTACTCATATTGTTACATCCTACAAAAAATATCCCTGATACAATATAACTTAAAACAATAACGATGATAACTCTTACTCTATTTACTTTTAACTTTCTCATTATCTATCCCCATAACCATAAAATAATATTATTTGAAATTTATTTCTTCAGTTTTCCATACATCTCCTGAGGCAAAACTATAATTAATAATTACTGTGTCATCATTCTTCCATTGCAATGTATATGCTCCACTTGAAAATGGCCTAAATCCATCATCATTTGAAATTTCTCCCTCTATCTGCTTAATAAATATTCCATACTTCTTTTCATAAACATCACTCCAACCAGACAAAAGAAATGTCTTTTCTTCAACTACTAAAGTATTTGATTTATTAGGCGATTTAAAAGTAAAATACCTATATTCACTGTATAGCATTATGTAAGCAAAAATAATTATAGGAATTAATATAACAACAACTAAATTATATATAACTTTTATCAATGTTTTATTAACATAATCAAAAAACATCATAGGTAGTATTAAAATAAGCATTAATAATCCTAAAACAATAATACTAGGACCAATATTAAATAAACATATCTTTAATCTAAAGAAATGAAATATTAAGTATAGAATTACTTCTAAACTTAAAGCTATTATCCATATATACTTTAAATACTTTTTCCTCCCATTTCTCATTTTCCATTACTCCTCATCACTTCTATACTCTAAAATATCACCTGGCTGACAATCTAAAGCCTTACAAATAGCATCTAGAGTTGAAAATCTAATTGCCTTTGCCTTATTATTCTTGAGTATTGATAGATTTGCCATAGTTATTCCAACCTTCTCTGAAAGTTCTGTTGCACTCATCTTCCTTTTTGCCATCATAACATCTAAATTTACAATAATCATTTAGTTTGCTCTCCTTAAATAGTTAAGTCAATTTCTTCTTTTAGCTCTATTCCTTTTGATATAAGTTCTCTAATTACCGATGTAATCATAAATACCATTAAAGTTGCAATAGTAACTACAATAAATACCAAATCATGATACATAAATATAATTGCTATTAAATAAATAAATAAAAAACTCCATTAATGAATAATATATTATTTTTCAAATTTAATCACCCCAATAACATTTTATATTACAACTTTATATTAAGTCAATAAAAATTTATTGATAATCGATAAATAATTACATAAAAAAGATATAGGATTTATTAGTTCTTACACTAACTATCCTATATCTATCTTCCTCTATTTGCTTTTAGTAATCCCGTTATTAAACATTCATTTTACTTTTTATTATTTTTTCTTCAATTTCATCCTTAGGGCTTTTACACTGTCTTGATATATTTAACAGAACTCCCATAGCAGCCAAGTTAAACACCAATGAAGTTCCTCCATAACTTATAAATGGTAAAGGAACACCTGTAACTGGCATACTTCCAGTAACAACGGCAATATTAATTATAGCTTGTACTGCAATAACAGAAATAATTCCTGTCGCTAAAAGCTTACCATACCTATCCTTTGCCCTAGATGCTACTTTTATTCCTGCAACTATTAATACTACAAATATAGCAATAACTGCAATACACCCAATAAGTCCTAACTCTTCACCTATTATAGCAAATATAAAGTCATTATGTGGCTCTGGCATATATAGAGCTTTTTGCTTTGAATTTCCTAAGCCTACACCAAATAATCCTCCTGAACCTAAAGCATAAAGAGAATGTATTAATTGGTAACCTTCATCGTTGGCATATTTCCAAGGATTTAAAAAACTTACAAACCTCTCCGTTCTATAATCCGAACTAAAAATACCTATAGTTCCTGCAACTCCACCAATACCTATTAAAGCAAATGTTTGCCTAAAACTCATCCCTGATACAAAAACCATTATAAATGCAACAAACATTATAATAGCTGCAATACTTAAATTATTTTCTAGAAATACTAAACCAGCAAATAAAGCTGCTGAAAATAGATATATCAATGGAATTTTCCAATTCTTACTTACTCCTCCATACTTATCTATCATCATTGCCAAGAAAAAAACTATAACATATTTGGCAAGTTCCGATGGTTGAAAGGAAACTCCAGCGATATTCAACCAACGTGTAGCTCCATTGATATTACTTCCAACAAATAAAACTGCTACTAAGGCTACTACTGTAACTAAGTATGCAGCCCCAGTAAATCTCTTCCACGAATGGTAATCTATTAACATCATAACTACTAGTGCCACTAATCCCACAGGAGCCCATGTAAGCTCTTTTTTCAAGAAATAAAATACATCTTTATGTTTATAAAGTGCATCATAATAACTTGCTGAAAATACCATAATTATTCCTATTGCAACAAGTGCTAATACTGAATAGAGTATATATAGATTAACAGAACCTATATTAGACTTTCTTTTTACTTTCTTCTTGCTCTTTCCTTTTTTTAATCTTTTAGCATTACTATTCATATTATTTTCTCCAGTATACAATATTTAATATTCATATTCCTTTTTTAATGTTATTGTAACTTTTGTTCCTTTTACGACCTTATTTCCATTAGCTATACTTTGAGAATCAACAGTTCCTTCTCCTTGAAATTCATATACCAATCCAAGATTATCTAAAACAGAAGTTGCAAATTCTTCAGTACTACCTTTTAGATCTGGCATTATAATTTCTTTTTCTACTTGTCCATTGTCTTTCGCTGTAATAGAAATAGTAGTTCCCTCTTTTACTGTTGAACCTGGATAAGTCTCCATTGAAACAACAGTTTTTCCATTTCCTTTAACTTCAGCTTCTAAACCATTTTCTTTTAATATTTGTTTTGCTTCTTCAATGGATTTTCCTCTTACATCTGGAATTATTACATTTTTATAAATAGAAAATCTTTCTTTAGCAAGTGGTGAATCCATATACTTAAATACTTCTTCAAATAATTCCTTCATTAATGGAGCTGCAACTTCTCCACCATAATACGCTCCATTACTTGGCTCATCTACAGCTATAAATACTGTTATTTGTGGATTTTCTACTGGAGCTAAAGCAATCATTGAAGATATATATTTATCTGTTGAATATGTGCCTGTTGTAGGATCAACCTTTTGAGCTGTTCCTGTCTTCCCTCCTACATTATAACCTTGTACAAAGGATCCATCTGGTCCATCTTTAGTAACTGTTCTCTCTAAATAACTTCTAAGTAAAGCTGTGCTCTCATCAGATAATACATCTTTTTTTACTGTTGGCTTTATAGTTTCATCAATAACTCTATTTCCACTTTCATCTTCATGAGAAATTTCTTTCACTATATGTGGCTGAATAAGATCTCCACCATTTGCAATCGCATTAAATGCTGTCATAAGTTGCATTGCTGTAACTGTATTAGTTTGTCCAAATGATATAGTAGCTAAATCAATTGCAGATACTGTATCACTTGATTTAACTATTCCTGATGCTTCTCCTGGCAAATCAATACCTGTTGTTTTTCCAAACCCTAATTTATATATATATTCATTTAAATTTTCAATTCCAAGCCTTTCACCAATTTCCATCATCCCAACATTACAGGAATTCTTTAAAACTTCTGCTAAAGTTTGCGTCCCATGTCCTTCATGCTTCCAACAATGAACAGTAGTGTTTCCAAATTTAACTGATCCATTACAAACAAATGTATCACTATCACTAACCAATCCTTTTTCTAATGCTGCAATCATTGTTACAGTTTTAAATGTTGAACCTGGCTCAAAAGTATCACTTACCAACCAATTTCTCCACATATTTTGTATTTTATCATTATCAGTTTCACCATCAAAACTTTCATATCCTGAAAATGGATTATTTGGATCATAATCTGGCTTATTTACCATTGCTAATACTTCTCCATTATTAGGATCCATAATAAGAACATGAACACCTTTGGCGTTATTTTCCTCTAATCCTTTTTGTGCAATTTTTTCAGCTATATACTGTAAATTTTCATCTACTGTTGTTATAATATCGCTACCATCTATAGCTGGCGTAAACTTATATGTATCAAATGGTAATCTATTCCCCCAACTATCATAAGATCCTATTTTCATACCTGCAATACCAGCTAAATAATCATCATATTGTAACTCTATACCTGTTAATCCTGTTCCTTCTGAGTTAATTCCACCTAATGCACTTGCTAGAAAGTTTCCATTAGGGTAATATCTTTTTACATCTCTAGAAACAATAAGTCCATATATCCCCAAATCATCAGCGCTATCAGCAACAGCCTTAGTTACTCCCCTAACTAATGGTGCATAACTCGCATCACTTCCATCTGAATTTTTTTTATTTAATGCTTTAAGAACTTCATCAACTTCTACACCTGTTACATCTGCAATTTCAACTGCAATATCATCCATAGTTAAATCATTCTCTTTTATATGATTTCTAACCGAGTCTAAGTCAAAATCTATTCTATATACATTAGCCGAAGATACTAATACCGATCCATTTCTATCTAAAATATCTCCTCTTTTAGCTGTTACACTAATCTCTTTTTGCCATTCCGAATTTGCCTTTGCCTCTAATGCTCGTCCACTTACTAATGTTAACCATGCTAATCTTAATACAAGAAATCCTAATAGACAGAATACAATAATTGAAACAATATACAATCTACTTTTATAGCCAATTATTTTTTTATTCTTTTTATATTTCTTCTTTTTATATGCCATCTTTTTATCTCCTATCATAATATTTAATTTAAATATCTCTTAAAAAATAGAGTTATAATTTTAATCGAATAGTTTAACTTTAAAAGAGTAAATTTTAATTGGATAGATGAACTTATACCTTGTATTTAAATAAAAAGTTTTTTATAAAAATATACTAAGTTATTATATAAGTTATATTTTACTATATTTTTGTTTATATCAAAAGACACTAATACTAAATATTATATAATTTATGATAAATTTTTATATAAATTTCACATATAAGAATGTATTTCCTACTATTTATATGTAATGACTTTATTATCTTCTTACTTAAATAAAATGAAAAAGTAGCTAATTATACTAAATTAATTTATTTAGCATTAGATTAACTACTTTTATTTCATATACTAATTTTTATTTAACTTTTCTTTATCTATTTTGTTAAAACTTTTTCCTACAGCTACTGCTGTAACCATTGTCCCATTTACATTTAACATTGTACGTCCCATATCTAGTATAGGGTCAATTGCTATTATTCCTCCTGCTAATGGGAAGTATGCTCCCATTCCCATTCCTGATATAGCTACAGAAACTGCCATCGTTGCACTACCTGGTAAACCTGCAATTCCTAATGAACCAATAACTATTATTACTATAAGCATTCCATAGAAGCTTATATCCATTGTTGTTCCTGTCATATTTGCTAATGTTACAGCCATTAATGCTGGATAAATAGCTGCACATCCATTCATACCTATATTAGATCCTAAACTTCCTACAAATGATGCTATTCCATTGTCCACTCCAACATCGTCAGTTAATGTTTCTATTGTAACTGGTAATGTTCCTAAACTTGAACGAGATGTAAAAGCTAAAATTAATGGTTCCATAACTTTTTTCAAGTATTTAAATGGATTAATACCTAAAAATGCAATAATTATTAAATGTATAATGAATACAATAACTATACTTACATATAAAGCTATTATAAATTCAACAACTTCTTTTATTGCTGATACACCTCTTCCAGCTATTGTATTAGCAAGTAATGCTACTACTGCATAAGGCATAAGCTTTATAACTGTCATAGCTATACTAGTAATTATTTTATAAGACCCATTAACTAAATCAGTTACAGGCTTAATAACATCACTGTATTTTTTATTTAATATCTTCATAGAGTTACCAATAAATGCTGCAAATATTACTACTGCAACTACATTCCCCTCTGCCATTGCAGATACTGGATTTGATGGAAGTAATCCTCTTAATGTATCAACTACTGGTGTTATTTCCCTTATTTCATTTGTACTTTCAACTACATTAGCCGAAACTCCTAATTTAAATAAATTACCTACTACAATACCAACAACAGCTGCGATAGTCGTTGTTCCTAATAATATAAGTAATGATCTTACTGTTAACTTTCCAAGGTTCTCCCCTGCTTGCATATTAATAATAACTCTAATTATTGATACAAATATTAAAGGTACTACAAGCATTTTTAGTAGGTCCATAAAACCATACCCAATAAGTCCATACCACTTATTTACTTCATTAATCCATTGAACATCACCTGGATTATCTGGGAATCCTGCTACTAATTGAATTATTAGCCCTAAAATTAAACCTGCAATAGTCGAAACTATCATTCTTGTAGAAAACTTTACTTTCTTTTTAGACATAATATTTACTCCAAATAATACGGCTATAAGAAGAATAATAAAGGCTATTGTTTTAAAATTTGTTATCATTATAAAATCTGATAAAAAAGTGTTATTCATTTTTTCCTCCTATATATTTATATATATCAATATATATATATTTATAAATATCAATATATATATTACATTAAATTTATAACTTATACTAGCTTAAATTATATATAATATATAATTTCTTCTTTTTCCTTTCTATATTCTTCAACAATATATTCTAATGTTATGGATTCAAAATAATCATTTATTTTTTTATTAATTTCACTCCAAATAACCTTGTTTACAAATCTCTCCATATCATTGGAATTATCATCATTTATATCTATAAGAAGGGACTCACCTTCTAAGGCTCTTAAAATCTCACCTATTGTAATTTCGTTAGGGTTTTTTGACAAAGTATACCCACCTTGTGCTCCCTTTCTTCCTATTATTAATCCTGCCTTTCTAAGCAATGAAAATATTTGCTCTAGATATCTTTCTGATATTTCTTGACGTTCTGATATAGCCTTTAAAGTTACACTTCCACATTCAGAATTAATTACTAAATCAATTAAAGCTCTAATCCCATACCTTCCTTTAGTAGAAATTTTCATAAACCCACCTACTTTCAACACTATACATATCCCTACTTTTCCTATCGGTATTATGCTAATAATATATCTTTTTTTATATTTTGTCAATATTTTTCTATCATTTACATTAAAATCAAAATAGATATATAAGCTAATCTCATATATCTATTTTGTAAAAAGCTTATTTACTTTTATACTGTCAATAATTCTATTAATTCAATTGGATTTCTAATTATATAATCTGCACCTGCTTCTCTTAACTCTTCTTCACCTCTAAATCCCCATGAAACTCCAACTGACTTAACCCCTGCATTTTTTGCAGTATTTACATCAACATCAGAATCACCAACATATATACATTCATTTTTTTCAACATTCAATAATTCTATTACTTCATAAACAGTTTTAGGGTCTGGCTTAGTTGGATGATTTGGCCTTTGTCCATATGTTATTTCAAAAGCATCTCCAAAATATCTTTTAACTACCTCTCCAGCAAATTCATGTGGCTTATTTGACACTACTGCAATTTTTATATTTTTCTCTTTTAACTCTTCTATCATTTTCATAATACCATCATAAGGTTTTGTCATATCAACCATATGCTCTTCATAATACTCATCAAATAATCCTAAAACTTTATCTATTACTTCTTTATCCTCTTTATACTTATCTGGTACTATTCGTTCAATTAATTTATATCGTCCATTTCCTACAAATCTAGTATAATCTTTTACATCATGAACATTAAATCCACAGCTTTTCAATGCATAATTACATGCATTTGCTAAATCTTCTAACGTATCTAATAATGTTCCATCTAAATCAAAAATCACTGCTTTAACCATTCTAAATTCTCCTATACTATTTTTCTTATTAAAGTAACTTTCTTATAAATCAAAGTACAAATTTATTTTATGTAACAAACTTATTATAACATAAGCCAATGATAATTTAATACCATTGGCTTATATAATAAATGTAGAAATGTATTTATATTTTATAACTATATCTGTTCTATTTCTTTTCTCTCACCCTTAAAGTTATTGATTTTGTTTCTTCTATTAATTAATTCATTTTTAACTTCTTCAATATTAACATCTTGATCTGCCATTAATACTAATATATGATAGGCTAAATCACAAATTTCATTAACTAGTTCTTGTTTCTCATTCCCTTTTGCTGCAATAATTACCTCAGTGCACTCTTCTCCAACCTTTTTTAATATTTTATCTGTACCTTTATCAAATAAATATTTAGTATAAGAACCTTCTTCACCTGATTTTTTTCTATCTTGTATTATTTTATATAAATCATCTACTACCACTTAAATAATCCTCCTAAAAAAACAACTTACTTTCCCTGTATGACAAGCCACACCATTTTGCTTTACTCTTATTAGTAAAGTATCATTATCACAATCACTCAAAATTTCTTTTACTTCTTGAAAGTTTCCCGAAGTTGCTCCTTTATTCCATAGCTCATTTCTACTTCTACTGTAAAACCAAGTTTGTTTTGTTTTTTTTGTTAATTCAAAACTTTCTTTACTCATATATGCAAGCATTAAAACTTCATTACTATAGTAATCTTGAATTATAGTAGGTATAAGCCCATCTCCTTTGTCAAAATCCAATAGAATTTTGCTACTATCAAATTCGCTATTCATAAATCCTCCAAATACCTATATTGTTCTTACTGCTATTTTATTTTCTTTTAAATATTCCTTTACCTCATTTATTGTAAGTTCACCATAATGGAATAATGAAGCTGCTAATGCTGCATCTGCTTTTCCATCCTTAAAAATATCCTCAAAATCCTTTAAGCTACCGCATCCCCCTGATGCTATTATAGGTACACTAGTGATTTCATTTACCATCTTAGTTAGCTCTATATCAAATCCTTTTTTTGTCCCATCTGCATCCATAGAAGTAAGTAATATTTCTCCTGCACCAAGTTCAACAGCCTCTTTAATCCAACTTAAAGCATCTATTCCAGTATCTACCCTTCCACCATTTACAAATACATTCCATCCAGAATTATCATCTCTTCTTTTAGCATCAACTGCTAATACTATACACTGGCTTCCAAAGTATGTAGCACCTTCACTTATAAGATTTTTATTTTTTACTGCCGCAGAATTCAAACTAACCTTATCTGCACCTGCCCTAAGAATTCTTCTTATATCTTCAATGCTTTTTATTCCACCACCTACTGTAAATGGTATAAATATTTTTTCTGCTACTCTCTCTACTACCTTTTCCATTATCCCCCTATCTTCATAAGTTGCTGTTATATCTAAAAAAACAAGTTCATCTGCCCCCTGCTTATAATAATATTCTCCTAATTGCACTGGATCTCCTATTTCCTTAATCCCTACGAAATTTACTCCTTTAACAACATTTCCATCCCTAACATCTAAACAAGGTATAATTCTTTTCGTATGCATTTGACACCCCCTTATTCATAACAATTTAAAAATTACTATCTACATAAATTAATAGCTTCCTTTAAATCAATATTTCCTGAATATAATGCCTTTCCTATAATTACTCCATATATATCTAAATCATTAAGTTTTTTAATATCATAATAATCTTTAACACCACCAGAAGCTATAATATTAACAGATACATACTCTTTAAGTTGCTTTACCATAGATATATTAGTACCTTCTAATGTTCCATCTTTACTTATATCAGTTAAAATTATATTTTTAGCTCCAATGTTCTCCATTCTTTTGCAAAATTCTATATAATGTACATTGCTCTCTTCAAGCCATCCTCTTGTACATATATACCCCTTCTTACAATCAACTCCAACTGCAATTTTATCTCCAAAATCTCTTACTACGCTAGAAACAAATTCTTCATCCTCTAAAGCTGCTGTACCTAAAATAACTCTACTAACTCCATGATTAATTAATTCTTCCACTTCTTTATAATTTCTAATTCCTCCACCTACTTCTATTGGAATAGTAAGTTCCTTAGCTAGATTAAGTATTATTTTTTTATTTACTAATTTTCCTTTTTTGGCTCCATCTAAATCTACTAAGTGTATATATTTTGCTCCGCTCTTTTCAAAACCTTTTGCTATATCAAATATGTCATTTCCCACAACTTCTTTTTTTCTATAATCACCTTGATATAATCTAACTGCTTTTCCTCCAATTATATCTATAGCTGGAATTATAATCATTTTATTACCTCCCTAAAATTCTGAAGTATTCTAAGCCCTACTTCTCCACTTTTTTCCGGATGAAATTGAGTTCCGTAAACATTATTATTGCAAACAATTGAAGGAACTTTAATACCACCATAATTTGAAAATCCTACTAAATTTTCATTCTTTACATTTGTCGCAGCATAGCTATGTACATAATATACAAAACTATTCTCATCTAACCCTTTAATTAAATCATTTGAGCTATTATACTCTAATTTATTCCAACCTATATGTGGTATTTTCACCTTTTCTTTAGGTTCTAAAATCTTAACCTCTCCATCTATAAAGGCTAAACCTTCACATTCCCCATTCTCATATCCTTTTTGAAATATCATTTGCATTCCTAAACATATCCCCAATAAAGGTGTTCCATTATTGACTTTCTCTTTTATAATCTCAGTTAATCCCATATTATTAAGGTTATACATAGCTTTATTAAATGCTCCAACCCCAGGTAAAATTAATTTATCTGCACATTTTATTTCTGCTATTTCATTAGATACCTTTGAAGCTATATTTAAGTGTTTTAGTGCATTATAAACATTCTTTAAATTTCCCATACCATAATCAATAATAACAATCATCCTACTTTTCAACTCCTAACAGGCTTATTCTAAATACCTATATACATCCTTTTGATGATGGTATTACATTGCTTTCTATTTTTATAGCTTCTTTTAATGCCCTACCAAAAGCTTTAAAAATCCCTTCAATTTTGTGATGATCATTCTCTCCATATAATACTTTTATATGAAGAGTTATTTCTGCATTAAATGCAAGAGCTCTAAAAAATTCCTTAACCATTTCTACAGAAAAATTTCCTATACTTTCCCTTTTAAAATCTCCTTCAAAATACAAAAATGATCTTCCACTAATATCTAAAGATACCATAACTAAAGATTCATCCATAGGAATACAAACTGTACTATATCTCTTTATTCCTTTTTTATCTCCTAATGCTTCTTTTATACACTTACCTAGACAAATCCCAATATCCTCAATTAAATGATGATCACATACCTCTAAATCACCATCAGCTTCTAAATTAATATCAATATCACTATGGAATGCCATTAATGTCAACATATGATTAAAAAAACCTATTTCTGTTTTTATATTATTAACTCCATCTCCATCTAAGTTAATACTTAAGTTTATATTAGTTTCTTTTGTATCTCTTTTAATTTTTGATGTTCTTATCATTATCTTCCCCCACATCTAATACAACCTTTTCTATTATATTAACTACTAAATCATTTTCTAAGGCTGATCCAACAGTTATTCTAAAACTATCATCATTAAAATATCTAATTAATACCCCTTTATTATCTAGCATTTTTCTTATATCTTCTTTAATAATAGATCTTCCAAATATAAAATTAGCTTTAGATTTATAGAATATTATTTTATTATCACTTAACTCTTCTATATGCTTTAAATTTTTATATAACCTTTCTCTTTCATAAACTACTTCCTCTACACTCTTAAGTATCTTTTCCGGGTGTTTTAAAACATTACATGCCACCATTTGGGAAAATGTATTTAAATTATAAGGTACCTTACTTTTATTCAACTCTTCTATTAACTCTTTATTTGCAATTAAAAATCCTACTCTTAAAGCTGCTAATCCCCATGCTTTAGATAATGTTCTAGTTACTACTAAATTTTTATATTTTTCTATATATTGAATCATACTTTGTCCATAAAACTCATAGTATGCTTCATCAACAATAACTAAAGTATCCTTAAAAGATTCTAATATATAACATATATCCTCATTACTAATTACGTTTCCTGTTGGATTATTAGGATTAGAAAATATTATTAGCTTTGGAGATAACTTTTTACCAAAATTAATAAATTTATTAACAGAAAAAGAACCATCATCTTCAGTTTTATATTTTTTTATTACTCCATCACTGAGAGATGTATAAAAGTCATACATTGAAAAATCTGGATCTATAGTTAATACAACTTTTCTTCTAGTAATCTGTGAGCTTATAATTAAAGAAATCATTTCATCTGAGCCATTTCCGGCTATTAAATTTTCCTTATTTACTCCAATTACTTTTCCATATAATTCTCTCAACTCATTACATTCGCTATCTGGATATCTATTAAATTTTAACTTTACAACATCTTCTATTATATCTTTTAACTCATCATCACTTATATTTTTATAGCTCTCATTTGCATTTACTCTTATTCCTATATCCATATTTGCTACATTATTATAACTATTTATCTTCTTCATTATCTAACCTTACCTTTACTGAATTTGCATGAGCAGTTAAACCCTCTTCATTTGCAAATCTAATTATCTTTTCGCCATCTCTTACTACCGCTTTTTGTGAATAATATAGGAATGATGATTTCTTAACAAATGTATCTACTGATAGTGGTGATGAAAACCTTGCAGTACCACCTGTTGGTAATACATGGTTAGTTCCTCCAAAATAATCACCTATAGGTTCTGGTGTATACTCCCCTAAAAATACTGAACCTGCATTTTTAACTTGTTCTAAGTACTCTATAGGACTATCTATTAAAAGTTCTAAATGCTCTGGTGCTATTAAATTAGCTAACTCAATGCACTCTTCTATGGATTTGCAAATTACTATTTTCCCAAAATTGATAAGTGAACTTTCAATTATATTTCTTCTACTTAAATTTTTAACTTGTACTTCTATCTCTTTGTTTACCTTATCTGCTAACTTTTTAGAGGTTGTAACTAATATTGAAGAGGCTAATTCATCATGCTCTGCTTGAGACATTAAATCTGCTGCAATATATTTAGGATTTGCTTTTTCATCTGCAACAATTAAAATTTCACTAGGGCCAGCCACCATATCAATTCCCACATCTCCATATACTTGTCTCTTAGCTTCCGCTACAAAAGCATTACCTGGTCCAACTATCATAGAAACATTTTCTATACTTTCAGTTCCATAAGCTAGTGCAGCGATTGCCTGCGCTCCTCCTAACTTATAAACTTTATTTATTCCACATAACTTTGCTGCAACTAATATTTGTTTGTTAACTTCACCATTTTTATCTGGTGGTGTAACTAATACTATTTCATTTACTCCTGCAACTTTTGCTGGAATTGCATTCATTAAAACAGATGACGGATACGCAGCTTTACCTCCTGGAACATATATAGCTACACTATCCATAGGAATTAATCTTTGCCCCATAAAAACACCTAATTCCTTTTGATATATATAGCTTGTCTTTTTTTGATTTTGATGATATTTTTCTATATTTTTAATACTTTCCTTTAATATTTCTATAAATTCTAAATCACCTTCATTATATGCCTTTTCAATCTCTTCCTTTTCTATCTTAAAACTTTCCAGATATACTTTATCAAAATCTAAAGTATACCCCCTTAAAGCCTTATCCCCAGATGACTTTACATTTTCAATTATTTCTTCTACAGATTTTCTTACATTTAAAGTATTGCTTCTCTTTTTTATTATTGATACAACATCACTTATACCTTTACTGCTTAATTCTATTATGTCCATCATATTAACTCGCCCCCTTTAGTTTTATATAATAAACACTAATTATTACATGCCATTCTTATTCTATCTATAACTTCATTTATCTCATTTCTCTTTAGCTTAAAACTAGACTTATTGACAATAATTCTTGAACTTATATCACAAATTTCATCAACAACAATTAATCCATTTTCCTTTAATGTTGTTCCAGTTTCCATTATATCTACTATACCTTCGCTAATTCCTAATATAGGTGCAAGCTCTACTGAACCTTCAATTTTTATTACTTCAACATCCATTCCCTTTCCTTCAAAATACCTTTTAGAAACATTAGGATATTTACTGCCTATTTTTATATGCCCTATTCGATTAAAAATATTTACATTTGGTAAGGTTGCTACAATAAACTTACACTTTCCTATACCTAAATCTAAAACTTCATAATAGTTTTCACCCTTTTCTAATAGTGTATCCTTACCCACTATAGCCATATCAGCAACTCCATGTTCCACATATGTTACTGCATCATTAGCTTTTACTAAAAAATATTTTATTTCTTCCTTACTATCATTAAAGACTAATTTTCTTCCTTTAGACTTTAATTCATCAATTCCGAAACCTGCCTTTTCGAATATTTTCACGGCATCTTTTTCTATCCTACCTTTGGTAAGTGCTATACTAATCAAATTAAATCACCTACTTTTATTCTCTATATACAATCTCTAAATATTCATCATCTCTTGTTTTTTTTATTATCTCTTTTAATTTTATTAAATAATTATCTTTTTCTACCAAAATAGGCTTTCTATCAATTTTTTCATCATAGTTACAAGAATTAATTAGTAAATTTACATCTACTGAAAAACCTATTGCCGAACTTTTTCTCCCAAAATTCTCTAATAAATCATTGTATCTTCCCCCTTTTAATACAGTTGATCCTATTCCTGTAACATATCCCTTAAAAATAATTCCTGAGTAATAATTAACTCGTGGAACCATACTCATATCTACAGATATATATTTTTCATAACCTAATTCTCTTAAATTTAAAAATATCTTTTCTAAATATAAAATATTTTCCTTAACTCTATTATTAAAAGCCAACCCCTTAGCTTTTTCTATCATATCGTATCCCCCAAAAAGCCAAGGTAAAGTATTTAAAAATTCCTTATATTCACCTTTGATTTTTAAATTTTCTAGATAATCTTTCAAATTTATAAGACTTTTTTTATTAATAAGGTCAATTATATTTTCTTTATCTTCTTCTCTTAAGTTCATTTCATTAATTGCAGATCTTAAAATATTTACATCCCCAATCTCTAACTTAAAATCTTCTCTTGTATTCAATGATTTTAATACTTCTAATGCTGTCACCAAAATTTCTAGATCTATTATTTCTCCATCTCCACCAATTAGTTCAATTCCACAATCCAAATATTCATTTCTTTTTCCCTCTAGACTTTCATGAACTCTAAACACATTTGCAGTATAAAAAAGCTTTAATGGTAAATCCATATCTTTTAATTTAGTATTTATCATTCTTGCCACAGGCACTGTCATATCTGGTCTTAAAACTAATATTCTTCCGTTGCTATCAAAAAATTTATACATTTCTTCTTCCTTTAAACTTTGAGTTTTATGATTAAAGGTTTCATAATACTCAACTGTAGGCGTCGATATCTCTTCATATCCCCATTTTTTAAATACCTCAGTTGTAGTTTTAATAATTTCATTTCTTCTTTTACATTCATCAATAGTAAAATCTCTAGTTCCTTCTGGTAGTATATTTTTAATTTAAATCTCCCCCTTTAGCACATTAAAGTATTAAAGTTAATAATAATATACTATTTTTGGTTTTATTTGTCAATTATTATTTTATCATATTTCACTTTATTCTTTTACTAAAATTTAATTTTAATTCTTATTTTATTACATATTTTGTTTTTTATTTTTATATTAATTGATACTTTACTATAATTTCACATAATAAAATAAGCTAGTTACAAATTAGTATCTAGCTTATTTTTATTCATTAAATTTATTTTATTGCATTGTCTATTTCTTCAACCATCATCATTGTTGATGTAAATCCACCTGTTGCAGTATACCAAATACTTGGATTTAGATACACTATATTACCATTTTTATACGCGTCTGTTTTTGCCATTAATTCATTTTCAAATAATTCCTTAGCTGAAGTTGTTCCCCCTGCAATAGCAGCTCTATCAATTACAAATAAGTACTGTGGATTTTTCTCTACTATATATTCAAATGAAGCTTTTTGTCCATGAGTTGAAGCTTCAATAGTTTCATCAACTGGGATTACTCCAAAACTATTATGAATTATTCCAAATCTTGATTCTGCACCATATACACTAAATGACCCATCATTAGCTAAAGCTATAAGTCCATTAACACCTTTTTCTGTAACTTTTGCATTTAGTTTCTCAACTGCTTCATTTATAGTTGTAAGCTCTTTCTCAACAGCTTTTTCTTTTCCAAATATTTCACCTAATATATTCATATTTTCTGTAAATGACTCTAAATAATTTTCATTTTTTACACCTAAATGTATTGTTGGTGCAATTTTACTTAATTCTTCGTAGTAATCAGCTTGTCTTCCTGAAATTATTATTAAATCTGGTGTTAATTCAAATATCTTTTCCATATCCGGCTCTTTTAAAGATCCAATATTTGAATAATCTTCACTTGCAAACTTACTTAAATGTTCTGGAAGTCCACTTTGAACTACACCTACTATTCCTTCAACCCCTAATTTATCTAATGAATCTAGAATTCCATAATCAAATACCACTATTCTTTTAGGATTTTTATTAACTGTTGTTTCTCCAAGCTCATGAGTAACAACAATAGTTTCTCCTTCATTATTTCCCTCAGCTCCTGCAAACTTAGTAATACCAAATATACCTAACACTACTACTAATAAAACTACTATTGATATAATTGTTTTTTTCTTCATTATTATCCACCTCTTTATATTATTTTTAATATTGATATTCATTATCAATAAACTTTTTATATAATAGGCAAATTTTAAAATTTGCCTTTATTAACTGTTTTGCTTATTAGAAATATACACATATATTTCTATTGTTAATATTTTCAATATGGAAATCTATCTCATAAATATTCTCTAATTCTTCTTTTTGTATGGTCTCCTCAGTTGGTCCATTCTTTATAAGCTTTCCATCCTTTAAAGCCACTATATAATCTGAATAACAAGATGCAAAGTTAATATCATGTATTACTATTACAACTGTTTTATTCAATTCATCGCAAAGTTTTCTTAATGTCTTCATAATTTCAACTGAATGCTTCATATCTAGATTATTTAAAGGTTCATCTAAGAATATATAATCACTATTTTGAGCTATTACCATAGCAATATAGGCTCTTTGTCTTTGTCCTCCACTTAGCTCATCCAGATATCTATCCTCAAATTCTTTAAGTTGCATATAATTAATTGCTTCATCTATATATCTATAATCTTCTTCTTTTAAATTTCCTTGAGAATGAGGAAATCTACCAAAGCTAACCAATTCTTTAATAGTTAATCTAATATTAATATTATTTGACTGTCTTAAAATAGCTATTTTTTTAGCTAACTCTTTATTATCCCATTTCAATATATCTTTACCATCTACTAAAACTTCTCCAGAATCTCTCTTTAAAAGTCTACTCATTATTGAAAGAAGAGTACTTTTACCTGCTCCATTAGGACCTATGAAAGAAGTTATTTTTCCTTCTTGAATATTTAAAGATACATTATCTACTACTTTTTTATTTCCATATGTTTTAGTTATATTTTTTACTTCTATCATCTATTTCTCTCCTTCATTACTAAGTAAATGAAATAAATTCCTCCAATAAAATTAATTATTACACTTACTGAAACTCCAAAATCCATTAACTGTTCAACTAGTAATTGTCCACCTATTAATGCAATTACACTAATTAATATAGTTGAAATTCCTAAAACACTATGTTTATAAGTTACTATAAGTTGTCTTGCAATATTTACTACAAGCAATCCTAGAAATGTTATTGGTCCAACTAAGGCTGTAGCTACCGATGTTAATAAAACTACAACTATTAATATCTTCTTCACCATTTTGTCATAATCTACACCTAAGTTTATAGCTTCATCTCTTCCTAATGCCATAACATCTAATATTTTTAAATAGTCATAAACATATCCTATACAAATAATTATTACTATACTGGATATGAATAATAAATCTGTATTTATATTATTAAAACTTGCTTGCATTTTATCTTGTACCACTTGAAATTCTACTGGATCAATTAAAACCTGCATAAATGTAGTTAAACTTTCAAATAAAGTTCCACACACTACTCCAACTAATAATAATGTAAATATATTTTTACTACCTTTTTTAAATATAAATTTATACATTAAACTTGAAAATAAAAGCATTGATGCTATTGTAATTATAAAATTTATATTTCCATTACTCATTATTACCGAAGATGATCCTAACAAAAATACTACAGTTGTTTGTAGTAAGACATATAATGAATCTATTCCTAAAATACTAGGCGTTAATATTCTATTATTTGTTACCGTTTGGAATATTAATGATGAGAATCCTATTGCTCCACCTGTTAATATCATTGCATATATTTTAGGAATTCTTCTATATAAAGCATATTTAAAGTTAATGCTATTTACTCCAATAAATAAAAATGAAATTACTAATACTAAAACCAATACTGATAAAATAATTATGCTTCTTTTATCTTTAGTCTTCATTTTTTGTCCCCCTTATTATCATATAAAGGAAAATTATACTTCCAATTACCCCTACAGTTAAACTTATTGACATTTCAAATGGGAATATTATAATTCTTCCTAGAATATCACAAGCAAGTAAGAATATAGGGCCTAATAATGCTGTATGGTATAATGTTTTCTTTAAATTATCTCCACTATATAAGCTAACTATATTAGGAATAATAAGTCCCAAGAAAGGTATATTACCCACAGTTATAATTGTTACTGCACATATTAATGAGACAATTGCTAGTCCCACATTTACTACAAAATTATAGTTAAGACCTAAATTAACTGCAAAATCTTCTCCCATTCCTACTATAGTAAATTTATTAGCATATAAAAATGCTATTATTACCATTGGAACACTTAAATAAAGTAATTCATAACTTCCCTTCATTATTAATGACATATCCCCTTCCATCCAAGAGGAAATATTTTGGACTAAATCATATTTATAAGCAAAGAAAGTAGTAATTGACCCAACTATCTTACCTAACATCATACCTATTAAAGGTACAAAAACTATATTTTTTATTTTTATGGCTTTTATCATTTTCATAAATAAAACTGTTCCTAATCCAGCAAACACAAATGATACAATCATTTTTTCCATAGTGGTAGCATTAGGAATTATCATTATACAAAATAATATTCCTAGTTTTGCAAAGTCTGCTGTGGCTGCTGTAGTTGGTGAAACAAATTTATTTTTACTAATTTGTTGCATTATAAGACCACTTATACTCAAACCAATTCCTGCAACTAATATTGCTATTAACCTTGGAACTCTACTTATAAGTAATACATGTATCTTATCTATATTAAAGCTTAATATATCATTTATACTAATACTGGATACACCAATAAATATTGATGTAATTGATAATAGTATTAATATAATAAATAAATATCTCTTTTTCATTGGTTATCCCCCATAACTCACTATTATCTTTAAAAGAAAATCAAATTCATTTGAAAACTTTTAGTAATTGATATTGGTTATCAATTTTACCCTCATATTATCACTAATATATTTACTTGTCTACATTTTCTATATTTTTTTCTAATTTAATATTTTTATGGAAAAATTTATATTATATATCCATATTGAAAAGATTTACTGTTAACATTTTATTAATATTTCATTAATTATATAATAATAAATTCATTATTTCCATTTTATATCTAATTTGTTATCTAGTAATAATAAAGGAATTTATTTTATATAAATATCTTTTTTGGCTTGTTTCCCTACTTTTTTATAGGTTATTAAAGACTTTTTTGCACAATATAATAGTGTAAAGTAAATAACTACTTTACAAAATAATTTTTCAAAATTTAGGAGGGACTTTAAATGGCACAAAAATTAGTACCTGAAGCAAAAAATGGTTTATCAAAATTTAAAACTGAAGTAGCAAATGAAATGGGAGTTCCTTTTACAGATTACAATGGAAATCTTACTTCTAAACAATGCGGTAGCGTTGGTGGCGAAATGGTTAAGAGAATGGTAGAACAATACGAACAAGGTATTAAATAAAATTGAATAACAAATAAAAAGAAACTTTTTGTAAAGTTTCTTTTTATTTGTTATTTTTTATAAAATTTATAAATTTATTTTATATAATTGTTAACTTTTTAACTATATAAATACATTTTTATTACTTTTTCATATTTTTTAATAATATTACCCTTTTTTCTACAATATCATCCCTTATTTTCTATCCAATCCCTTTGATTATAAACTAATACTATGTTATTATATTTAAGAAATTAAATCATTATAAATTTAAATCAAAAATTTTTTTGACTTCTAGCTTTATTTTTTTTTATTTAAAGCTTGAAAATTTAAGATTTTAATGATATAGTTTTAATATGCCATTATTAAATGATAATAATTATTATTTAAATATTGTTATCATTTACATTAAATGACATTACTTATGTAATAATTTTAAGAAAAGAGGCGCTATAAATGAGAGAAGAATGGAATGATTTCAAAACAGGTTCATGGACAAAAAACGTTGACGTAAGAAACTTTATCCAAACTAACTACACTCCATATGAAGGTGATGATAGTTTCTTAGCTGGAGCTACTGAAGCTACAACTAAACTTTGGGCAGAAGTTAGTGAATTATTCAAGAAAGAAAGAGAAAATGGTGGAGTTTTAGATGTAGATACAGAAACTATATCTGGAATTAACGAATATAACCCAGGTTATATTGACCAAGCTTTTGAAAAAATCGTTGGTGTACAAACTGATGCTCCATTAAAAAGAGCTGTAATGCCATACGGTGGTATCAGAATGGCTGAAAGTGCTGCTAAAGCTTATGGATATGAAGTAAGCCCAAAAATTTCAGAAATATTCAGCAAATATAGAAAAACTCACAACCAAGGTGTTTTCGACGCTTATACTACTGAAATGAGATTAGCTAGAAAATCTGGTGTTATCACTGGTCTTCCAGATGCTTATGGTAGAGGAAGAATCATAGGTGACTACAGAAGAGTTGCTCTATACGGTGTTGATAGATTAATTCAAGATAAAGAACAACAAAAGTTAAGCTTAGAAGTTAAAACTATAGATGAAGATGTAATCAGATTAAGAGAAGAAATCTCTGATCAAATCCTTGCATTAAAAGAATTAAAAGGATTAGCTGCTAGCTATGGATTTGATATATCTCAACCAGCTACTAATGCTAGAGAAGCTATTCAATGGTTATACTTTGGATTCTTAGGAGCTATCAAAGACCAAAATGGTGCTGCGATGTCTTTAGGAAGAACTTCTACTTTCTTAGATATATATATTGAAAGAGATTTAAGAAACGGTGTTATTACTGAAGCTGAAGCTCAAGAATTAATGGATCACTTCGTAATGAAGTTAAGATTAGTTAAATTCTTAAGAACTCCAGAATACAACGATTTATTCTCAGGAGATCCAACTTGGGTTACTGAATCAATCGGTGGTATGGGATTAGATGGTAGAACTTTAGTTACTAAGAACTCTTTCAGAGTACTTAATACATTATATACTTTAGGACCATCACCAGAACCAAACCTAACTGTTTTATGGTCAACTAGATTACCTCAAGGATTTAAAGATTTCTGTTCTAAGGTTTCTATTGATACATCATCAGTTCAATACGAAAATGATGATTTAATGGCTCCATACTGGGGAGATGACTATGCTATCGCTTGTTGTGTATCTGCAATGAGAGTTGGTAAGCAAATGCAATTCTTCGGTGCTAGAGTTAACTTAGCTAAAACTTTACTTTACGCTATAAACGGTGGTAAAGATGAAAAATCTGGTGTTCAAGTTGGACCTAAGACTGCTCCATTAACTGGTGAATACTTAGATTACAATGAAGTAATGGAAAGATTTGATGTTATGACAGACTGGTTAGCTAACCTTTATGTTAATACTTTAAATGTTATCCACTACATGCATGATAAATATTCTTATGAAAAATTACAAATGGCTTTACATGACAGAGATGTATTCAGAACTATGGCTTGTGGTATAGCTGGTTTATCAGTTTGTGCTGACTCTATTTCTGCAATCAAATTTGCTAAGGTTAAGCCAATAAGAAATGAAGAAGGTATTGCTATCGACTTCGAAGTTGAAGGTGACTTCCCTAAATACGGAAACGACGATGACAGAGTTGACGAAATTGCTGCTTGGTTAGTTGAAAACATGATGAATAAGATCAGACAAAACAAGACTTACAGAAATGCTTATCATACTCAATCAGTATTAACAATCACTTCAAACGTTGTTTACGGTAAGAAAACTGGTACAACTCCATGCGGAAGAAAAGCTGGAGAACCATTTGCACCAGGAGCTAACCCAATGCACGGAAGAGACTGTAGTGGATCATTAGCATCATTAAACTCAGTTGCTAAGATTCCTTACGAACATTCACAAGATGGTGTTTCTAATACATTCTCAATTGTTCCAGATGCATTAGGAAAAACACCTGAAAACAGAATCCACAACTTAGGTACTATGATGGATGGATACTTCTCTCAAGGAGCTCAACACTTAAACGTAAATGTATTTAATAGAGAAACTTTATTAGATGCTATGGAACACCCAGAAGAATATCCACAATTAACTATCAGAGTTTCTGGATATGCTGTTAACTTCATTAAATTAACAAGAGAACAACAATTAGACGTTATAAACAGAACATTCCACAAATCAATGTAATTAGTTTATAATAATAAATAGAGCTTATTGCTACTGCAATAAGCTCTTATTTATTTTAAAAATATTTTACTTTACTCTCTTATTACTTGTAATATCTAAAACAACTACATCTGGTCTATTAAATAATCTTAAAGGAAACCCACTATTCCCTAATCCTCTACTTACAACTAATTTGCTTTTCTCGCCATATATACCTTTATAATACTTTGGAAATAATCCTTGTCCCGGTGCAAATATTCCCCCTATACCTGGCAATATGAATTGTCCTCCATGGGCATGACCTGAAAACATTATGTCAAAATTATATTTGCTATAAGAATACTGGCCTACATATTCATAATTCTCTGGATAATGAGATAAAACAATTTTAATGCCTATTGCCTTTTCTAACTTTCTAAATAAACTATCTACATTATCAACTTCATATCTACTATTTATCTTACTATAAAACATTTCTCCTTTATCTACTCTCTTTTCTGCCAATCCTAAAATATTAATTATATTATCTTTAATTTTTATTGTTTCTATTTCATTTTCTAAAACATTAATATTTTTTTCTTTTAGCTTTTCTATTATTTCATTTAATCTAGAACATCGTATTTCATTATTTCCTAATATATAATACACAGGAGCTTTCTTATTTAACCTATTACAAAATTCAATTATCTCATCAATTCTTTTCATATTTGAATCTATTAAATCTCCTGTTGCTACAATAATATCTGGCTTCTGTTTTATAATAATTTTATATAAAGTACTATTATTTTTTCCAAACTCTTTACTATGTAAATCTGATATTTGTACTATTCGTATTCTATTATTAACTTCACCCTTTACTTTTAGATTAGTTATACTAATTTTATTATTTTGATAATAACAAAAAGCTCCAGTAATTATAGCTATAGCAAATATTATTTCCATTATTATATCTCCTAATTATTATAATATAGTTACCTATACACTGATTTAAATTTTTATTTAAATTTTTATTTATATTATTATATCACTTTCTAAATTAATTTAAAGCTTATATTTATATATATAAAAAAACACCTTAGAATTTTCTTCTAAGGTGTTTAAAAATATCTTATTCTTGTTCTGCTAATTTCTTTAATTCAGCATATTTTTGTCTAGCGTGTTCCTCTGTCATTTGGAATAATTCTTCCGCTTGTTCTGGGAATTGCTTAGCAATTGCTGAATATCTTACTTGATCCATTATGAAGTCTCTGAAGCTTCCTTGTGGTTCTTTAGAATCTAAGCTAAATGGATTCTTTCCTTGTTCTTTTAATTCTGGATTATATCTATAAAGATGCCAGTATCCAGCCTTAACTGCTTCTTCCATGTTTCTTATAGAGAATCCCATTCCCTTCTTTAATCCATGGCTGATACAAGTTGAGTAAGCAATAATGATTGATGGTCCGTTATGTGCTTCTGCTTCAAGCATTGCTTTAACTACTTGGTTCTTATCAGCACCAATAGCTACTTGTGCAACATAAACATTTCCGTAAGACATCATCATTCTTCCTAAATCCTTCTTCTTAGTCTTCTTACCTGATGCTGCTAATTTAGCCATAGCTGCTGCAGGAGTTGATTTAGAAGATTGTCCACCTGTATTAGAGTAAATTTCTGTATCAAATACTAATACATTTACGTCTTGTCCAGATGCTAATACGTGGTCTAATCCACCATATCCGATGTCATAAGCCCAACCGTCTCCTCCAAGGATCCATTGAGATCTCTTAATTAAGTAATCAGCTCTTTCTTTAATTTCTTCTATTAAAGTTTTTGCTTCTTCATTTTCAATGTTGTTTTCTGCAAGTATTGCTTCAACTTCTCTTGAGTAAACTTTTGAAAGCTCTCCGTTATCTTTATTTTCTAACCAATTTTTGAATACTTCTTTATATTCTTCAGCTATATCCATAGAAATTAAGCTTTCCATATTTGAAGCTATTTTCTTTCTCATTTGATCTGCTGCTAAGAACATACCATATCCAAATTCAGCATTATCTTCAAATAACGAATTAGCCCAAGCTGGTCCTTTACCTTCATGGTTCTTAGTATATGGTGTTGAAGGTGCTGAACCTCCCCATATTGATGAACATCCAGTTGCATTAGCAATCATCATTCTATCACCGAATAATTGAGTAACTAACTTAATATATGGAGTTTCTCCACAACCAGCACATGCTCCTGAGAACTCGATAAGTGGTTGCTTGAATTGGCTATCCTTAACTGTTTTACCTGTAGTTAAGTGTTCTTTGTTTGATACTTCTTTTGATACTGAGAATTCCCAGTTTGCTACTTCTGTTTCTACTTGAGTTCCAAGTGGTTTCATTTCTAAAGCCTTACCTGGTGCTGGACATATATCAACACAGTTATTACATCCAGTACAGTCTAATGTACTAACTTGAATTCTGTAGTTTAATCCAGCTAATGTTTTACCTGTAGCTTTCTTAGTTTCAAATCCAGCTGGTGCTTTTGCTAATTCTTCATCAGTTACTAGAACTGGTCTAATACATGCATGTGGACAAACGAAAGCACATTGGTTACATTGAATACATTTTGACATATTCCACTCTGGAACTTCTGTTGCAACTCCTCTTTTTTCATATGCTGCTGTTCCTGCTGGGAATGTACCATCTTCTATTCCATTGAATGCACTTACTGGTAACTTATCTCCTTCTAAAGCATTCATTGGATTCATTATATTCTTAACGAAATCTGTTACTTCCTTAGTTTCAACTTTAGCCTCGTCAGTAGCAGTCTTCCAGCTTTCTGGAACATTGATTTTAACTAATGAATTCATACCAGCTTCAACAGCTTCATAGTTCATGTTAACAACTTTGTCACCCTTCTTACCGTAAGCTTTCTTAATTGAAGCTTTTAAGTATTCAGTTGCTTCCTCTTGTGGTATAATTTCAGCTAATTTAAAGAAGGCAGATTGCATTATCATGTTAATTCTTCTACCTAATCCTATTTCAGATGCTATCTTAGTTGCATTAACTGTATAGAAATTTATTTCATTTTCAGCTATATATCTCTTCATCTTAGCTGGTAATTTTCTTTCTATTTCTTCTTCGTTCCAAATTGTATTTAATACGAAGTTTCCACCTTTTTTAAGCCCTTTTAATAAATCATATTGATTTACATATGCTTGTACGTGACATGCTATGTAATCAGCTTCATCAATAAGGTAAGTTGATCTTATTGGTGTATCTCCAAATCTTAAGTGAGACATAGTAACCCCACCAGATTTCTTTGAATCGTATGCAAAGTAAGCTTGTACATACTTATCTGTATTTTCACCGATAATCTTAATAGCTTGCTTATTAGCTCCAACTGTACCATCTGATCCTAATCCCCAGAACTTACATCTAACTGTTCCTGGTGTAGCTATTCTTAACTCTTCTTCTACTGGAATTGAAGTGAAAGTAACATCATCTTCTATACCAACTGTAAAGAAATTCTTAGAATCTTCTTTCTTTAAGTTATCAAATATAGCTTTAATATCTGAAGGAGTAACATCTTTAGAAGCTAATCCGTAACGTCCACCAACTATCTTAGGTGCATTTTCTTTGCCATAGAATGCAGAACATACATCTAAGTATAATGGTTCACCATTTGATCCTGGTTCTTTAGTTCTATCAATTACACAAATCTTTTCTACTGATTGTGGTATAACTTTTAATAAATGCTCAACTGAGAATGGTCTGAATAAGTGAACTTTAACTAATCCGTATTTTTCTCCTCTAGCATTTAATTCATCTATAGTTTCTTCTATAGCTTCAGTAACTGAACCCATAGCAACAATTATTTCTTTAGCATCTTCTGCTCCATAGTAGTTAAATAATCCATAGCTTCTTCCTGTCTTTTCTTCCATTTTAGCCATGTATTCTTCAACTATTGGAATTATATTATTATAGAATTTATTTGAAGCTTCTCTAGTTTGGAAATAAATATCTGAGTTTTGAGCTGTTCCTCTTGTAACTGGATTGTTTGGAGTTAATGCTCTACTTCTAAACTCTTTTAAAGCTTCTTTATCAAGCATTTCTGCATAGTCTTCATAATCTAAAACTTCAACTTTTTGTATTTCATGTGATGTTCTAAATCCATCGAAGAAGTTTACAAAAGGTAATCTTCCTTTTATAGCTGCAAGGTGAGATACTGGAGCTAAGTCAGCTACTTCTTGTACTGAACCTGCAGCAAGCATTACACAACCTGTCATTCTTGCGGCCATAACGTCTTGATGATCTCCAAATATTGATAATGCTTGTGAAGCTATTGCTCTAGCACTTACATGGAATACACCTGGTAATAATTCCCCTGCTACCTTATACATGTTTGGTAACATAAGTAATAAACCTTGTGATGCAGTAAAAGTAGTTGTTAATGCTCCTGCTTGAAGTGATCCATGGAATGTACCAGCAGCTCCAGCTTCTGATTGCATTTCTACAACACTAACTGTTTGTCCAAAAATATTTTTCTTCCCTTGTGCAGACCATTCATCAACAACTTCTGCCATTGTAGTAGATGGTGTTATAGGGAATATTGCAGCTACATCTGTAAACGCATATGCTACGTGTGCAGCAGCCGTATTACCATCAATAGTCATCATTTTCTTTGCCATGATAATATACCTTCTTTCATCGTCCTAAGTGTTTTAAATAATAATTATTCTTTAATAATAATTATACTTATTTTAAAAATTTTTTCTAGTACTTTTCTTAGAAATATTTTTTAGTATAATTTTGTAACCTTTTGTCACTTTTTAGTATAATCACAGATTTAAATTTCTTCAATAGAAAAATACCATGTTTATACATTTATTTTTTTTATGATTATTAAAAATTTTTTAAATGATTATATTTATTTTTGTTATTTAAATATATTTTTTACTCTAACTTTCTAAATAAATTTTTAATCATATTTGACTTTCATAATAATACTATTCATATGCTTTTTATACAATAAGGCACTTTTTTTATATATAGTATCAAAAAAGATACTAAGTATATAGTTTTAAATCATTAAATATGTTATTATTTATAAATGTACCTAAAAGGAGGTTCCATAATGAGTAAAACACTTTCTTTTCATAATGATTGTCATATTAAAAATCGTTGTGCTAAATATGATACATGCCCTATGATTCTTGTACATAGAATATTATCAGGTAAATGGAAAATTTTAATATTATGGTATTTAAGTAATGGGACATTAAGATTTAGTGAACTTAAAAGAAAATTACCTAATACTACCCAAAAAATGCTAACTAATCAATTAAGAAGTCTTGAAGAAGACAACCTCATTTTTAGAAAAGTATATCCTGTAATTCCTCCTAAAGTAGAATATGGGCTTACTGACATAGGGAAAAAAATAGTTCCTCTTCTTGAATCTATGTATACATATGGAATTGAATATTCAAAAACTAAATAACCTATTTAAATAGCTAAGTTATTTTTCTTAGCTATTTTCTATAAATAGTTTTAAATAAATATTCTACTTATTAGAATATTTATTTACTATTTTACAAACATTAAGTTTAAGTTTATTAAAGTTTATAATTATCTCTTTGTTTATTTATTGACAATAATTATTGTTGGACTATAATTATTATTATAGAAGTTAGAATTAGAACTTATAGATTTAATATTAAATTGTAAAAGGAGATTATTCACATGGCTAACACATTCAAAATAACTGAAGACTTATTTTGGGTAGGTGCTCTTGACCCAAATTTAAGAATTTTTGACATAATAATGGAAACTAAATTCGGTACATCTTATAACTCTTATATTTTAAAAGGTTCTGAAGGTATTGCTTTATTTGAAACTGTAAAAGAAAAATTCTTCGATGAACATTTAGAAAAAGTTCGCTCAATAGTAAATTTAGAAGATATAAATTATGTTGTTGTAAATCATACAGAACCAGACCATGCTGGTTCAGTAGAAAAAATATTAGAATATGCACCAAATGCAACTGTTGTTGGATCTTCCCTAGCTATTAAATACTTAAGTGAAATTATTAATAAACCATTTAAAAGTAAAATTGTAAAAGATGGTGATACTTTATCACTAGGAAATAAAACACTTAAATTTTATAGTGTTCCTCAGTTACACTGGCCTGATACAATGTATACTTACGTTATTGAAAATGAAACATTAATTACTTGTGACTCTTTTGGAGCTCATTACTGTGATGAGCGTATATTAAAAAGCTCTATAGAAGAAGATAAAGAAGATGATTATGTTGAAGCTTATAATTATTACTTTAGAATGATTATGGGTCCATTTAAGCCATTTATGCTAAAAGCTATGGATAAAATTAAAGATTTAAAATTAAGCTATATTTGTCCTGGTCACGGTTTAGTTCTAGATAGTTCAAATATTGAAAAATTTATGGACTTATATAGAGAATGGTGTCAACCTGTAAAAAGAGAAAAACAAAGCATAGTTATTCCTTATGTAACTGCTTATGGATACACTGAAACTATTGCTGAAGCAATAAAAAAAGGAATTGAAGATGCTAACTTTGATGCAGATATATTAATGTATAATTTAGTAACTGCTGATATGAATGAAGTGCTAAAAGAAATTAATGAATGTAGTGGATTATTACTTGGTTCATCTACTTTACTAGCTGACACTTTACCTCAAATATGGACTATTTTATCTTCATTAAATCCTGTAATTCATAGAGGATTACCTGTAAGTTGTTTCGGTTCTTATGGTTGGAGTGGAGAAGCCCTTAAAAATATAAATGAAAGATATAAACAATTAAAATTAAATATTGTTTCTGAACCACTTGGAATATTATTTAAGCCTAGTGAAGAAAACTTAGAAGCTGCTTATAATTTTGGTTTAGATTTTGCAAAAAAAGTTTTAAAATAAATAAAAATAAGGAAGATGTTTAATAATTCATCTTCCTTATTTTTATTTAAATTTAAAATTATTATTTTATCTTATTTAGCAATTTGGATAAATCCATTATTAATGCTGCTATTATAGAAAATCCTAAACATATTCCAAATTGTAACCATCCAAAAGTTTCTGGAATATTAAATATTCCCCTCACTCCTGGTATCAATACAATAGAATATAAACATAAACATACTACTATTGCTCCAATTGCATACTTATTTTTAAATAATCCTAACTTTAATACTGGTATATAATTAGATCTAGCTGGTAATGTTTGAAATATTCTTGCTAAAGTTACTGTAGAGAATGCCATTGCAGCTCCAAGCTCTGGTGAAGATAAATCTCCTATATATTGGGCCACTATTACTACAATACCAATAATACAACCTCTTATAATGACATCTTTTAATGTTCCTCCTGCAAGTATTCCTTCGTTTATATCTCTTGGTTTTTCTTTCATTATATTTGGCTCTGATGCCTCTAATCCTAAAGCTATTGCTGGTAATGAATCATTTATTAAGTTTATAAATAATAATTGCAATGCAGTAAATGGATTTGGCCAATTTACAAATACAGCAAATAATATTGCAATTATAGCTCCTAAGTTTCCTGCAAACAGATATGTAATTGCCTTTTTAATATTACTATAAACTGTTCTTCCTACCTCTATAGCAGATACTATTGTTGAAAAATTATCATCAGTCAAAATCATTGCTGATGCATCCTTTGCAACATCAGTACCACTTCCCATACCAATCCCTATATCAGCTTGCTTTAATGCAGGTGCATCATTAACACCATCACCAGTCATTGCTGTAATATAACCTTTTTCCTGCCAAGCCTTAACTATACGTATTTTATTTTCTGGTGAAACTCTTGCATATACAGTAATATGCTCTAACTTATTTTTAAGCTCTGTTTCTGATAATGCATCTAACTCTTGACCTGTTAAAGATATATCATCTTCTGCCATTATTCCAATTTCCCTTGCAATTGCTGAAGCTGTTGTTTTATGGTCTCCTGTTATCATTACTGTTTTTATACCTGCACCAATAGCTTCTTTTACAGCATCATAAACTTGTTCTCTTGGTGGATCTATCATAGCCATTAATCCAACTAAAGTCATTTCTACTTCATCTTCCAAACAAGGAACAAAGTTATCATCTGGAACGTCTTTTATAGCAAAAGCCAATACTCTTAATGCTCTATTAGAAAATTCTTCATTAACTTTTTTATACTGCTCTATAATCTTATCATCTATTTCTACTACTTCACCATCATTTAATGCATATTTTGACCTTGAAAAAACAACATCTGGAGCTCCCTTAGTAAACATAATTGCATCTCCATTAATAGAGTTTACCGTAGACATCAACTTTCTATCTGAATCAAAAGGTATTTCACTTAATCTATCGTATTTCTCCCTTAATTCTTTATAGTCTATCCCTCTTTTAGTTGCAAAGTGAAGAAGTGCAATTTCTGTTGGATCTCCAATTTCCTTTCCTGCTTCTGTTATTTCTGAATCATTACACAATGTAGATGATAAATTTATTGCTTCAACTTGATCAGAATCATTTCCCTTTTCATTAACTGCATCTTTACTAACTCCATACATAAAGAAATCAACAACTGTCATTTTATTCTGAGTTAGTGTCCCTGTCTTATCTGTACAAATAACGCTAGTAGAGCCTAAAGTTTCTACTGCAGGTAATTTTCTTATTATAGCCTGTTTCTTTGCCATATCTTTTGTTCCTACTGCAAGTACAATAGTCACTATTGAAGATAAAGCTTCTGGTATAGCCGCAACAGCAACTGCTATAGCAAACATAAATGAATCAAATATTAGAATACTCATACTTTGGCCTGAAATATATCCTCTAATTACTTGAATTATAAAAATTAAAGCTGCTAAAATCATTATTATTATTCCTAGCTTCTTACCAAATTCATCAAGCTTAGCTTGTAGAGGTGTTTGCTTATTTCCTGCAGTTTCTAATAATGTGGCTACTTTTCCTACTTCTGTATTCATACCAGTTGCTGTAACTACTAAAGTTCCTCTTCCATAAACAACTGTAGCACCACTGAAAACCATATTTCTTTGGTCTCCAATTCCAACCTCTTCTCCTATCTTTTCACTATGCTTTAGAACAGCTTCTGCTTCACCAGTAAGCATCCCTTCAACTACTTTAAGAGTTTGTGCCTCTATTATTCTTCCATCTGCTGGTATATAATCTCCAGCTTCTAAAAACACTATGTCTCCTACTACTATATCTCTAACTGGAATAGTTTTTTTATTTCCATCTCTAAGTACTTTTGCATTAGGCGATGATAATTTTTTTAAACTATCTAAGGAGCTTTCTGCCTTTCTTGTTTGTGTTACACCTAGTACAGAATTTAAAATTACTACAACAAATATAATAATAGATTCAACAAATTCTCCTAAAAATATTTGTACAATTGCTGCAATAAGTAGTATTATTACTAAAGGATCTTTAAAGCTCTCTAAGAACATTTTCCAAATAGGAACTTTATCAGACTCCTTTAATTCATTAGGCCCATTTTTTGCTAATCTATTCTGAGCTTCCTCTTCTGATATACCATTTATTGTGCTTTCTACTTCTTTTAATACATCTGAATACTCTTTTTTATAATGCATCTTAACTCCCCTTTCTTATATCACTTCTAAATATAGTATTTACTCTAATTAGAAATTATATTAGTAATATTAAGATCACTATTTGTACATAATATTTATTTTAAACTTCCAGATCTAATTATTGATATCAACAACCATAACCCTAAAATTGCAGAAACAAAATATCCCCCCATTCCAATAATTGATATTCCATATACTTTAGGTTCTGGATTTTTGTTAATTATTAAAGATGAAGCAACTACCATTCCTGCTATAACTAAAGAAAAGGCTAATCTATTAACCATTTTATTTAATACCTCTATATATTTATCCTTATCCTCTAGTACAATATTTACCTTACCTCTTCCTTTAATCAGTGTATCTGATAAAGCTACAATCTTTGATGGTATATTTAAAGTATCTCTTGTTAATTTATAACCCTTTAATAAATAATCATTAGCATCAAATTGCGATAAAAAATATTCCTTATAATAATCTTTAACATATGGAATAACTAAACTTATAATATTAAGATCTGGAGAAAGTTCAGTTACTAATCCTTCAACAATTACCATGGTTCTTATAAGCATAGTAAAGTCGCTTGCTAACCTTAAGTTATTCCTTTTTGCAATAGATGATATTTCTTGAAATAAAACTGATATTTTTATATTCTTTAAAGATGTAGTATAATAATTTCTAAAAATATACTCTATATCTTTATATAATAGTTCTCTATCAACTTTTCCACTCTTTATTCCTATACTCATGACAAAGTCAGTTAATTTATCTATATCTTCGTTTGCAATAGCTGCAATAGCACTATTTAATTCACGTTGTTTTTCATTAGATAGATTCCCAACAATTCCAAAATCAATAAAACATATTTGTCCATCTCTTATTAATATATTTCCCGGATGAGGATCTCCATGAAAAAAGCCATCTCTTAATACTTGTTTAAAATATGAAATCACTAACTTTTTTGCTATATCCTCTTTATCATAACCTAGTATTTCAATAGATTCTCTATCATTAATTTTAAATCCTTGTATACTCTCTAATGTTAAAACTTTACTTCCTGTATACTCATTTATCACATAAGGTGCATATATACATGGTATATCTTTATTTAAATCTTTAAACTTCTCTATATTTTCAGCTTCAAATTTAAAATTTAACTCCTTTTCAGTAGATGATTTAATTTCTAATAAAACCTCTTTAGGGTTGACTACAAAATCTTTAAATATTTTACTTATTTTTTCGCTTAAAGTTAATAAAATTTCAAAATCCATATTCATTTTTTCTTTAATATTAGGTCTTTGAATTTTTATTACTACCTCATTTCCGCTCTTTAATATTCCTCTATATACTTGTGCTACAGACGCTGAAGCTATGGGATTTTTATCTATAAATAAAAACTCATCTTCTATTTTTTTAGAAAATTCATTATAGAATACTTTAGCCATTTCTTCAAAATCCTCTGCTGGGACATTATCTTGTAACTTTGATAGTTCTACTATATACTCTTCATTAACTAACTCTGGTCTTGTACTTAATATTTGACCAATTTTAATAAATGTTGGTCCTAGTTCTTCAAATGCTTTTCTAAGATTTGAAGGGGAATTTTTTATTTTATCCTCTTTTTTTCCAAAAAGATATCCTAATCCATAATTAGTAAATACTTTTAATATTTCTTTAAATCTATTAACAGAATTCCCCTCCATTACTTACCTCCGATATAAGTTTCTATTTTTCCTCTTCTTTATTCACTAACTTTTCTAACTTATATACTCTAGCTTTCAACATTTCATACTCATCTCTTAAAACATAATTACTAGCCTCTATATTACCTATATTATCGTTAGCTGTATTTAAAATCTCTTCCTTTTCCTTTGTCTTTTCTTTAAATGTTCTTTTTAATTCTTCTCCTAATTCCTTTCCTTCATCTATTGTTATCTTTCCTTTTTTTACAAGATCATCTACTACTTCCGTTGCCTTTTCATATGTGCTGGCTACAGCCCCTACACCAAATAGTAAAACTTTTTTTATTTCATCCATCATTTTTAACCTCCATATTAAAAATAATTTTGCTAATTTAAATTATTTACAATAATCTATTTTTTATATCTAATATATACTTATGTAATTAAACTTAAAATATATTCTTATATATAATAAAAGTTAACTATTACTAACTTTCATAATAATTTATTCAATTTCTATATTTCCTGATACACTAGCTGTATTTTCTAATTTAAAAGAATCTTTATTCTTTTTATCTTTAAAATAAATATTTCCTTCAACCTTCGTATCATCTAATATTAATCCATTACTCTCAACATATATATCTCCCTTTATCTTACCTCCTCTTATGGTTGTATCATTACTTTTTATAACTAACTTAGGAACGCTTAAAGTATAGCTATTAATAAAATTATTACTAGTATCTATATAAAATAAATTTAACTCTCTACCTATATGACTAACTTTATTTTCTTCGGTCGTATCTGTTTTTGAAAAATCTCCTTCCATTATAAGTTCATTATTAGCCTCAATATCATTTTTTATAGTTATACTATAATCCTCTTTTAGTGCTATTGCTAATTCTTCTTCATTTAAAACCATTAATGTACCCTGAAAATTATCCTTTTCTTCACTTCTTTCAATTTCGTTAGAGTTTTCACTTATTTTATTATTAACCTCATTACATCCTATAAAAAGACTTATCACTAATAAATATACTACTATGCCAAACTTAACTTTCATCAAATTTATCCTCCTAAATTATACTTGAGATAAAATTATGCTTTTTAGTCATTATTTTTATTTTCCCTATATAATTATCATTTATTCTAGTTATATAATTGATATTTTATTTTACAAAAAAAAACAGTAATTACAAAGCTGAACTGCCACCTGTCAAGTAGATAGGTGGCAGTTCATCAATTACTGTTTTCTATAATTATTATATTAAATTCTATAACCTGCAGCTCTTAATCCTCGCTTATAACCAGCCCTATATGCAGCTCTTATTGCATCTCTCGCACCTGCTTCATATCCTGCGTTATATCCTTCTTTTTTCCCTTTTAAATAATATTCTTTGTTTTCTCTATATCTTTTATCTTCATCAAATGTACTACTATAATTATCATTACAACTAGAAGATTTATCTGAGCTAGAGCAATGTTCTGACTCAGAGTAATTACACTCATATTCTTCTTCTGAATCACAATATTCATAATCGCAATTACACCTATTATCTGAACTTGTATTATCACTTGAAGTTGTATTATCATCTGAATCACAATATTGATAATTACGTTTGAAATTGCTTTCTGAAGTTTCATCGTACTCTGAATCTGAATATTCATCATCACATCGACAATTAACTGTCATTATTGTATTTTCTTCTAAACTACTATATTTCTCTTCTCTTTCACTTTCTTCTAATTCATTATAATCTTCATCGCCTTGAGTATCATCCTCTAAGTTATCCTCTTCATATGATTCAGGATATTCATCACTTGCATTCAAATATACTTCTGATGAAAAATCATCCTCTTCATCACTCCACATATAATTTTCCTTTAGCTCTTCATCTTCCTCGTCTATTTTTTGAAAATTCTCTGGACTTTCATTTTGGGATAAGTCTTCTACATTATCATTTTCAAAAAATCTTCTGTCCATAATTATATCTCCTTTGAATATTTTTATAATTCATTATATGAAGCATAAAAATAATTGCTATTATTTAATTAAGGATTTAAATTATGGATTTCATTCTCACTAATAAGAAAAATTAATGCATTATCTTATTTATTAAAAACTCTTATATTTTAGTAGTAATTTTTATATACTACTTACTTTACGTAAAGCATAATCCATAGCTCCCTGAAGGTTACTAGAGTTTTTACCTCCACCTTGGGCCATAAACTTGCTTCCTCCGCCTCTACCATCAATTAGGCTTATTGCATCTTTTAATAAATCGCTCATTGATATATTACTAATATTTTTAGAAGCTGCAAATATTAAATTTGCTTTATCTTCAGATCTTATTGCAAACAATACAATCATATTATCATTTAATGTAATTTTCTCTGCAATTTTAGATATATACTTTATATCTCCACCATCATATATTTTAGTTACTACATATATATTTCCCACTGCTTTTGCTTCTTTTATCATATCTTTAATTTGATATTCAGAAATTTCCATTTTAATTTGTCTATTTTCATCTAATACATTTTTTAAATCATTTGAAAGCTTATTTATTGAATTTATTGCATCATCTTCACCACAATTTAAAAATCTACAAATTCTATTTCTAAATTCATCTTTCTTAAAATAATCATTTATTGCTCTTTTTCCTGCTAAATATTCAATTCTTGTAGCACCTTTATGTTTTTCCCATCTTTTAATTTTTATCGTTTGAACATCTAATGTTCTACTAGGATGCACTCCACAACACGCATTAATATCTAAATCTCCTATTTTTACTATTCTTATTTGTTCATCAGTATTAGGTAAATCTCTTCTTAAATTAATTTTTTTCAATTCTTTTTTAGATGGTGTTAAAAATTCCACTTTTATATTTTCTTGTATTATTTCATTTGCCATTTTTTCTGCTTTTCTTATAGTTTCCTCATCTAGATAGCCTTGAATATCTACAGTACTAATTTCCTTACCTACATGAACACTTACTGTATTAGCATTAAATAACCTAAAAAAACAACCTGATAAAATATGTTGCCCTAAATGTTGTTGCATACCATCTAATCTTCTATCCCAATCAATTTTACAGTTTACCCTATGTATTTTTATTGGCTTTGTTTCTGTTATATGATATATTTCTCCCTTTTCTTCAATAACATTAATAACCTTATGATTATCTATATATCCTAAATCACAATGTTGACCTCCCCCTCCTGGGAAGAAAGCTGTTTTATCTAATTTTACATAATATAAATTATCTTTATTTACTATCTCTGTTATTTCAGCTACAAATTCTCTCAGATATTGATCTTCATAATACATTTTTTCCATTATTTTACCTCCAAAGTAAAAATTCATTATTATTTTTAAAATTTTATATTAGTTTTTTTTATATTTCAATCTATTTTCTATTTTTTTCCAAATATTTGTGTTATAATATATTTGTATTTACAATATATACATTTAAATTCTTATAATATCTCATAAATTACATTGATATGCAATAAATTTGACATATAAAAGTATCTATAGTATATATAATTAAACATTATACTTTTTAATTCTATCATGGAGGTGAATGTTTCTGTTTAAAAAAATCACATCTTGTGTTTTAGCAATGACAATATTGTTATCTTCTTTAGGTACTATTAAAACATATGCTACTACACCACAAGATACAATTAACGAAAATTTATCAAAATATAAACAACTTGATAGTGAAATTTTAGATTTAGACGCTAAGATAGAAGAGTTAAACACTGAGATAGCTACTATTAATTCTAAACTTACTGAAAATAAAGAATCCATTAGTTCTATTGAAAGTCAAATTCAATCTACAGAGTCTAAATTAGAACAAACAAAAGAGGAAATTGAACAAGCTCAAATAACTCTAGATAACAGAGTGAGAAATATGTACAAGACTAACATATCTTCAAATATGATAGTTAGTATTATAACATCAACTAGTATTTCAGACTTATTTTCTAGAATCCAAGCTATATCTAAAATAATTTCTACTGATAAAAAAATTCTTATTAATATAAATGAAAAAAAAGATTCATTAAATAAAGATATAGAAAGTTTAAATACTAAAAAAAGCGAATTAAAAACTTTACAAGCAACTATAGAAAATGATTTAAAAGTAGTTGAACAGAAGAAACAAGAGCAAGAAGAATATTCAGATAAACTAAATGCTGAAAAAGAAGCTGTTTTTGCAGTTATAGAGGAAAATGAAAAAACCTTAATTTCAAAGCCTTTATCTATTGCAAACTCATCAACTGCTTCTGTATCTGAACTACAAAATGCTATTGATACCTTAAACTCTTATATTCCATTGTTAAATAGTTCAACAACTATTAACCTGGCTAAAGAGGGTATTAGTAACGCTAAAGCAAGAATATCTGAACTTAATACACCTACAGTCCCAACAACTAGTACTGAAGTTGGTACTGCAATTAAAACATTGACTATGGAATCTACCGCTTACTACGGTCATGGAATTACAGCTTCTGGATTAAAACCAGTTAGAAACCCTGATGGCATAAGTACCATTGCTGTTGATCCTGATGTAATTCCACTTGGTACAAAAGTTTATGTATCAGGATATGGTCTTGCAATCGCCGCCGATACTGGTGGAGCTATTAAAGGAAATATTATTGACGTATTCCTTAATACTCACGAAGAGTGTATATCATGGGGAAGAAGACAAGTTACTGTACAAATATTAGAATATCCATAATAATTATTAAATTATAGACAAGCTTTAAAGCTGAAGGAAGAGAAGATGCTATTGTATCTAATCTCTTCCTTCTACTTACTTAATATCCATATTTCTCATTAAGTAATAATACAAAAATTCTATTTGGTACAGGCTTTCTTATGACTGTATATTCACGACAAATTCTTTCAGGACTACTGCAATTCATACATTTTCCTGTAACTGTACAAGGAGTTTTTTTATCTAACCTTTTTGCATTTGCTGGTGCTGCGAAATTCTCTACTCTATAAATTGCTTCATTAATATCTTTTACTATTTTATTCACTCCTGCAATAACTATTACCTTATCAGGTCCATAAAGCATTGCTGCAACTCTATTTCCATTACCATCTACGTTATATAGCTCTCCCTCTTCAGTTATTGCATTAGTACTTGTAAAATAAGCATCACAAAAAAAACTTTCTCTAAATATTTTCTTTATTTCTTTTTGAGTTAATCCTTCTTTATATCTATCTAATAATTCATATCTTCCACTTCTTAAATGTTCCATAACCTTTGCCTCAAATAATGTCATAGACCCACCAAAGCTAACTTTACTATCTGCATCAACTAACTCTTCTATTTTACTAATTAATTCCTCATGTGTATTAATTAAAAAACTTTCCATATTATTTTTTCTTAAAGATTCTAGCGTTCTATTTATTTTAACCTCATTCACCCATTTTATATTACTATCCATTTTAATCATTTCCTTCCATAATTATAATATATATTAATTCTAAACTAATATTTATTATAATCCAATAATAATATGATTCATTTTTTTGCTATCTATGTTATTATATTTATTATATTTAATTTTTAGAGAGGTTTAGAATTATGAATTGGATTGAATCTATTAAAAATTATACTCCATATAATGAACAAGAAATTAAAGATAAAGCTTTAATTATGGAGTGTATAAGCAAATTTGATAATATATTAACTAGAGAAAATACAATAGCCCATATAACTAGTTCAGGATATATTGTTAATAAAGATCGAAGTAAAGTACTAATGATTTATCATAATATATATCAAAGTTGGGCATGGACTGGTGGACATGCTGATGGTGATTGTAACTTACTTCATGTAGCTATTAAAGAAGCTAAAGAAGAAACTGGTCTAAAAAAAGTTAATCCAGTTATGAATGAAATTTTAGGATTAGATGTTTTAAATGTTAATGGTCATATAAAAAATAATAAATATGTATCTTCTCATTTACACTTATCTATTGCTTATCTTTTAGAGGCAAACGAAGATGATGAATTAATTATTAATGAAGAGGAAACTAGTGGTGTTAAATGGATACCAATTAATGAACTTAATCTCCATTGTAATGAGCCTTACATAGTAAAAACTGTTTATGATAAATTTAATAAAAAAATTAAAGAGCTTAGTTTATAAAACTAGCTCTTTAATACTAAATAAATATTTTTTATTAATCTTGTGCTAACTTCTTGTAATTTTCTAATCTTTCCTTAGCATCCTTCTCTGTCTTAGCAAATAATTCTTCTGCTAATTCTGGGAATACCTTAGCTAAAGATGCATATCTAACTTCTCCCATTAAGAAATCCTTAAAGTCTGCTTTTGGTTCTTTAGAATCTAATGTGAATGGATTCTTTTCTCCTTTAAGTGCTGGATTATATCTATAAAGATTCCAATATCCACAAGCTACTGCTTTCTTTTGTTCATCAGGAGTATTAGCCATACCATTCTTAATTCCATGACTAATACATGGTGCATAAGCAATTATTAATGATGGTCCATTATATGCCTCTGCTTCTGCAATAGCTTTTATTGTTTGATTCTTATCTGCTCCTAAAGCTACTTGAGCTACATATACATATCCATAACTCATAGCCATCATTCCTAAATCTTTTTTCTTAGTTCTCTTACCTGATGCTGCAAATTTTGCAATTGCTGCAGTTGGAGTTGATTTAGACGCTTGCCCTCCAGTATTAGAATAAATTTCTGTATCAAATACAAGAACATTTACATCTTCGTTACTAGCAAGAACATGGTCTAATCCACCATATCCGATATCATATGCCCAACCATCTCCACCAAATATCCATTGTGATCTCTTAATAAAGAATTCTTTATCTTTTAATATTTCTTTTGCAAATTCATCACTACAACCTTGTAAAGCAGATTCAAGTTTTTCTGCTCTTTCTCTTGAACCATCACCTATATCCTTATTATTTAACCACTCTTCCATTGCTTCTTTTGCACTAGGACATAAATTTTCATCTAATGCTTTCTTAATATTTGAAGCTATTCTTTCTCTTATTGTTTTAACCCCCATAAACATTCCAAAGCCATACTCTGCATTATCTTCGAATAATGAGTTAGCCCATGCTGGTCCATGACCATTTTGATTCTTTGTATATGCAGTTGCAGCACCTGAAGATGCCCAAATAGAAGAACATCCTGTTGCATTAGCAATTACCATTCTATCTCCAAATAATTGAGTAACTAATTTAGCATATGGAGTTTCTCCGCACCCTGCACATGCCCCTGAGAATTCTAGAAGTGGTTGTTCAAATTGACTACCTTTAACAGTATTCTTATTCATAGGATTCTTTTTATTTTTAATTTCTTCTACAGCAAAGTTCCAAGCCTCTATTTGATCATGTTGTGAATCAAATGGTTTCATTATTAATGCTTTTCCAGGAGCCGGACAAACTTCTGCACAATTTGAACATCCTGTACAATCTAATGGAGTTACCCCTATTGTATAGAAATATGGTTTTTCACTTTTAACTCCATTTGCATTTAACTTCTTGAAACTTTCTGGAGCATTACTCACTTCTTCTTCAGTTGATAAAAATGGTCTTATACATGCATGTGGACATACATATGAACATTGGTTACATTGAATACAATTTTCTGGTATCCACTCTGGTACATTAACTGCAATTCCTCTTTTTTCATATGCTGTAGTTCCATGCATAAATGTTCCATCTTCAATTTTATTATTTACAAATGCTGAAACTGGTAAATTATTTCCTTGAAGTTTATTTATAGGCATACATATATCTCTAACAAAGTCTGGAACAGATACACTTTCTTCAACTTTATCATCTTTTGCATCTTTCCAACTATCAGGAACATTTATCTTTACAACTGATTCAAGTCCTTTATCAATTGCAGCATAGTTCATATTTACAACTTTTTCACCTTTTTTACCATAAGATGTTACTACAGCATCTTTTAAATACTTAATAGCTTCATCAACTGGTATTATATTAGCAAGTTTGAAGAAAGCTGCTTGCATTATCATATTAATTCTTCCGCCAAGACCTATTTCTTGTGCTATCTTAACTGCATTAATTGTATAAAAATTAATATTATTTTCAGCGATATATCTCTTCATTTCACCTGGTAATCTATCATTTAATTCTTCTTCATTCCAAATAGTATTTAATACAAATACTCCATTCTTTCTTAACCCTTCAAGTACATTATATGAATATACATAAGATTGATTATGACATGCTACAAAATCAGCTTTATCTATTTCATAATGAGACTTTATAGGATTCTTTCCAAATCTTAAATGTGAAATTGTAATTCCACCTGATTTTTTAGAATCATATGCAAAATATCCTTGAGCATACATATTAGTATGATCACCTATTATCTTTATAGCATTTTTATTTGCACCTACTGTACCATCAGAACCAAGTCCCCAGAATTTACATGCTGTTGTTCCTTCTATAGCTACATCTATTTCTTTATTAGGTTTTAATGATAGATTTGTTACATCATCTTCTATTCCAATAGTAAATCTATTCTTAGGCTTTTCATTGTTTAAATTTTCATATATTGCTGCTATATCAGAAGGATATGGATCTTTAGAGCCTAAACCATATCTACCACCAATTACTTTAGGCGCATTATCCATTTCACTAACAGCTCTTAGTACATCTAAATATAATGGTTCTCCAATTGATCCTGGCTCTTTAGTTCTATCTAAAACCGCTATTTTTTTAACAGATTTCGGTATAACATTTAATAATCTTTCTATGCTAAAAGGTCTATATAATCTAACTTTAATTAATCCGACCTTTTCTCCTTTATTCCTTAAGTAGTCTATAGTTTCTTCTATAACTTCACTTACAGCTCCCATAGATACAATAACTCTATCAGCATCAGGATCACCATAATAATCAAAGCAATGATATTCTCTTCCTGTTAACTCTGTAATCTTACTCATATACTCTTCTACCATTGCAGGAATATCATCATAATATTTATTTAAAGATTCACATAATTGAAAATAAACATCTGGATTTTGAGCCGTTCCTCTTGTAACTGGATGATTTGGATTTAATGCATTTTTTCTAAAGTTATTAAGTGCATCATAATCTATAAGCTTTTCTAATTCATCATATTCTAATAATTCTATCTTTTGAATCTCATGAGATACTCTAAATCCATCAAAAAAATTAACAAAAGGCATTCTTGCTTTAATTGCTGTTAAATGTGCTACTGGTGATAAATCCATTACCTCTTGTACTGACCCCTCTGCTAACATTGCACATCCTGTTGCTCTTGCTGCCATAACATCTTGATGATCACCAAAAATACTTAATGATGAAGTTGCCAATGCCCTTGCTGCAACATGAATAACTGCTGGTAATCTTTCTCCAACCATTTTATACATATTAGGTATCATCAATAATAATCCTTGTGAAGCTGTATATGTACTTCCTAATGCACCACTTTGCAATATCCCATGAAGAGCTCCTGCAGCACCAGCCTCTGATTGCATTTCTACAACCTTTACTGTTTGGTCAAAAATATTTTTCTTTCCTTGAGCAACCCATTCATCTATATGTTCTGCCATAGGAGATGAAGGTGTTATTGGATAGATAGAACTTACTTCTGTAAATGCATATGAAACATAAGCAGCAGCAGTATTACCATCCATGGTCTTCATTTTTCTCATAGTTTTTCCTCTCTTTCGTTAATTTCTACAATTATATTATGTTTTAAGCTTTTACCAAATAAACTTTTCACTCTTTAATAGTATTTAAAAAATCAAAAATATTATGTATCCTTAACAAAAGACTTTTTCCCTTTTTCTGTATTTTAATATTGACTGTATAAATTTTAAGGTTTATACTAATAATATAGTTATAAAATACTTAATATCGCGGGGTGGAGCAGCTGGCAGCTCGTTGGGCTCATAACCCAAAGGTCATAGGTTCAAGTCCTATCCCCGCAACCAAAAAAAGAATGTCAATAAGACATTCTTTTTTTATATTACTTTTTAATTAATACTAAACTACTACTAATCTAAATATCTCTATTTATTACTTTAACTTGTAATGACTCAATTACATCTAAAGCTTTTTCATGTAAATCTTCATTAAAGCTAGCACATAAAGATGCATCTACTAAAATATCTGCATTTATATATTGAGATTGGAATGTTACCACATTACTTATTACACATATGTTAGTTACAACACCAACTATTTCAATATATTCTATGTCTTCTCCTATCCTCTCAACTAATTTAATCATATCTTGCGGAGAAATCCCAAAAGAATATTTATTTATATGAATAATATTTGAGTCTTCTTTAAACTCTTTTAACCTTCCATATAATTCATGACCTTCAGTATTTATTATACAATGTGATACAGGCAAATTTTTACCCTCTCTTGTATTTAAATATTCTTTACTATGAGTGTCCTGTGTAAAAACTACAATATCTCCTTCACTTAAATACTTTTTAACTTTCTTATATATACCCTCTTCTAATTCTTCTGCTTTTTTAAATCCTAAAGAACCATTAACAAAATCATTTTGATAATCAATTACCACTAATAATTTTTTCATAAACCTTCCTCCATTTTTAACTTATACATATATATTAATAATTTTACCCTATAATATTACTAATGTATATACACTAGTTAAATTTTATATATAGCTTACTAATAATTTACTGTTGATTTTTATTAAAATTTTATGTTATTTTACTATTTTTCCTTTAATAAATCATTAATATTTTATATAATGGAAAAGTGGTTAAATTAAATATATTTATAATGGAGGTAATTCGATGGAGTTTTTAGAGATTATTAAAGCCATAATTCTTGGTATCGTCGAAGGTATTACAGAATGGCTTCCTATCAGTAGTACTGGTCATATGATTTTAGTTGATGAATTCTTAAAACTAAATGTTTCTAAAGAATTTATGGATATGTTCTTGGTTGTTATACAACTTGGTGCTATTTTTGCAGTTATTTTATTATATTGGAAAAAAATATTCCCTTTCAAATATAATAACGGAATTAAAGTAGAAAAAGATACATTAATAATGTGGGTTAAAATACTAATTGCCTGTGTTCCAGCTGCTATTGTTGGACTTTTATTCGATGATCAACTTAATGCATTATTCTATAACCCTACAACAGTTGCTGTAATGCTAATATTATTTGGTATTTTATTTATAGTTATAGAAAACTATAATAAAGGTAAAAAACCTAAGATTAATAGTTTAGCTGAAATAACTTATACAGTTGCAATTATGATAGGCCTTTTCCAACTTATCGCTGCTGTTTTTCCTGGGACTTCTCGTTCAGGTGCAACTATCGTTGGAGCATTATTAATTGGTGTATCTAGAACTGTAGCAGCTGAATTCACTTTCTTCCTTGCAATTCCTGTTATGTTTGGAGCTAGTGCTTTAAAGCTTGTTAAATTTGGACTACAAACTGGATTTGTAATGACAGGAAGCGAGTTAACAATACTATTAGTAGGTATGATTGTAGCATTTATAGTATCAATACTTGCTATTAAATTCTTAATGTCTTATATCAAAAATAATGATTTTAAAGTTTTTGGTTGGTATAGAATTATATTAGGTATAATTGTTCTTTTATATTTCTATGTTATTAGATAATTATACATAAAAAGGGACTGCTAGATAGCAGCCCCTTTTTATAGCTTTTATTTTAATATAGTTCATATATATCTGAAAATTCTATATGTATTTTTTGTACCAATGGTTTATTCTCTACATCAATTATTTTATTATCCTTTTCTTTTTCACTTTCAATCCTAACATTAGGTAGCTTAACAACAAATTCACTACCTTCTTCAGTCCCTTTTTCTAGATATACCTGTCCATTATGTAATTCAACTAAAGATTTGACTAAGGCTAATCCTATACCACTACCTTCCTTTTTCCTATTAAGTGATTTATCCTCTTGTACAAAGCGTTTAAATATTTCTTCTTGAAGTTCTGGTGATACACCTACCCCGTCATCTTTAACTCTTATAGTAACATAATCATCATCTGCATCCATTAAGACAAAGATATTACCATTATTATTAGTAAATTTAACAGCATTTGAAAGTAAATTTAAAATAACTCTTTCTATACTCTCTGGATCGCATCTTATTTCTAACTCTTCGATATAAGTATCAAATAATACGTTAATATTTTTAGATTCAACATATGGAACAATTGATAGTATTATATCTTCAACTAAACTAACAATTTCGTAATTAACAAAAGTTAAATTCATATATCCTGAATCTATTTTAGTCATATCTACTAAATTATTTACAAGCCTTAATAATCTATAACAATTTTGCTTTATAGTATTGTCATATTTATTATATGAATCCCATAATGCCTTTTCGCCTTCTTTTTTATTTATATCTAATAATTGAACACATGAATAAATTATATTTATTGGAGTTTTTATTTCATGTGACAAATTTGCAAAAAATTGTCCTTTTGCCTTTTCAACTGCTTTTATCTCTTTATATTTTATTTTTAACTTTTGAAAATCATTTACTTGACTATTTAATCTAATACTTTCTTCAATTCTCCTAACAATTTCAATATATAGGCCAATAAGTAATATAAGATAAGCAATAAAAGTTAATACTTTATTATATTCAATAATCTTATTACTATAATCTTTAAATATATAAAAATAAAAAATTCTTCTAACTGTAAATATACTAATGGTTGTTATAAATATTGTATATATAAATTCTCTTTTTCTCATACATCTTATTGTTAATAAAGCTAATAATATTGTATAGTAAATTAATACACACACTTGAAATATGCTCCAAATTAACATATTTTCCCCATAAGAAAATATACTTAATTTCAATTTTATTTCTAAGTATGTACCAATAATATTAATTATTAATACTAAAATTATAGCAAGCCTTTTTCTCTCAATAATTTTCCTTATATATTTGCTCTCATTAAAAATTGCAATAGTTAATAAAAATATTCTAAAAACAAAAGGGAAAGTTATTAAATGCTGTGATAATCCTAAACTTCCAAGAATATAATTTACATAAATATACTCAATAAAAATGCTTACATAGGATAGCGTCAAAATAAAAAATTCATTATTACCATACATATAATAATATAATAAACAACACGGAATTGCTATTATTCCAATGATTATATTAATTGAGTTCAAATCATCAAGTATGGGCAAAGAATTCATCTTATTAATATCAATTACTCTTATTGCTACAAAAGTAAATAATAAAAACACTATAGTTGCTACAAGCATATAAATAATATATCTTTTACTTTTTTCTTCATACTCTTTAGTTTTCTTCATTTTCCCTTCCTTCACTACATTTCTACTTTTTTCGTTTATTAAACATAACAATTTTACCATAAATTATATTATTTTATCTATAATTTTAAAAATTTAATTTTTCTCTCATATTTAAGTTATATT
>NZ_SMUS01000022.1 GCF_004353185.1 Clostridium cuniculi | reverse complement strand
ATTTTGTTGTAAGATTTTTTTTGTTAGCATGAAAAATATTTTACCATAAATCCTAGGCTTATAGAGTCTAGGATTTATTTTTTTAGCAAAAGGGGCTGTCGCACTAATTATTTAGTGCGACAGCCCCTTAAGAAACATACTTTATAATTATCTTCTATTATTTTGTTGTTTCTTAGCTTTTCTACAAGCAGGACATCTTGTTGGTTCATTTTCAAATCCTTTTTCCTTGTAGAATTCTTGTTCTCCTTCTGTGAAAACAAATTCACTTCCACAGTCTCTGCATGTTAATGTTTTGTCTGCCATTTAAAATTCCTCCATACTATGTGAAAGGTCTAAACAAAAATAACAACAAAATAATAAATTATTAGTTACTGTTTGTATACCTTCCGTGTCTTTACATTATTATATTATAGACACTTTTAAAATTAATATACATAATTAGTAATATTATTTATATTTTTCTGTTTCTATAGGTAATCCCTTTTTTCTTAGCTTTTCTTCAATTATTTCTTTAATTATAGAATAGAATATTGCAAATAAAGGAACTCCTATTACCATTCCCACAAATCCCATAAACTTAGCCGCAACTAATAGTGAGAACAATATCCAAAATGCAGATATTCCAATTGAATCTCCAAGTATCTTAGGCCCAATTATATTTCCATCAATTTGTTGAATTACAATTATAATTATAACAAACCACAATGCTTGTATTGGAGATACAAATAATATAATTATTGCTGCTGGTATCCCCCCTATAAATGGTCCAAAGAATGGAATAATATTAGTAACACCAACTATTACTGAAATTAATAATACATATGGCATTTTAAATATAGTTAATATAAAAAATGTTAATACCCCTATTATAAAGGAATCTAAAATTTTACCACCAATAAATCTACTAAAAGTCATGTTACTTTGAGTTGCTAATCTTAAAGTAAATTTAGCCTTTTCTTCTGAGCACAATGCATATACAATCTTTTTTCCTAATGCCATAAACTTTTCTTTATCTATTAATATATAGATAGACACTATTATTCCTATTATTATATTTAATATACTAGATGTTGCACCTACCACAAAATTACCAATGACAGGAACAAGATTGCTTATTATTGTTATAATATATGTAACTGCTTCACCAAACTTATCGGTAATTAAATTAATATATTCTGGTTGTAAATTTAAATTATCAAATATATCATTAGTAACTTTTGTTAACTCATTTAAATATTCAGGTATATTATTTACTAATCCTATAATACTATCTACCAATTGTGGTAATACAAATTGTATAAATAAATATGTAATTATACTTGCCGTAATATAAGTTAATAATAGCCCTATACCTCTTTTAGCTGACCTTTTTAATTTTTTAAAAAAGTCATGGGATAAGATTTTATCCTCATAAAATTTTAAAATAAAGTTTAATAAATATGCTAATGTTCCCCCAATAATAAATGGGTGTAATGTTTTAATAAAATCATTAATACTTGCTTTTATTGAACTTATATGTGAAATTCCTAAATACAAAAGAATACTTCCACAAATAACCAAAAATGCATACATTGCTATTGTTGCATATTTATTATTCCAATTTATTTTCATTTTTTGCCCTCCACATCTAAAATAGTATCTCTATTTTAACATACTTTACAGTGAAAAGTTATTAAGATTTTCTAAAGTTAACTATTTATTAAAATTAACTCAAATTTACAAAAAAGTCAGTAATCCAAACAACACTCTACTAGATAGACATGTCATAATTGAAATAATTACTGACTTTTTAATTAAATTTATCCTAATTTATTTTTATGATAATTATATATATACACTGGTATACCTATTAACATTAATATGAATCCCCACATAACAGTTTCTGCCCCTGAACCATATATAGTCCAAATAACATATACAAATGCTAATAACGGTAATATTGATTTTTTAATAAATATCTTAAAGTTAAATTTACTTTCCCCTTTAAAAGCAAGCATCATTTCTGCTGATACACTTAATAGATATACTGGTAAGTAGGAAAGTGTTGCAAGTATTGTTATAAATGTAAATGCATCAACCATTCCTTTTTGGAAATTCATAATTAATAATATGTTTACTAATATAGATCCAAAAATTAATGAATTTACAGGTGTTCCTGTTTTATCATTTATTTTGCCAAAGAACTTTGGAAAAACACCATCAACTCCTGCTGCATACCCTACTCTAGCTGTAGATAAAAGCCATCCAATTACTGTTCCTAAAATACAAACAACAACAGCAATAGTTAATAACTTACCTACTTCATTTCCTAATGAATGTCTAAGTATATCTGTAAGTGGTGCTGAACTTTGTGCAAGCTCTGCATTACTCATAGCTCCCATACTACCTATACTTATTAATAAATATATTGTTGCTGCTATTATAATTCCATAAATTGTACTCTTTTTTACATTCTTTTCTGGATCTTTCAACTCTCCTGCTGCTACTGTTGCACTTTCAAGTCCTACAAAAGCCCAAAGTGTTGAAGTTGCCGCTAATGGAATTGTACTAAGACCTTTCCCCTGTGGATATAATGGTAATATATTTGATTTATCAAAATTTAAAAATGCAACTATAATAAATAATGCAAAAAATCCTATTTTAAATACTGTAACAAATGATTGAATTCTTCCAGCTTTTTTTACCCCAGCTATATTTATCAAAGTAAAAATCCATAAAATCAAACTTGAAAATATTATAGATATCATTGGGTTATTCAATATAGGAATAACTGCTGATGCATAGCTCGTAATAGCAACTATTATAGCTGCATTTCCAATCCATGATCCATTCCAATAAAGCCAAGCACTTAAAAATCCTGCAAAATCTCCAAAAGCCTCCTTTGTATATTGGTAAGCTCCTCCTGTTGAAGGATATTTTGCTCCGAGATTTGCAAATGATATTGCAATTAATATAGAACCAACTGTAGTTAAAATCCATGCAATAATTGTAGCACCTGGTCCTGCAACTTGTGCTAATGTTGATGGTAACATAAATACTCCAGAACCAATCATATTACCACAAACAAGCATTGTAGCCATAAAAAGACTAATTTCTTTTTTTAAACTCTTGTTTTCCATTTTTCCTCCTTAGCGCGGGGTAAAAAAATAAGCACAAAGACTAATCTTTGAGCTTGTACTTAATCATAAACAAACACAAAGATAGCTCTCCACAATTATATTGTGACAGTTTTGCACATATTTTATGCAAACCCAATATATAGATTTAAAGCATCCTCTATATATTTCGGCAATATTACCTTTCATATTAATTCATCGTGCTTATCTCCATAATATTACTCTTTAATATTGCAACCTCTATCTTACCCTATACTTTATAAAATTTCATTTTCATATTATTTTATTTTTTTCGACATTTTACTCTACAAGTAATTGTAACAATTTTTCAATAAATGTCAACCCAATTTATATTTAAAATGTAACTTACAATTTTATATTTTCATATATTGTATATGAGATTTAAAATTTATAAAAAACCAAATGATAAAGGAGAATTTATATTATGTATTCTTTTAAAAATACTACCCCAACAAATGGATTTGATTGTAATGATTTAAATAATGCTCGTCAAAATAATTATGCTTGGTCAATTGGACAATTAGACCAATATATCTATGTTGGCACTGGAAGAAATGTTGCTTATAATATACTCAATAGTATTTCACCAGAACTTATTACTCCAATTTCAATAACTCCAACACTAGCTAATAATTCACCTGAAATTTGGAGATACAAAAGAAATGATTCCCTTTCTTGGGAAAAAGTTTATTCAGTTCCAAATTACCTTCAAATATCTGGACTTAGATTTATAATTTCTCATAAACCTTTCAACGGAAATAACTGCCTTTATGCTGCTAGTTACGGTGGAAACTTAAAAATATTTAAATCTAGCAATGGAGTAAACTGGTTTCCTCTTTCTGATAGGATTCTTAAAGGAACTTCATCTCGTGCAATGATAAGTCATGAAGGCAAATTATACATTGCTACTATTGATGAAAAAAATCCTACTTCAACTCCTAACTTATATAGTAGTATAGATCCTGAATTTTATCCTTGGGAGTCTATAATAGATACTAACGATCCATTATATGATAAATCTAAAAATCCTAATGGCTCTATAAGTGAAATGACAGTTTTTAATGATAAAATCTATGTTTCTACTAATAATCCTGATGGTGTTCAGGTTTGGAGAACAAATAGTTCTACACCTAAACTAAATGATTGGACTCTTATTGTGGATAATGGATTTGGTGATGCTACAAATCAATATACTCTAAGTATGGGAATTTATAAAGATTATCTTTATGTAAGTGCTACCAAGAGACTTCCCTTAGCTTGGATTGCACCAATGGGATGTGACATTATAAGAATTGCTCCTAATGACAATTGGCAATTAGTTATAGGTAGTAGGCCTCTAATCCCTTCATCTCCATCTAAAGGAGTAAGGGGCAATAGTTTATCTGGTTTAAATTCTGGTTTTAGTAATCCTTTTAATGTATATGCATGGCAAATTAAAGAATATCATGGAAAATTATTAATAAGCACTTTTGATACTTCAATTAATATGGAAGTTATCCTAGAAACCCTCATTACTAATAGAACTGAAATAGAAAACAAAATTGGTACGGTAACAACAAATTCAATTATTAAAATATATCAATCTATAGTTTCTCAACTAAATTCTATACGCTATCCATTTGGATTTGATCTTTATGAATCTACTGACGGAATTAACTTTAGTCCTGTATTTTTAAATGGTTTAGCTAACAGATACAATTATGGTGGTAGAACACTATTTGTAGATTCTTCTAATATTCTTTATATTGGTACAGCTAATCCATTTCAAGGTTGTGAAGTTTGGAAAGTTGGGTTTAAGTCTAATGATACTCACTGCTACTCAAAGAGAAAAAACTATAGATGTCTATTATCAATCCAAAAAGAAATTAATGATAACTTTGATATGTTAAATAATTATATACCAATATTATTAAAATTTATCCCTAAAGAAACCTATCATAACTTTTTTTAATCTATATAAATCACCTAATAAGATTATTAACCTTATTAGGTGCTTTCCACTAACTATTTACTTTTTAAATCTAGTAGCATAACCACATTTTTTACATAAACTTTCAACTGCTACTCTTCTTGAAAAACCATTATATATGTTAGTTGCTCTTTCTCCAGTTATTATATCTTTTAAGGGTTTCTCAAAAACATTTCCTAATGGCAAATTACCATCACTATCTAAACAACATGGCACAACAGTACCATCTACTAAAATTCCTATTTGATTCCTAAGTCCATGACAAAAAACTTCTTCTCCTAAACTATCAATTTTTATATCTGGCCATTGAAATTTTTCTGCCATATTTAAATATACTTTATCTTTTAATTTAATCCTATTAGTTTCTTGTAATTTTTCTGATAATGAAAAATCAAGATTTAACTTTTCTTCAAGTATTTTTAAAATATCTTTATTTAAGTTATTTTCTCCCTTTAAATCATCACTATCCATATTCCATAATCGTATTGCACAGATTATATCACTATTTTCTCTAGCCTTTATTATAAAGTCAGTAACATTATCCAAGTATTCTTCTAACTCTACAGTTTTCTTATTTGCTTCAAAACTATGAAGAGAAATATTTACCTGTCTTAACGCCTTTGCATTAATAAGCTTATCTCCAACCTTACTTAATAAAGTACCATTAGTGGTTAAATTAACATGAAGTCCTTTATTGCTACTTTCCTCTAAAAAATATCCTATATTTTCATTTAATAAAGGCTCCCCCATTAAATGAAAATATATATGCTCTGTAAATGGCTTTACTTCATTCAAAATATAAGTAAACTCTTCTGTACTCATAAATTTATATTTTCTTTTAGTTTTTGGACAAAAGTTACAACTTAAATTACAAACATTAGTAATCTCTATATATACTTTTTTAAACTTTCTCATTTGTTAATCTTCTCCTTATACAAAAACATAGGAGAAATCCCCTACGTCTAACCTTACTTATCTAATCTTTCAAATGATATATATTCATATTTTTTACCAGTAATAAACTTAATTAAATCCAACTGAATTAAATCGTTATACTTTCCATTTCTCATTTCATCAATTATTTCCTGGGTCTTTTCCTTTGGACTATTTATTAAAATATCCTTTACTCCTTTAGGAAATTCTATAAACTTTCTAATTACATTATTATCACTATCCATAACCATAATAGTTGGTAGCTTCATTTCTCCAGATAACTTACTTAATAACTCTTCATTATCCTTTTTTAATAGAAATTTCACTTCAATATGTTCATTAAATTGAGAAAGTTTTATTAAAAATGGTATTATTGTTGCTGAATCCTTACATCTGGTTGATGTTATTACTAATATTTTAATATCTTTTTTTAAACTTATTATATCTCTTAGTCCTTGTTCTAAAATTTGACCTTGATCATATAACTCATTAATAAATATTATTTCCTCATCATTAGCATTATTTAAATATTCCTCATAATCCATCAGTTCAACATCCGTTAACATACTTACTCCCCTAAATAAATTTAAAATACATTTAATATAAATAGATTAAATATATTTATATTCAACCATATACTTATTAATATTATCATACTTATTTAATTATTTCTACTAACCCTAATAATCAAAAGTTGACTCTTGTAATAAACTTCCTATATTGATATAATTAATAAAATAAATTTTTGTATAATTTAGGAGGTATATTATGTCTATTAAAATGCTACATACTTGCATTAGAGTTATGGATTTAGAGAAATCATTAGAATTCTATAAAAATGCTTTAGGCTTAATTGAAACTAGAAGAAAGGATTTTCCAGAGCATAAGTTCACTTTAGTTTATCTATCAGATAAAGAAGGTGGTTATGAATTAGAATTAACTTATAACTATAATCCTGAAAAACCTTATGATCTTGGAAATGGTTTTAGCCACATAGCTATAGGACATCCAGACATTGAATCTTTAAGAGATAAACATATAGCACTTGGCTACGAAGTAACTGACCTAAAAGGATTACCAGGGGAAGCACCTCATTACTACTTCGTTACAGACCCAGATGGATATAAAGTAGAAGTAATTAGATCATAATTAAAAAATATTGATCACCACATGGAAGCGAAAAAATGAAATATTTATTTTCCGGTAATGGTGAAATTTTCACCTAGAATTTATATAATTGATTCCGTAAAGTTGCCTAAAGTTTTTAAACTCGCTGTTAGCTCAAACAGTAAAAACTTCTTTACGCCAACTTTACTCCATCAATTATTAAATTCTACGGCTTAATTTCAATCATACCTCCAAATTAATATTTCATTTTTTCTTTTTACATGTGTTTGCTTATAAAACGCCACTTTATAGTTAATATTTTGTGCTACAAATTATTCTGCTATGATAGTTATATCTTTAAATTAAATGTATTTTATCAAAGTTAAAGTATTTATAATTAATAATTTTTAAATTTAAATATAGCAGAAATCGTTAACTTTTAAGGTGGTTACGTAGATAAATTGTATCTTTTAGCTTAAAAGCTAGTGATAGAGAAAAATTAATGATATTATCGGAAGGAATATTGTAATTAAGTTTTAGAATTTAATTGTTTTTGGAAGAAAAAGTCCGTTAAGAAGCTGAGGTAAACGATAGTGAACTTCGAAGCTTTAGGACTTTTTCTGGAAAAAATAATATAAATTCTTAACGAAAATTACACTAATTCATGGAGATAATATCATTAATTTTCGTCATCACGGCATTCAAGCTATAACGAACAATTTAGTTAGAGGTAGATTATAAAGGGTTTGGCTGATATAATGTTTTTTAGAATATTTACAAACGAGGAGTAATTATATGAAATATTATTTAGCACCAATGGAAGGAATTACAGGGCACATATATAGAAATGCTTATGAAAAATACTTTCATAATATAGATAAATACTTTACGCCTTTTATTGTTCCTAATCAAAGTTTAAGTCTTAAAACTAAAGAGTTAAGAGATTTATTACCAGAAAATAATGAAGGTTTAAATGTAGTTCCACAAATATTAACTAATGATGCAGAAGGTTTTATACTAACTGCAAATAAATTAAAACAATTAGGATATGATGAAATTAATTTAAATTTAGGATGTCCAGCAGGAACTGTTGTTTCAAAAAAAAGGGGTTCAGGATTTCTTGCGTATCCAGATGAATTAGATAAATTTTTAGATGAAATATATAAAATCAGTGATATGAAAATATCAATAAAAACTAGATTAGGCAAAGAAATTCCAGAAGAATTTTATAATCTTATTGAAATTTATAATAAGTATCCTCTTGAAGAATTGATAATTCATCCTAGAACTAGAGAAGATTTTTATGGAAATACACCAAATCTAAAAATGTTTAAAGAGGCTTTATCTTTAAGTAAGCATTCTATATGCTATAATGGAGATATTTTTACTACTGAAAATTATAATGACATAGTAAAAGAGTTTCCAGAAATAGATAAAGTAATGCTTGGTAGAGGAGTATTAGCCAATCCAGGATTAATTGGTGAAATTAGAGAAAATAATTTTATTAGCAAAGAAGTTTTAAAAGAATTCCATGATGAAATTTTTGAAAATTATACAATTCTTTTAAATGAAGATAAAAATGCAATGTATAGAATGAAAGAACTTTGGGGATATATGTCACATATATTTACAGATAATAAAAAATATTATAAAAAAATTAAGAAAGAACAAAAAGCTAAAGATTATAGAGAGGCCGTTTCAAGATTATTTGAAGAGCAAGAAATTATAAAGGGTGCTGGATTATTTACTAATGAAGAATAAATAATATTAAGCATAAATAAATGAGGGTTCAAAATTTAATTTTTTGAGTCCTCATTTTAAATGTAGTAGACTATAAAATAAAAGTTGATAAAAATATCAACTTTTATTTTATATATTTATTTATAAAGTTATTTACAGTTGTCCAATAAGTTTCAGGATCTACTTCATAAGCTTTAGCATGTTCAGCACCTTTTATTGTTAACATTTCTTTTTCAGAGCTTGTTGCATTGTAAAGCTCTTCCATCATATAGTAAGGAACAAAATCATCTTGATCTCCATGGATATATAAAATTGGAGTTTTAGATTTTTTTACTTGATCTATAGATGAAGCTTCTCCTAAGAAATAACCAGCTCTTATTTTTGCAACTATAGATGAAACATTAAGTATTGGAAATTCAGGTAATGAAAATAAATCATCTAATTGATAAGCAAATTCATCCCAAACTGATGTATAGCCGCAATCTGCAACTATTGCTTTTACATTAGAAGGTATTTCTTCACCAGAAGTCATTAATACAGTAGCAGCTCCCATAGAAACTCCATGAAGTATTATTTCAGCATTAGGATCTTCATTTAATATGTAATTTATCCATGAGATAATATCTAATCTATCATCCCATCCCATTCCTATATAATCACCTTCACTTAATCCGTGAGCTCTTAAGTCTGGAATAAGTACATTATAGCCATTATCATAATATTTCTTAGCATATGAACTCATATTTATTCCTTCACTTGTATAACCATGTACAGTTATTACCCATTTGTCAGATGAAGTTTCATTTTTTATTTGATAACTGTGAAGCTTTAAGTTATCCGAAGAAGTTATATATTCATCAGTATAATTTGAGTCATTTAATAACCAAGAAATATCTGAATCTAGAACTTGTCCACTTGTTGCTGCTGCTTCTTCAGGTGTTCCAAATACTATATCTTTTGGTGTAGTTGGATTTAAAGCTAAGTTATAAAAGTAATTTCCTATAAGACTTAGAGAGATTACTATAATAACAGCAATAATTCCTAGGGATATACCTAAAAGTTTCTTTTTCTTCATTGTTAATCTCCTTTGTTAAAAAATAAAACCAAATAGTTTGAAAATCAAAATTTATTGCTAAATCATTGTATCATATTTTTTAAAAAAGGAACAAGTAAATAAAAGGTAATGATAACAATCAATATATGGATATTAGATCTTTTGGTAAAAAATAATTTTGACTATGACGAAAAAACATATATAATAGAAGAAGTGATTTTTTTTGTAGAATATGAACGGGGTGACATAAATTAATATGGAAGATAAAAATAAACTTCAAGAAGCAATAATGAAGGCTGATAATAAAAATGTAGAAAAAATGTGGAAAGATATAGATGAAAACTGTACTTTAAAAGCTTTCTTAGAAAAAATGACTAAAGATGAATTAGTTAAAATAGCTAAGAAGTATTCAGTGAGAGGTATTACAACATTAAAGAAGGCAGATGCTGTTGAAAGGGTAATGAATGTAATTTTAGAAAACACTAAAGTTGCTTTAGAGTTAATGGAAGAAAGTATTTTAAGATACATAGAAGAATTACTTAAAGAGAGCGGACTAAAGAAATACCAATGCAACGAAATGATTTATATCAATTATTTAAGAAATAGAGGTTTAGCTTTTTCTGGAGTAAAGAATGATGAGGCTTTTGTAGTTATGCCAGAGGAGTTAAAGGGTGTAATTAGTCTTCAGTTAAATAAAGAGTTAAAAGATAGAGCTAGATTAAATGAAGAAGTAATAAAAGCTATTTCAGGAATGGTTTATTATTATGGTATTTGTAAAATTGACTTCATTAAAGCTAATATAGAAAATATATTTGGAACAAGCTTTAATGAAGCATATATAAATACATTAATAGCAAATGGAGAAGAACTTGGATATGATTATGTTATTGATGGAGATATGCTTTGCAACATAGATGTAGAAGATACAGAAAAAATATTAAAGCTTCAAGAAGAATGTAAAAATGATTACTATAAATTTGATAAAAAATCATTAATAAAAGCAGGTAAAATTGATTTTGTTGAAGAAAATAAACAAGGTGCTAAATTAGAAAAGGTACTTGGTGAGTTATTTGTTATTGATAAAAATATATTAAAAGAAGAAATGGATGGTTTTATAGTTGCTATAAAAAATGAAGTTGAAAAGTCAGAAGCTATTGATATATTTTTACAAGCATATGAAATACAATCAGAAGAAGAAAGAAATATATTTGTATATGAATTAGAACTTTTTGCAAAAAGTATTAGAAAGTGGTCTCTAAAGGGATATACTGAAGATGAAATACAAAAGGCAAATTCTAGGGTTGTTAATGAAGTTAAAATAGGAAGAAATGATCCATGCATATGTGGAAGTGGTAAAAAGTATAAAAAGTGTTGTGGATAAATTAATTATAGTAAAAAAGGAATGTTTAATTACATTCCTTTTTTCATAAATAATAAGTTATTAATAATCTCAAAAAAATAGGAAAATTTTTTAAAAATAATCATTTGATAATTAAAGAGTGTTTTAAGTTAAAAAAAGGTAATTAAAATGAATTAACAATGAAATTATTACATCTAATAATTAATAGAAGTACGGAATAATGAAATATTTTGTATAAAGTAAACATCAATATTTTAGCGTCATAAAATATATAGAAGATAAAAATTATATTAAGAAATTAAAAGAATATATTTGTGGGGTGAATTGAAATGTTTAGTGCAATAATGTTACTAGGTGCTTCTATACTCATGATAATTTCTGTAAAATTATTTATCAATCAAATGAATTTAATTAATAAAGGTGTAAAGAAAAAAGCAAGAGTTGTTGAGTTACAATCTTTCAGTTATATAACTTATGGAAGTGAAAGAAATAAAATATACAACGTAGATATAAATCCGGTATTAGAAATTGATTTAGGTAATGAAAAATTAAGAATTGATTATCACGATTATGATGAAATGTCAGATTTAAATGAGGGAGACGAAGTAGAACTTATTTATCCAGAAGGAAATATAAAAAAGATAACTAGATATTCAAAGTATGAATTACTTAAAAAGTCAGTTTGTTTTGGAATAATAGCATTTATTATTATGGTAATATCTATTGGTCTAATATTAATCTAGAGTTAAAAATAAGAGGAGAAAATCGTACATCTCCTCTTATTTAATTCTAGTTAGGTGCAAATGATAAATAATTTCAAATAATACTGGATAAAAGGTATTAATATATTTTATAATAATAATATATTTATATTTTTTGGGAGAGTGAAACAAATGATACGTAAAGAGTCTGAGGACGTTTTAAATATGCTATTAGTAAAATTATTTAATGATATTTTAAAGATCGAAGCAGCTGCCATAAAGCAAGGTGAATTTAGTGATTTATCTGTCACTGAAAACCATATTATTGAGGCTATTGGTAAAGATAGAGAGATGACTATGACAGAGGTAGCAAAAGATTTAGAGATTACGGTAGGAACATTAACTACTGCTATAAATAGATTAATAAAAAAAGAGTATGTTGAGAGAAGAAGGATAGAAGAAGACAGAAGAGTTGTACTAATAAAATTAACACATAAAGGGGAAAAGGCATTTGATAGTCATGCACAATTCCACACTGATATGATAAAAAGTATTATTCAAGAGCTTCCAGAGACAGAAGAAACTGTACTTATAACAGCATTAAAGAGAATGACTAACTTTTTTGAAGAAAAATATAATCTTCTTGGTTAGTTGAATTTACTCAGCAACTTTATTTTAGAAAGATATTTAAATATTTAACTTAAAGGGGTATAGAAAGAATAGTATGGGAATAACTTATAGTTCAAGTATGGAGGTTGCCAAAATAGCTACGCAAATGGCAATATCCACAAGAGATGAAGAAGAGAATTTAAAGAATTTATATAAAAAGGTAGGCGTTTTAGTTACAGCAGTTAATATAGGTGGTAATATTAATGAATCTACCTCTAAGATATTAGAACGTGCTTTGGTAGCGGCTAAAAGAAGTAATGTTATAAGAGATGAGCATTTACATGAAGGTGGAGTTATCGGAGCAACTAGAGATGCGTTAATGCAGATTAGAGAACGTGCTAGTGGGCAAAATGTTGGAGGTAAAGTTGGAATAGCTAGAAAAGGACAGCATATGAGTGTTTGTATATTTTTAAGTGTAGGACTTTTACATTTAGATGAGGTTGTAATTGGGATTGGACATAGGGCTGTTCCGGAATAATATAGTAGATTAGTATAGATATTATTTTATACTAATCTATTTTTTTTACAAAATGCAAAAGGAATAAAATTAAAATATTTACAAAATATTCAAAATATGATAATATAAATAATAATAATTTAATAAAATAACTCAATTTTTAGTAATAAAAACATAAATAAATATTACTATAATTAAATAAAATAAGAAAAAATAAGGGGATTTTTATCATTATGTAAAGTAGAGTAGTAGGAGGGTTTGAGTTATTTTGAGTTTAAGGAGGATGGGAATATGGTAGGAAAGAAGAAAATAGCATTAATTTTGAGTGGAATTTTAATTATTGCAGGATTAATTTCCTGTACTAATACAACTTCATCAGATAAGGCTGAAAAAACAGATGGTGTAAGCAAAAATTTAAGTGAAGCTAATGAGATGTATACAATTGGAATAAATCAATTGGTGCAACATGATGCATTAGATGCTTCAAGAGAAGGCTTCCTAGAAGCTTTGAAGGAAAAAGGGTTTGAGGACGGAAAGAATTTAAAGATTGATTATCAAAATGCACAAGGAGATCTAGCCATTGCTAAAACTATTTCAGATCAATTTGTTACATCTAAGGTAGATATGATATTTGCTATAGCTACATCAAGCCTTCAAGCATCTTATAATGCTACAAGAGACATTCCAATAGTATTTACTGCAGTTACAGATCCTATTGAAGCAGGAGTGGCTGAAAGTTGGGAAAATTCAGGTACAAATGTTACAGGAACTTCAGATATGGTTTCTATGGAAGAACAATTAAATTTATTAACAACATTAGTTCCAGATATAAAAACACTGGGTGTAATATATAATTCATCAGAAGCAAATTCATTAGCACAAGTTCAAGAACTTAAGAAAGAAGCAGATAAAAAAGGAATAGATATTAAAGAGATATCTGTGACAACTGTTAATGAAATAAATCAAAATTTAAATGCAGCAATAGGATCAATAGATGCATTATATGCACCTACAGATAATACAGTAGCTTCAGCATATGATTTGGTTGGAAATATCTGCGTAAATAAAAACATTCCTATATTATGCGGTGAGGAAGCAGGAGTATCTAAAGGTGGGCTTTGCTCTATTGGTATAGATTATTTTAAGTTGGGAAAAGAAGCAGGATATAAAGCTGCAGAAATTTTAAATGGAACAAATCCAAGTGATATTGAAATAAGCACTTTAAGTGATATGTCTGTTACTATTAATACGGATGTAGCAGAAAAGTTAAATATAACAATTCCAGAAGATTTGAATACAAAAGCAAATAAAGTAACTGGAGGGGTTAAATAGTGGAAGTAATACTTAATGCTTTAGAACAAGGGTTACTATTTGCCTTAGTGGCAATGGGAGTTTATATAACATATAAGATACTAGACTTTCCGGATTTATCTGTTGATGGAACATTTCCTTTAGGTGCGTCAATTTCAGCAGCCATGTTAGTTCAAGGAATAAATCCGTGGATTACTATATTAGCAGCTACTTTAGGTGGTGCCTGCGCTGGCGCTGTAACTGGTTTTCTGAATGTGAAATTAAAAATAAGTAATTTGATGTCAGGAATATTAGTTATGATGGGATTATACTCAATAAATTTGAGAATAATGGGAAAATCAAACATACCACTTTTTAATACTAATTATATTTTTGAAAATTCTGCTATTAATTCAATATTTATTATTTTAGCTATAGTAATTTTAGTAAAAGTAATTTTAGATTTATTTCTAAAAACAAAAACAGGCTTTTTATTAGTTGCTGTTGGTGATAATGAACAGGTTGTATCATCATTAGGAGTAAATAAGAATATAGTGAAGGTTTTAGGGTTATCTATAAGTAATGCATTAGTAGCATTATCTGGTGCTTTAACAGCACAGAATCAAGGTTTTTCAGATATTACAATGGGAACTGGTATTGTTGTGATGGGATTAGCAGCAGTAATAATAGGAACATCAATATTTGGAAAATTATCTATAATAAAGGTTACAACTTTATCTATATTTGGAGCAATAATCTATAAATTAGTAGTAGCAGTAGCCTTGTGGATGAAATTAAATCCAAATGATTTAAAGATATTAACAGCCATATTAGTTGCTATAGCATTAGCATCAAATAGTGGTGTATTTAAAATAAAGAATAAAAGAAAAAAAATAAAGGATAATAGTGAAGGTGGTGAGGGAAATGCTGAAAATTCAGAAGTTATGCAAAGTATTTAATCCTAACACCATAAATGAAAATAAGGTTTTTGATAACTTTAGTATAGAAGTAAAGAAAGGCGAATTTATAACTATTATAGGATCAAATGGTGCAGGAAAATCAACTTTATTGAATTTAATTAGTGGTAATATTCCTATTGATTCTGGAGTGGTATTAATAGATGGGAAGGATGTATCATTTAAAGAAGAGTATGTTAGAGCTAAAGAAATAGGACGAGTTTATCAAAACCCATCAGTAGGTGTATCTCCTAATATGACTATTTTAGAAAATTTGGCTTTAGCAGATAATAAGGGAAAAACCTATGGGCTTTCTTTTGGAATTAATAAAAAGAGAATTGCATATTATAAGGAGTTGCTTATTAAGCTTGATTTAGGTCTTGAAAATAAACTTTATAATAAGGTAACACTATTATCAGGAGGGCAGCGTCAAGCTCTAACTCTTATGATGGCAGTAATGTCAGAACCAAAACTTCTGTTATTAGATGAACATACAGCAGCATTAGATCCTAAGACATCAGCTAAGATAATGGAAATTACCCAACAAGTTATAGAAGAAAATAATATTACTACATTAATGGTAACTCATAATATGAAGCAAGCTTTAGAATGTGGTAATAGGTTGTTTATGATGCATGAAGGAAAAGTCATTTTTGATATTAAAGGTAAAGAGAAGCGAGAGTTGACAACAGAAAAATTAATGGATATGTTCAGTAAGGCTAATGTTATTGATGAAGTAAGCGATAGAAGTTTATTAACATCACTAGCGTAGTAAAATTAAATAAAATAGTTGAAATCTTAAATCATATTAAGTTAAATATGCTTTAGGTTTCAACTTTTTTTTTATGTAGTGAATAAAAATATATACAATAACAAATTATAATATCGAAACAAATTAGGATATCAAGAGTTTGTTATTAATATAACGAAAAATATAAAGGGAAGATATAAGTTGAGTTAGTTTTATTAAAATTTAAATAAAAAAAATAAATAAGGTAATAATGAAAAAATGTCAAAAAAAATTAAAAGATGATGAAAATGTTATCATACTTGAAAAAAGTGGGGTTTAATACAAATTAAAACTAGTGATAAAAAATATAATAAAAAAAGTTTTAAAAAAAGTTTGACAAAAAATAAACAATTGAGTACAATAAGGGTGTGGACAAGTTAAAGAATTAACAATCAAAACAAAAACTTAACAAAGTCCCTGAAAATTAAGATATCAATGAAAATTACTATAAATATTGATTATTTAGGAGGATGTAATAAATGAAAGTTACAAACGCTCAAGAATTAACAGCAAGAATTAAACAATTAAGAGAAGCACAAAAGAAATTCGCTACTTATACTCAAGAACAAGTAGATGAAATCTTCAGACAAGCAGCTTTAGCAGCTAACCACAACAGAATTAAGTTAGCTAAGATGGCTGTAGAAGAAACTGGAATGGGAATAGTTGAAGATAAAGTTGTAAAGAACAACTTTGCTGCTGAATATATATATAACCAATATAAGAACATGAAAACTTGTGGAGTTTTAGAAGAAGATAAAACAAGTGGAATTACTAAGGTAGCAGAACCAATCGGGGTTATATCTGCTATAGTTCCAACAACAAACCCAACATCAACAGCAATATTCAAGTGTTTAATAGCTTTAAAAACTAGAAATGCTATCATAATCTCTCCACACCCAAGAGCTAAGAATTCTACAATAGAAGCTGCTAAAATAGTTTTAGAAGCTGCAGTTAAAGCAGGAGCTCCAGAAGGAATAATCGGATGGATAGATCAACCATCAGTTGAATTATCACAAAACGTTATGAGAGAATCAGATATAATATTAGCTACAGGTGGTCCAGCAATGGTTAAGGCTGCTTACTCATCAGGAAGACCAGCTTTAGGGGTTGGAGCAGGTAATACTCCAGCAATCATTGATGAATCAGCTCACATTAAAATGGCTGTAAACTCAATATTACTTTCTAAGACATTCGATAATGGTGTTATCTGTGCATCAGAACAATCAATCATTGTTTTAGAAGAAGTTTATGATGAAGTTAAGAGAGAATTAGCTGAAAGAGGAGCATACATCCTTAAAGGTGAAGAAATAGATAAAGTTAGAAAGATAATCTTAAATGAAAAAGGTGGATTAAATGCTGACATGGTTGGTCAATCTGCTTGCAAGATTGCTAAAATGGCAGGAGTTAACGTTCCAGAAACAGCTAAAGTTTTAGTTGGAGAAGTTACTTCAGTTGAATTAGAAGAACCATTCTCACACGAAAAATTATCTCCAGTATTAGCTATGTACAAAGCTAAATCATTTGAAGAAGCTTTAGATAAAGCAGATAGATTAATCGAATTAGGTGGTATGGGTCATACATCAGTTCTATACACTGATCAATTAAAGAACAGAGATAGAGTATTAACATTCGGAGAAAGAATGAAGACTGCTAGAACATTAATTAACATGCCAGCAGCACAAGGAGCTATCGGAGACTTATTTAACTTCAAGTTAGCACCATCATTAACATTAGGATGTGGATCATGGGGAGGAAACTCAGTTTCAGAAAACGTTGGTCCTAAGCACTTAATTAACGTTAAGAGCATTGCTGAAAGGAGAGAAAATATGCTTTGGTTTAGAGTTCCAGAAAAAACTTACTTCAAATACGGATGTTTACCAGTAGCTTTAGCTGAATTAGGTGAAATGGGTAAAAAGAAAGCATTCATCGTAACAGATAAAGTATTATTCGAAATGGGATATACTAACAAAGTTACAGAAGTTTTAGAAGCAAACGGAATCCAATATAAAATATTCTCAGATGTTGAACCAGATCCAACATTAAGATGTGCTAGAGCTGGTGCTGCAGAAATGACTAGCTTCCAACCAGATGTTGTAATTTCACTTGGTGGTGGATCAGCTATGGATGCTGCTAAGATTATGTGGGTTATGTACGAACATCCAGAAGTTAACTTCCACGATTTAGCAATGACATTCATGGATATAAGAAAGAGAATATACAAATTCCCAACAATGGGTCAAAAAGCTATGATGGTTGCTATAGCAACTTCAGCTGGTACTGGATCAGAAGTTACTCCATTCGCAGTTATAACTGATGAGCAAACAGGAGTTAAATATCCATTAGCTGATTACGAACTAACTCCAGATATGGCTATAGTTGATGCTGAATTAATGATGACTTCTCCTAAGGGATTAACAGCTTGTGCTGGTATCGACGTATTAGTTCACTCAATTGAAGCATATGTATCAGTAATGGCTTCAGAATACACTAACGGATTAGCTTTAGAAGCAATCAGATTAGTATTCAAATATTTACCAGATGCTTATAATGAAGGTACAACTAACATTAAAGCAAGAGAAAAAATGGCTCATGCATCTTGTATGGCAGGTATGGCATTCAGTAATGCATTCTTAGGAATTAATCACTCAATGGCTCATAAGCTAGGTGCATTCCATCACTTACCACACGGTATGGCTAACTCTTTAGTTATGAAAGAAGTTATTAAGTTCAATGCTACTGATGCTCCAACTAAGCAAGCAGCATTTGCTCAATACAAATATCCAAATGCAGCATGGAGATATGCTAAAATAGCAGATCACTTAGGATTAGGTGGAAACACTGAAGCAGAAAAAGTTGAATTATTATTAAAGGCTATAGATGAATTACAAAATAAAGTAAATATGCCTAAGACAATTCAAGAAGCAGGAGTAAGCGAAGTTAAGTTCTTCGAAACAATAGATGAAATGGTTGAGCAAGCATTCGATGACCAATGTACAGGAGCTAACCCAAGATATCCATTAATGTCTGAATTAAAAGAAATGTATATCACTAGCTATTATGGAAGCGATGCTAAAAATGAAGCTAAAGCTGAAGCAGCTCCAAGCAAAAAAGAAAAGAAAAATAAATAATCAATATTATATATTTTGAAAAAGTCCTAGCAAAAGCTAGGGCTTTTTTTATGCTAGATTTGTTCTTTATTTTAAGGTGAAGTATGAAATGAAAAGATAAAGTTTTAGGAAGATGAATGCGTATATTTTAATATTACTTTTAGAAGTGGAGATACTAATATAAATGCAATAACTTCTTTAAAAAAATATAAGTTTAAATTAAGAGTGGGAATTGTAGCCATAAAGAGGTATAATTAATAAAAGGGGTATAAAAGAGCAGTATCTTATTGTGATATATGCTCTTTTTATCCTAATACTTGTATTTTTTATATATTCTAGGATGAAAGTATTTATTATAACTATAAATTAAATAATATATATCTATAATATTTATAAAATGAAAAGATATATTTTTAGATAATTGTGCTATAATATTCACAATAAAAATACTAGGAGATAAAATTTTGGGAAAGAAAGTTTTTAAATTAAGTGAGTTTTCGTTATTTTCACAAGTAAACAAGAATACAATTTTTAAATTAAATGAAATTTGTTTTGTGAAAGAGTTAAAAAAGGGAGAGCATTTATTTAGAGATAAGGAAGTTATAAAGAACATATATGTAGTTAAAAGTGGAAAGGTTGCTCTATATAAGCAAAGTGAATCAGCTCAAAAGAAAGTAATATTTATTTTAGGAAAAGATACTATAGTAAATGAGGTAATAATTGATGATTTACCATCATCTATTAATTGTGAAGCCTTTGAGAAGGCAGAAATTTTATGTTTTGACAGAATGCTGTTTTTAGATATTATGAAAGATGATTTTGAACTTTCTAAAATAATTATTAATTCATTAGCAATGAAAGTTAGAAGATTATATAGGCAGGGTAAAAATTCTATTCCAATAAAAGTTGAAAAAAGAGTTGCAGCTAAGTTATGGAAATTGTCAAGAGATTATGGAATAGAAATTGAAGAAGGTACATTAATTGACTTAAATATAACTATTACATATTTAGCAGATATGTTTGGAGCACCTAGAGAAACAATATCAAGAGCTTTAAAAATTTTAAATAATGAAGGTTTAATTATTAATAAAAATAAGAAAATAATAGTTCCAGATAGAGATAAGTTGGTAAAATTTTTCAAAGAAAATTAAATTTTATTACCGAAAATTACTAAACAAAGAAAATTAATAAGATGTGATAAATGTCACATCTTTTTTTGGTGAAAAAAAATATAATAAAATCATAGATCTTGTTAATGAATTAACAAGAAAGTGAAAAAATAAGCTAAGAGGTGTTTTAGATGGGATATAAACTTAACTTAGAAAATATGAATTTAGCTTTAAATGAGTTAAAGAAAACATATAAAATCTATGCTCCAAAAGTTTTTGTTGGTGCAGGGACTTTTTCTGATACTGATAGAGTTAGATATGGGGAAATTGAAAGTTTTGAAGAAATAGAGTTTGATAAGAAATCAAGTTTTTCATATAAAGAAACTATTTTACCTACAAGACAAACTTTATTTTTCTTTACAGAAGATGAGTGTAAAGAAGCTGAAGTTGATGAAAGACCAGCTTTAATATTCTTAAGAAGTTGTGAAATACATTCTTTAAAGAGAATAGATGATATTTATTTAAGAAATGGATTCGAAGATATATATTACAAAAAAATGAGAGAGAGAGCAAAGTTCGTTTTAATTGGTTGTGAAAAGAGCTTTGAAAATTGCTTCTGTGTAAGCATGGGATCAAATAAAACTGATGAATATAATGCATACATTAAAGTTGATGGACAAGATGTATATTTAGATATTAAGGATGAAGAAATTGAAAATATAATATCTTCTATAGAAAAAGAAAAAAAGGAAGTTAAACCAGATTTTGTTACAGAAAATCCAGTTAAGGTTAATATTCCAGGAAATTTAAGTTTAGAAGTTATGAAATCTACAATGTGGAATGAATACAATGAAAGATGTATAACTTGTGGTAGATGTAACTTTGTCTGTCCAACATGTACATGCTTTACTATGCAAGATATTACATATAAAGATAATAAAAACGCAGGTGAAAGAAGAAGAGTTTGGGCTTCATGTCATGTAGATGGATATACAGATATGGCAGGTGGGCATAGCTTTAGAAAAGAAAAGGCTCAAAAAATGAGATTTAAGACTCTTCATAAAGTATATGATTATAAGAAAAAATGGGGATATCACATGTGTGTTGGATGTGGTAGATGTGATGATATTTGTCCAGAATATATCAGTTTCTCAACAATTATAAACAAGTTAGAAGATGCTATGAACGAGGTGAAGAACAATGACTAAGAATGAATACATACCATTTAGATCAGAAATTTTAGAAGTAATTGAGCACACTCCAATTGAGTATACTTTTAGAATGGCTTATAAAGGTGATGTTAAACCTGGTCAATTCTTTGAAGTATCATTACCTAAGTACGGAGAATCACCAATATCAGTAAGTGGAATTGGAGAAGATTTCGTTGACTTAACAATAAGAAGAGTTGGTAAAGTTACTAATGAAATATTTAAGAACTATGTTGGAGATAAGTTATTCTTAAGAGGACCTTATGGAAAGGGCTTTGATATAGAAAATTATAAAAATAAAGAAGTAATAGTAGTTGCTGGAGGAACAGGACTTTCACCAGTAAGAGGAATAGTAGAATACTTCTCAAAGAATAGTAATGACTGTAAGGGAATGACTCTTATTACAGGATTCAAGTCACCAGAAGATGTTTTATTTAAAGAAGATATGAAAGTTTGGGAAAAGACTATGAACCTTATATTAACAGTTGATACTGCAAAAGAAGGTTATGAAGGTAAAGTAGGATTAGTTACTAAATATATTCCTGAATTAGAAATCAAAGATATGGATAATGTACAAGTAGTTGTTGTTGGGCCTCCAATGATGATGAAGTTTACAGTTTTAGAATTCTTAAAGCTTGGAATAAAAGAAGAGAATATCTGGATTTCTCAAGAAAGAAAAATGTGCTGTGGAATAGGTAAGTGTGGACACTGTAAGATAGATGATACTTATATTTGTTTAGACGGTCCAGTATTTAATTATACAGTAGGAAAATCTTTAATTGATTAGGAGGAAGTAATTAATGGATATCAATACTAAAAAGCTTAAAAAGAATGCTTTTAGAGTTACAAAGCATAGAGGAATTACAGCTTCAAGAATAAGAGTACCTGGTGGACATTTAAATGCTAAATACTTAGGTCTTATTCAAGAAATTGCTGAAAAATACGGTAATGGAACAGTTCATTTAACTACAAGACAAGGTTTTGAAGTTCCAGGAATAGATATGAAGGATATGGACAAGGTTAATGAATTACTTCAACCAATCATTGAAGGATTAGAAATTAATCAAGAAATTCCAGGTAAGGGATATACATCAGCAGGTACAAGAAATATAAGTGCTTGTATAGGTAATAATGTCTGTCCATTTGCAAATTATAATACAACTAATTTTGCAAAAAAAATAGAAAAAGCAATATTCCCACATGACTTACACTTTAAAGTTGCATTAACAGGATGTCCTAATGACTGTATGAAAGTTAGAATGCACGACTTTGGTATTATAGGAATGACTGAGCCACAATTAGATGAAAGCAAATGTATATCTTGTGGAGCTTGTGTTAGAGCATGTACTAAAAAGTCTACAGCTGCTTTACATGCTGAAAACTACACACCAGTAAGAGATCATAGCAAATGTATTGGATGTGGTGAATGTGTAATTAACTGCCCTACAGGAGCATGGACTAGAAGTAAAGAAAAGTATTATAGATTAGCTATAATGGGTAGAACAGGTAAGAAAAATCCAAGATTAGCAGAAGACTTTATAATTTGGGTAGATGAAGATAGCATAATTAAAGTAATTCAAAATACTTATAAGTATGTTACTGAATATATAGATAAAAATGCACCAGGTGGTAAAGAACACATTGGTTATATAGTAGATAGAACAGGATTTGAAGAGTTTAAGAAGTGGGCATTAGACGGAGTTACTCTTTCAGATAAGGCTATATTAAAGAATAACATATATTGGAGCGGAATTAAGTATCCAAATACTTAATAAGAAAAAGCAGTAATGTATCATTAAGATACATTACTGCTTTTTTATATTAGTATAATTGATTACTTAAGTAAAGCCAGATTTAGAGCTTAATTTAAATTTAATTATATAAGATTCATATAATTAAATAACGTTACATAAGAATAGTATAGAAATTAATAAATGAAAGGCAGGGAAAAGTTATGAGAAAATTTATTGAAAATATAATGGTAATAGTGATGGTTATGTTTAACTTAACAATGGTTATGTGTAGTAGTATTTCACAAAAAGATATAGAGGAAATGAAAGAGATAGTTGATAAGGTATTATCATATGATGGAGATTATGACGATGAGGTTAGTGAATATATAGATAGTCAAACTTTTAATGAATCTAATTATGTAGTATTTTATAGTTATTATATAGGCGATATAGTTTTAAATAAATATGAAAGTGAAGTTATTGGAGTTACGAAAGAGGATGGTAAATATAATTTATGCTTATTGATAGATATGGAGGCTCAAGCAACAACTTTAGAAAGTGATGGGGTAGAGCAAGGTTATGATACAGCAGAAGGAAATGATGTTCCAGTAGAAGTTGTACTGACAAAAAAAGAAGGTAAATTTTACATTGAAAGCGTGAAAGAATATGATAGTTTGAAAATTGCACAAAATGAAAACAAAAATTTTATAAAAAATTAATAAAAATATCTAGCAATATATAACATGGTGTATATTTCTAAGATGCTATAAAGTAAGAAAATATGCGAAAATTTCATTGTAATATTAGTGGTGAAAAAGGAAATAAAATCTTAACAATAAAAGATAAGGTATGTAAGGAGGTAATCTACTATAATAAAAACAGACAAGCTATGATATAACTGTAACTGGCGGCGTTAGTGAAAGTAAAAAGTACTTTGAACTAATAAGATATTGGGCAGAATTAAACTGTTCGAAAAAATAAAAAGGAGTGGTACAGATGAAAAATAAACTAATTGCTAGTATAGTTACATTATCTTTAATAGGGGGAGTTGTTACACCAACTTTTGCAGCTACTAAGGAAGCTTCTCTAGAAAAATCAAATAAGTGTAGTATATCAGGAAGTTTACTTCAAGGAGTAACTTTTAAAAAAATATGGTGGGGTAATTGTTCAGGCGGAATAATAATTATTGGAGGCACAGTGGACAAGCCTAATCATGATGGAAATAACAATAATAATAGTAACAATAATGATAATAATACTGTTGTTCCACCAACAGGAGATACGGAAACACCAAATGTTCCTAATAATCCAAGTATAGATGAAACGCCAGGAGATACAGTTGTTCCACCAACAGGAGATACAGAAACTCCTAGCACACCAGATACACCAACAGTAGATGAAACGCCAAGTGTTCCAGAGGAGACACCAAGCGTTCCAGAGGAGACACCAAGTACTCCAGATACACCAGTAGTTGATGAGACTCCGGATAATTCAACAGAGGATAACTCAACTAATGCAGATACGAACTTTATGGCTGCTGTAGAACAAGCTATATATAATAAAGTAAATGAAGAAAGAGCTAAGGCAGGAGTTCCAGCGTTAACATATAATAATACAATGCAAAAATATGCTAGAATTAAATCTCAAGATATGGGAGATAATAATTATTTTAGTCATGAAGACTTAAATGGAAATCTTATAACAACTCAAATGAAAAATGATGGAGTATCATATAAAGCATGGGGAGAAAATATAGCTTATATTGGTGGTAATGTAAGTGCAGATGCCTTAGCGCAACAATTTATGACTAACTGGATGAACTCATCAGGTCATAGAGCAAATATTTTATCTACTAACTTCTCAAGCATAGGAGTTGGAGTATATAAGATAGGAAATAAAGTATATGCTACGCAAGAGTTTTATAGATAGTAAATATTATTAAAAAATGAAAATTTAACTTCTATAATAAGAATATATATAAATACTAATAATCCAAAAGAATAGTACAAGCTATCATAGATAGTAGCAGAGAGAAAAGGAGGATTCAAAATTGAATCCTCCTTTTTGTGTATAATATTTTTATAGTAACAGAGGAAAAAGATTATTTTATGGTATTGATGAAAGTAGAAATGTAAAATAAAAAATAAATGAAAAGAATAAATAGAACTACATAAAAATATTTTAAATATAGTTACAATAATTGTATAATATACTTAATAACCAATTTTTAGCAGTTGTTATTTGTAAAAAAGTAAAAGGAATTAAAGTGTAATGAGATTTTGTAAAAAGGTTTTATTGTCTATTATAATGGTAGTTATTTTAATGCTAGTTGGATGTTTTGGTCCCGGTGTTGCAGATTATAATTATAATTTATCTGGTGATTTTAAGTTATATCATGCTGGTACGACTGATATAGCGGATGAAGGAAATTCATCAAAAATAATAATAGAAGATGTTGGGAAAGTAGCTTGGAATAATAGTTTTATATGTGTAGAGGAGTTAAGTAAAAGTGATACCTATTGGATTATAGATGTTTCTAGTAAAGAAGTTTTAGGAACTTTAACATATTCTAGATTTGAAGAATTAAGAAAGGAATTTGGTATAGAGGATTTAGAACTTAAAAACCCTCGTGAGTATAATGAAAATAATTAAGTAAAATGGATGTTGCTTAAAGAAAATAAAATACGAATATTATAAAAAGTCAGTTTTGGCTTTCTTTTTATTTATCTTATAAAACAATAAAATTGGAAATATATATACAATAATAAAGATAAAAATAACAATGAGATAATATTTAATTAAAATTTTGTTATATCATATAGGAAGTTAAAAAATAGAAGCTTTAAAATCTTACCATTATATGAGTAAATATATGTAGAATATTATGGTATACTTATAACTAATATAAATACTTTGAGGTGAAAAAATGAAACCATTAGCAGATTTAATTAGGCCTACACAATTAAGTGAAGTCTGTGGTCAACAACATATATTAGGAGAGAATAAAATTTTAGATAGAATAGTAAAGAGTGGTAGAATTTCAAATATGATATTTTATGGACCACCAGGAGTAGGAAAAACTACAGTAGCAAATATTATTGCAGAAAAAGCTGGTAAAAGGTTTTATAAGCTTAATGCAACTAATGCTTCATTAAAAGATATTCAAGAGATAACAAAGGAGTTAGATACCTTTTTAGGTGTTAATGGTGTAGTGCTTTATTTAGATGAGATTCAGAATTTTAATAAAAAGCAACAACAATCACTTTTAGAATATATAGAAGATGGTAGAATAACATTAATTGCATCCACTACAGAGAATCCTTATTTTTATATTTTTAAGGCTTTGCTTTCTAGATCAACTATATTTGAATTTAAACCTGTAGAAGAAGAGGATATAAAGAAAGCTCTTAATAGAGCCATAGCTATTAAAAGTAAAGAGTATAATGAAATAAAACTAGATGTTAAGGAAGAAGCTATAGATTATTTGGCTTCTTATTGTAATGGAGATGTGAGAAAGGCTATTAATGGCTTAGAAATTGCATTAAATTCAACTAAACCTAATAGTGATAAATTTGTAGTAATTGATTTAAGTGTTGTTAAGGATTCAACTCAAAGTAAGGTAATTTCTTACGATAATGATGGTGATGCACATTATGATATACTTAGCGCATTTCAAAAATCAATTCGTGGTAGTGATGCAGACGCTGCAATTCATTATTTGGCTAGACTTGTTAAAGCTGGTGATTTAATATCTATTTGTAGAAGACTTCAAGTAATTGCTGCAGAAGATATTGGATTAGCATATCCACAAGCAAGTTTAATAGTTAAATCATTAGTAGATTCTGCTAGAGAATTAGGATTTCCAGAAGCTAGAATTCCACTTGCAGAGGCTACAATACTTTTAGCAACAAGTCCAAAGTCAAATTCAGCATATTTAGCAATAGATTCTGCATTGAATGATTTAGAAAATATGACTATAGGTGATATTCCTAACCATTTAAAAGATGCACATTATAGTGGTGCTTGTAAAATGGGAAGAGGGGTTGAATATAAGTATCCACATAGTTATCCTAATCATTATGTACATCAACAATATTTACCCGATAATATAAAACATAGAACCTATTATGAATATGGGGACAATAAGTTTGAAAAGGCCACAAAAGATTATTGGGATAGAGTTAAGAAGTAGAAAAATAATTTAATAACATGGGGGAAGAAATGATGAAAAAAGATAAGTATAATGATTATTTACAAATTTTAAAGGAAGAGTTAGTACCTGCAATGGGATGTACTGAGCCTATTGCAATTGCATATGCAGCAGCTAAGGCAAGAGATGTTTTAGGGAAAATACCGGAAAAAGTTATAGCAAAATGTAGTGGAAACATAATTAAAAATGCAATGTGTGTAACAGTACCTAACACTGGAGATTTAGTAGGGATTAAAGCTAGTGCTATTATTGGTGTCCTAGCAGGGGATTCAAGTAAGGAATTAGAGGTTATTAGTGAAGTTAAAGAAGAACATATAATAGAAGCTAATAAGCTTATGAGTGAAGAGTATTGTTTTGTTGAAAGGTTAGATACAGATATTCAGTTACATATAATAATGGAAGTATATTCAGGAGAGGATAGTGCAATAGTAGAAATAAAATATGCACATAACAATATTTCTAAAGTAATTAAAAATGGTGAAGTATTATTTGAAGGGAATGAAGATCCAAGTAAGTATCTAGGAGTATTTATTGATAGAAGCATTTTAAATGTTAATGATATATTTGACTTTGCAAATAATGTAGATATTAATGATGTAAAAGAATTATTAGATAGACAAATTGAATATAACATAACAATAGCAGAGGAAGGCTTAAAAGGAGAATATGGAGTAGGTATAGGAAAGATGCTTATGAAATGTTATCCGAACTCTATTGTTACTAAACTTAAAGTTTATGCAGCATCAGCTTCAGAAGCTAGAATGAGTGGAAGTTCATTGCCTGTTATGACTAATTCAGGAAGTGGAAATCAAGGTATGGCAACTTCAATTCCTGTAATAATATATGCAAGGGAAAAAGGATTGTCAGAGGAACAATTATATAGAGGGTTAATATTCTCTAACCTTATGACAATACATCAAAAAACTGGAATAGGGAGACTTTCAGCCTTTTGTGGAGCTGTAAGTGCAGGATGTGCTAGTGGAGCGGCAATTACATATTTAGAGGGTGGAACATTAGATCAAATTAATAAAACTGTTGCAAACACTTTAGCTAATATTTCAGGAATAGTATGTGATGGTGCAAAAGCATCATGTGCGGCTAAGATTGCTACAAGTGTTGATGCAAGTATGATGGGCCATTATCTTGCTATGGAAGATCAAGGTTATAGTCCTAAAACAGGTATTTTAAAAGAAAGCATTGAAGAAACAATAACTGCAGTAGGTAGATTAGGAAAAGAGGGAATGAAGGAAACTGATAAGGAAATCTTAGACATAATGCTTGAAGAGTAATTTATATTAAAAAAATTTGTTTTATCTTAATAAAAATTAACTAAAAAACTTGACATAAAAAAGTTTTTTTTATTAAATTAAAAGTTGAATTAAATCATTGTTGACAAAAGCAGAGTGATTTAGTAAGATATAAATATAAAGCAGAGCAAAAAAGTCTGAATAAGGGGTGAGAAAATGAAATTATCAACTAAAGGAAGATATGGAGTAAAGGCCATGGTTGAGCTTGCGATACATTATGGAGATTCTCCCCTATCAATAAAAACTATTTCGCAAAGACAAGGAATATCTGAATATTATTTAGAACAGTTATTTTCTCCGCTTAGAAAAGCAAAACTTATAAATAGTATAAGAGGTGCTCAAGGAGGATATATACTAGGAAGAGAACCAAAAGAAATTAAGGTTTCAGATATAATGCATGTACTTGAAGGTCCTATAGAGATTGCTGATTGTATTGAAGGGGTTGCCTGTAATAATATAGATTGTTGTGCAACTAGACTTTTATGGACTAAAATAAAAAATAGTATAGATGAAGTTATGGAAGGCGTAACGTTACAAGATATAGTAGATGATTATAATAAAATTAAAGAAAAAAATGAAGCATTAACATTACAGAGGAGTGAATAATATATGAAAACAGTATATATGGATTATGCGGCTACCACTTTTGTGAAGCCAGAAGTTTTAGAAGAAATGCTACCATATTTTACAGAAAAATTTGGTAATCCATCATCTTTTTATGGAATATCAAGAGAAACAAAAATGGCAATAGATAAAGCTAGAGGGCAAGTTGCTAATGCTTTAAATTGTGATATGAGCGAGGTTTACTTCACAGGGGGTGGATCTGAGGCAGATAACTGGGCAATTAAAGGTATTGCATCAGCACATAGAAAAAAAGGAAATCATATAATAACTACTAAAATAGAACACCATGCAGTTCTTCATACTTGTGAATATTTAGAAAAAAACGGTTTTGAAGTAACTTACTTAGATGTCAATGAAGAAGGATTTATTGATTTAGAAGAATTAAAAAATGCAATAACAGATAAGACTATTTTAGTATCAATTATGTTTGCAAATAATGAAATAGGAACTATTCAACCTGTAAAAGAAATAGGTGCAATTTGTAGAGAAAGAAAAGTTTTATTCCATACAGATGCAGTTCAAGCAGTAGGAAATGTTCCGGTAGATGTAAAAGAAATGAATATTGACCTTTTATCTTTAGCTGGTCATAAAATATATGGACCTAAGGGAATAGGAGCTTTATACATAAGAAAAGGTGTAAGAATAGACAACTTAATCCACGGTGGTGGTCAAGAGAGAGCTAGAAGAGCAGGAACTGAAAATATTGCAGCGGTTGTTGGATTAGGTAAAGCTATAGAGTTAGCTACAAAAGATTTAGAAGCTCATATGGAAAGAATTTCAGCTCTTAGAGATAAGCTTATAGATGGAATATTAGAAAAAGTTCCATACTCATATTTAAATGGACCAAGAGGGGATAAGAGATTACCTGGTAATGTAAATGTAAGATTTACTTATATAGAAGGTGAATCAATTTTATTATCATTAGATTTTGAAGGAATATGTGCATCAAGCGGAAGTGCATGTACGTCAGGATCATTAGACCCATCACATGTACTTTTAGCAATAGGTTTACCACATGAATTAGCTCATGGATCATTAAGATTAACATTAGGTGATGGATCAAGCGAAGAAGATGTTGATTATGTTTTAGAGGTGTTACCTGGAATTATACAAAGAATAAGAAATATGTCACCATTATGGAGTGATTTTGTTAAGAAGGGAGAAAAATAATTATGATATATACAGATAAAGTTATGGACCATTTTAGAAATCCAAGAAATGTAGGAGAAATTGAAGACGCAAACGGTATTGGAGAAGTTGGAAATGCTAAGTGCGGAGATATAATGAGAGTTTATTTAAAAGTAGAGGATAACATTATTAAAGATGTTAAATTCCAAACTTTTGGATGTGGATCAGCTATAGCTTCATCTTCAATGGCTACAGAAATGATTAAAGGAAAAACTTTAGAAGAAGCTTGGGAATTATCAAATAAAGCTGTTGCTGAAGCTTTAGATGGACTTCCACCAGTAAAAATGCACTGTTCAGTATTAGCTGAAGAAGCTATACACAAAGCAATAAATGACTATAGAAGAAATGCTGGATTAAGCACTGAAGGATGGGAATTCGAAGAAACAGATCATGATGAATTACATGATGCAGTACACGGACACGAATAAAAAACTTAAGGTGTGATTTGATGGAAAAGAAGAAAAAAGTAGTTATAGGTATGAGTGGCGGAGTTGATAGCTCCGTTGCTGCTTACCTTTTAAAAGAGCAAGGCTATGATGTTATTGGTGTTACAATGCAAATATGGCAAGAAGATAAAGATTATACAGAAAGAGAAGGTGGATGTTGTTCACTTTCAGCTGTAGATGATGCAAGAAGAGTTGCTAATAAAATTGGTATTCCTTTTTATGTAATGAACTTTAGAGATAGCTTTAAAGAAAAAGTTATTGATTATTTTGTTCAAGAATATATAGATGGAAAAACACCAAACCCATGTATAGCATGTAATAAGCACTTAAAGTTTGATGAGTTATTAAGAAAAGCTCAGGGAATAGGTGCTGATTATGTTGCAACAGGCCACTATGCTAAAATTGAACAAGATGAAAATGGAAGATATCTATTAATTCGTTCAGATGATGATAGAAAAGACCAAACATATGCATTATATAACTTTACTCAAGAGCAATTAGCACATACTCTTATGCCTTGTGGAGAATACACTAAGGATAGAATAAGAGAAATTGCTAAGGAAATTGGATTATCAGTATATAATAAAAAAGATAGTGAAGAAATTTGTTTTATACCAGATAATAATCATGGTAGATACATAAGTGAAGCTAGACCATTAGAGGTTGTTCCAGGAAATTTTGTTGATAAAAACGGAAATGTATTAGGACAACATAAAGGAATAGTTTACTATACTATAGGTCAAAGAAAAGGGTTAGGAATAGCGCTTGGAAGACCTGTATTTGTAACTGATATAAATCCTAAAACTAATGAAGTTGTATTAGGTCCAGAAGAGGATATATTTAAGACTGACTTAGTTGCTAAGGATGTTAATTTTATTCCATTTGATAAGCTTGAAGAGCCAATAACAGTTGAAGCAAAGGTTAGATATTCAGGAAAACCAGCAGAAGCGGTTATTTCACCTTTAAGAGATGGAAAAGTTAAAGTTAGCTTTAAAGAAAAACAAAGAGCAATAACAAAAGGTCAATCTGTTGTTTTCTATCAAGGAAACAAAGTTGTTGGTGGAGGAATTATTGCTGGCATAATATAAATAAAAAAATCATAGCTATTTTAGCTATGATTTTTTTATTTTTTCTTGGAGTATATATTATTCTAAAGTATCGTTGAGCATTTTTATAACATAATTAGGCAAAGCAAATGCCCCTTTATGTATATCTGTATTGTAGTATTTTGTATCTAATCCTAAAGAGTTCCATGATTCAGAGTTTAAATCAGCCACAGGATCTAATACTTTTGAAGCAAAACAGAATATCATATGACCAGATGGATAGGTTGGCATATGGTATTGATATGCTTTGCAAATATCAAATAATTTATTTAATTTGCCATAAGATCTTTTCATCTCGTAGGCATTATTATCATAATAAGGACTTTCACATTGATTAATTAATATACCTTTTTCAGTTAATGCATTAAAGCAATTAGTATAAAATTCAGTTGTAAATAGACCTTCACCAGGACCGATAGGATCTGTTGAATCAACTATGATTAAATCGTATAAGTTCTTTTTATCTTTAACAAATTTAATTCCATCTTCAAAATATAAATTAACTCTAGGATCATTTAATTTACATGATGTAAAAGGTAGATACTCAATAGAAGCTTCAACAACTAGCTTGTCTATCTCTACCATATCTATATTAACAATATTATTATATCTAGTTAATTCTCTAACGGTACCGCCATCACCAGCACCAATTACAAGGACATTTTTTATATTTGGGTTTGTAGCTAACGCCACATGTGTTATCATTTCATGATAAATGAACTCATCTTTTTCAGTAACCATTGTCCAATTATCAATAACTAATACTCTACCAAATTCGTAGGTATCTATTATGTCTATTTTTTGAAAATCACTTTTAGCAGAATAAAGATGATTTTTTACTTTCATTGAAAAGTTAACATTTTCTGTTTGATTTTCAGTATACCATAATTCCATATTCATCTCTTTAAACCTCCATCTTATGAGTTATTGTTAAATTATTATATTCACCATTGCCAAAGGTTCTAATTTTATCAACTAGCCCTCTAGAAACTTCTGTAGATTCACTTCTATCTGCACTTAATGCCTTTTCAAGGTATTTAAATCCTTTCCAAGGATTGACGCTATCACTACAGGTAAATAAATCTACTGATGCATAACCATATTCTGGCCATGTGTGTATTGTAAGATGTGATTCTTGTATTATAACTGCACCACTTACTCCCCAAGGATTGAATTTATGAAAACAGCTAGTTACTATAGTTGCGTTTGCTTCTAAAGCAGCTTGATTCATATGTTTTTCAATAGCCTCATGATCCTTTAATAATTCTTTGTCACAGTTGTAATACTCCACTAAAATGTGTCTTCCTAATTGTTCAATATTCATAATAAAAACCTCCAATAATTTGATTTACATCCATCCAACGGATAAGTATTTTCTTAATAAAAATGCGGTGTTCATAAAACCTCCTATAAAAAATATTCGAAAAGTTTAGTAATACTAAATTTATAGTTAACTATTACTAATACAAGAGTAATTTTACAATTTCAAATAAAAAATGTCAATATTTTCTTAGAATATTTTTTTAGGTGTATATGGTGAAGCTTGCTTAAAATATAATTAATAAACAAAAAACCACAATAATTTATTATAATTATTGTGGTTTGTAGTATTAAAAATTTATATAGATTTTATAATAGTTGAATATTTGCAGCTTCGCATTGTTTATGAGTATATTCATCCCAAATAGAAGCTTGTACTTCGCCTATGTGAGCTTTTCTTAAAAAGAACATACATATTCTTGATTGACCGATTCCACCACCCATAGTTAAAGGAAGTTTTTCTTCTAATAATGCTTTATGGAATGGAAGATTACGTCTGTCTTCACATCCAGATTTCTGTAGTTGATATTCTAAGGCCGCTTTATCAACTCTAATACCCATAGAAGAAAGTTCTATAGCAGAGTTTAATAATGGGTCGTAAAATAAAATATCTCCATTAAGTTTCCAGTCATCATAGTCAGGGCTTCTTCCATCATGCTTTTCGCCAGATTTTAACTCATCTCCAATGCCTAATATAAATACAGCTTTATGCTCTTTAGTAATAGCATTTTCTCTTTCTTTAGATGTTAGAGAAGGATACATATCTTCTAATTCTTGTGAAGTAACAAAGGTAATATCTTCAGGTAAAATCTTTTCAATAGATGGATATTCACTAGAAACAAAATCTTCTGTTGATTTAAATACAGAAAATATTTTTCTAACTGTATCCTTTAAAGTATCTATATTTCTATCTTCTTTAGTAATTACCTTTTCCCAATCCCATTGATCAACATAGATAGAGTGTATATTATCTAACTCTTCATCTCTTCTAATTGCATTCATATCTGTATATAAACCAGATCCAGCTTCAAATTTATATCTATGAAGAGCGAATCTTTTCCATTTTGCTAATGAGTGAACAATTTCTATATTACTATCTTCAATTGCTAACATGTCAAAGCTTACAGGCCTTTCGACTCCATTTAAATTATCATTTAAACCTGAGCTATTTTCAAGGAATAATGGAGCAGAAACTCTTGTTAAGTTTAAAGCTTCAGCAAGTTTAGTTTCAAAAAAGTCTTTAACTTTTTTTATTGCTATTTCTGTTTCTATTAATGATAAGTTAGATTTGTAGTTTTCAGGTATGAAAACTTTAGATTTTAATTCTTTTGTCATAAAAACAACCCCCTAAATAATATAAAAAAACCTTTCATCCTAAAAAATATAGGACGAAAGGTAAATTCCGCGGTACCACCTAATTTGCATAAAGCCTCTTTATCAGTGCTAAATTTAAATATAAATTTAAGACTGTCCCATTGTAACGGTAGGGTCCCGTCTAAGTCTACTAAGTGAGATAAGTGAGATTCCAAATTTTAATTTGGCAAATGGAACTTACAACTTTGACGTAAGGAAAAGGTGTTTCCTTTAAAAAATCTCAACTGTTCGGTTAGAAGCTCAGGAACGTTTTTCATTAAAACTAATCTTATAAGGCTTACACCATCCCTTACTCGCTTAAAGATATCATTAAAATTACTCTTTCCATCAATGCCTGTTAATTATCTTATGTTATTAATAATAATATAATAAAATATTCTGGATGTAAATATATAAAAAGCAAAAAAATAAGCAAATATATATAAAATATAGATAAAATTCACATAATATTTTACTTTTACTCATATTTATTATAGAATTATAATTCGAACTAATACAAATTAATATTTATAAATTTTAAATGAAGGAGAGAAAGCATATGAAGAAAAGTAAAATTAATTGGCAGAAAATTTTAAGTTATTTTGTTATAATAACATTAGTTTCTACAATTGTATTTTTAGTTTTTGCAATTAATAAGGCACCAACAGTTGCAGATCCTAACCAGCCATTTATTCGTATAAAAAGTGATTATGCTTTAATGCTGTCGCAATGTATTTTAGGGGTAGTTGCAATGTTACTACCAGGAATGTTAGAACATAAGTTAAGAATTGAAATACCATCAAATATGTTAATTTTATATACTATATTCTTATATTCTGCAATATATTTAGGTGAAGTAAAGAGTTTTTATTATAATGTTTCAAATTGGGATAATATTTTACATACATTTAGTGGAGCAATGATAGGTGCATTAGGTTTTTCAATTGTAACTTTATTAAATAAGACTGAAGAGGTTCCTATGAATTTAAGTCCTTTATTTGTAGCCTTATTTTCCTTTTGTTTTGCAGTAACTCTAGGAGTTGTTTGGGAATTTTATGAATTTACTTTTGATGGTTTGTTAGGTCTTAACATGCAAAAGTTTGCTTTAGAAAATGGTACACAGTTAATAGGAAGAGCTGCTTTAACGGATACTATGATAGATTTATTTGTAGATGCAGTTGGAGCATTAATTATAAGTATAATAGGTTATATTTCATTGAAGTATAATAAAGGTTGGATAGAAAAACTTCAAGTTAGAGTTAGAAAATAGAAATTTAACAAAAGTGAAATAAATTGTGAATTTTGCAATTTATTTTACTTTTTTTTATATGTTTGTTGGAATTATTTTCAACAACAGTATATAATTATAATAAGAATTTGTAAAAATAAGAGGAGGATCATAAATGAGTTTGAATTGGAGTTTGAAAGAGTTATATCCATCATTTGAAAGTCAAGAATTTAAAATTGATATGGATAAACTTACAAATAAAATTAACGAAGTTAATGAATGGGCTAATGAGATCGTAAAAGATAATAATGATATATTAGTAAAGTTGGAAGAGTATATAAAGAGATATTCAAAGTTAACTGAATTAATTAGTAAAATAGGTGCCTTTATAGAGTTAAGTATTAGTGTTAATACAAAAGATACAGAAGCATTAAGATATTCTGATATATTTGAAAAAAAGTTAACTTATATGGTTGAGGCTTCAACTAAAGTAGAAAGGTATATAAGTACTATTGATAATATTGAACATATAATTGAAAAATCAGAGTTACTTAAAGCACATGAATATGTATTAAAAAGTATTGTGGAACAAAGCAAGTATTTATTAAGTGATAAAGAAGAAAGCATTATTGCAAATATGAAAAATACAGGCTCTAATGCATGGAGTAAGCTTAAGGATAATTTAATATCATCACTTATGGTTGAAATTAAAGAAAATGATGAAGTAAAAGAGTATCCATTAACAGTAGTATTAAATATGGCAGAGGATAAATCAGAGGAAGTAAGAAAAAGAGCTTATGAAGCAGAAATAGCATCTTATAAGAAGATAGAAGAGGGAGTTGCAGCTGCTCTTAATGGAATAAAGGGAGAAGTATTAACAGTTTGTGACTTTAGAGGGTATAAGTCACCTTTAGAAAAAACTTTATTAGATTCAAGAATGGATGAAGAATCATTAAATGCAATGTTAGATGCTATGAAAGAAAGCTTACCTGTTTTTAGAAAGTATCTAAGAAGAAAAGCAGAAATGTTAGGACATAAAAATGGATTACCTTTTTATGATTTATATGCTCCAATATCAAATGCTGATATGAAATTTACATATGATGAAGGAGCAAAATTTGTAGTTAAAAACTTTAGAACATTTAGTGATAATTTAGGAGATTTTGCCCAAAAGGCTATAGATAACAATTGGATAGATGTAGAACCTAGAGAGGGGAAAGTTGGAGGAGCATTTTGTGCTGGACTTCACTTTATAGGAGAAAGTAGAATATTGCTAAATTATGGTGGTAGCTTTGGTGATGTAGTTACTATGGCACATGAACTTGGACATGGATTCCATGGAGAATGCTTAAAAAATGAAGCAATACTTAATTCAGAGTATCCAATGCCTATAGCTGAGACAGCCTCTACATTCTGTGAAACTATAATAAAAAAAGCAGCAATTAAGGAAGCCAATAAAGATGAAGCTTTAGCTATATTAGAAGCTGAAATCTGTGATTGTACACAAGTAATAGTAGATATTTATTCAAGATTTTTATTCGAAAAGTCAGTTTTCGAAGCAAGAAAAGAAAGTGCATTAACAGTTAGTCAAATAAAAGAATTAATGTTAGAAGCACAAAGAGAAGCTTATGGTGATGGTTTAGATCCAGAATATCTACATCCTTATATGTGGGCATGGAAGCCACATTATTATGATGCAGATTATAATTATTATAATTTCCCTTATGCATTTGGATTATTATTTGCAAAGGGATTATATGCTGAGTATTTAAAGAAGGGTGAAAGTTTTACAAGTGAATATGAAAGACTTTTATCAATTACAGGAAAAAATAAAATTGCAGATATAACAAAAGAAGTTGGTATAGATATTCATAACAAAGAATTTTGGAGAAATTCATTAAAAACTATAGAAGAAGATATAGAGAAATTTATTGAACTTAGTAAATAATATTAAGGTATGGAGGAAAATTTATGGATATAAAGTTAGATGAGAAAGAAGTAATTATTATTTTAGATGCATTAGTAGAAGCATTAGCTTTTGATAACAATGCAGATGATATAAAGGTTGTTTATAATAAAATTGTAAAACAAACTAATATGGATAAATATGAAATGCTAGGATAACTTAACTATAAAACAAAAGTAACTAACTTAGATATCTTTAATGATAAAAAGTTAGTTACTTTTTTTTATATTCTATAATGTAATTAGTTTAAAAAATATATAAGATATAAAAGTTATATAGACATAATATATACCTAGAAATATAGTAAAAAACAATATAATAATTTTACTATGCTTAAGAAAGTTTTGAAGCCTTGAAATAACTATATCAAAAGTCCAAAGTTTATTTTCTAATAAACTTTCTTTTATTAATAATGGTGAATAATTAACATTTTTATTTATTTTATTTTTTATATAATAAGGTAAATCCTTAGCGGTTACAATTGGAGTTTCTAATGAATAATCTTCTTTTACAACACAGTTTTCTTGTGGAATAGCAATAATGTTAGTTATTGGTATATCACAAGATAAGATGTCTTGCAAAATAGTATAACATTTCAAACATTCTTCAGATATAGAATTTATCAAACTAAGATCTACTACTGTGTCATCTTTGTATTTACTATTATTTAAGGATAGTACCTTAGGAATATTAAATTCAGTATAATCATCATAAGCATAATTTAATGTTTTAATGGCAAAAATACCACCATTAGTAATTACAAGCTCATCTATAGAGCAAGAATCATCATCGTTACTTTCTAAATATATGTTATTTAATATAATACCATCATTTTTTAATGATTTTAAACAACTTGAAACTTTATAAGAATTACGTATTTTGTTATAAATATAATTTAAATCAGTATAAATTTTATTATAAATGTTAAATTTTATTGCAGATAAATGCATTAAATAAATAAAATATATAGTTGCTAATATATTAAAGTTAATATGAAGTAAGTAACCAATACTAATAATTAAGAATGGAAATCTTAAAAATGGCTTTTTAAAAATAAAAATAAATATTTTAAGTATTGCTTTAATTAAAAAAAATAGCATATAAAATATTAATTTTATAATTAGCCAAATAATATTTACTAAAACAAGCAACATTGAGATAGCCTCCTTTAGTATTAGGTTACCTAATTCTTTGGAAAATTATTCATCTTTTAAAATAAATTGTTTAGTTTTACCCATAAAATATGCTAATCTAATGATTTCAACTTCTTCTTTAGACATTTTGCGATTATAAATCTTTTCAAATTCTTTTATTAAAGCGTGAGAATCAAGCTTTTCTTTTTTTACTTTAGGTCTCTTTTCGGTGCTTTTAATAAATGTACTTGGAGAAAGTTTTTTTGTATAAATAGATTTAAAAACTTCAGCAGTATAGTGGGCATCGAAAAATGCATCATGAAAGTCACCTTCAACAGGAATATTAAGAGCTTCTACAGCATTTTTTAAACTTATTTTTTGTCCTTTAGGAAGCTTAAATAATTTGCTAGCATAACTTTGAATATCTATATATTTATTTGAAATTTTAGAGGAATCAAGATTATAAAATTCTATATTTTTAATTAATTCTTTTATATCAGAATTACCCCATACAACAAGAATATTTTCTTCTTTGCCAATAAAATTAATAAATTCAGTATAAACAGATTTAAAGTTTGGGGATTTATTTAAATCATCCATATTAATTTTAGTTAAGTTTTCTACATAAGGATGAAGTTTTAAGTGTATATTAGGTTTAACTAAAGAATTAAATACAGAAGTTGGTTTTAACTCTTTAGACATTTTTATTGCTCCAATTTGAATTATCTCAAATAATAATGGCGGTTTAGGCTCTGATGGATTAATATCATCAGGATGCTGCTGATTGTATTCTAAATCAAAAATTATATAGTTCATTTTTCACCTACAAATTAAATTTTTTTATTTTTTTATTATTTTTAGTAATTTACATAACTCTTATTACATATATTAAAACATAAATCAATAAAAAAGTCTTAAAAAGAGGTGTTAAATAAATGAGTATTTATGTTTTAAAAGCTTATGTAGAAGAATGTTTTAAATTAGGTATTAATCCAACATTTGAAGGATTAAATAATTATTATAAAGAAAAGGCTTTAATAAAAGAAAATTAAAATAAATTTTACTTTTAACTTTAAAATAAAGGAGTATAATTGATTAAAGAACTTAAGAAATAAAATAACTTTTTAAAATTTTAGAGAGTTATTTTAAAAAAGATAAGTGTGGTGGATTAAAGTGAACGCAAGAAAATTAACAGAAGCAGCAATGTTATCTGCTTTGTTTGTTGTAACTAGCATGATGGCAATTTATACGGGGATAGCATATACATTATATCTTGATATGATTGTTCCACTTTTTATTTGTTTAACATATATGAGGTTAGGAAGTAAATATACTTTATTATCGTCTATAACTTCATTGCTTATTGTAACATTAGCAGTAGGAGATATAGCATCTGCAATATGGATGAGTCAAGGAATAATAATGGGATTAATATGTGGATATTTCATAAGAAAAAAAGGAACTATATTTGATGATTTTTTTTACTCATCAATTTTAGGATGCTTTGTTATGGTATTAATTGATATATACTTTTCAAAGTTAACAGGCTATAGCTTTATGAAAGAGTTTGATAGTTATAGAGTTTTATTTCCTTTAAATGAAGAGTATATGGCCATTGTATTTAGTATATTTGTTGCTACAATTCCTATAAGTACAATATTGGTAGCTTATATAGGAGCTTTATTTATCGGTAAAAAGCTCAATATATTAAATGAAAATACTAATGAAAAGTATATGATTATTAGTAACTTTAAAAAGTATGGGGATTATATATGTTGCAGTAAGAAAACTTATATATTTGGTATTGTATATTTAATTTTATATGAAGTATTAAATGCTACAGGCTTTGAATTTAATTTTGTATATTTTAAAACTGTTGTAATGGCAATAAGAGTAGTGATTATATACTTTATATTAAAAGATTCACTTTCTTTTGTTATTAAAGGATTATCATTAAAATTTAAATCAAAAGAAATGTCACAAATTATATGGCTATTATTAATTTATATGCTATTAACTAACTTCAAATTTACATTTATTATACTAGTGATAGCTAGTTTAGTAATTAATTATTTTATGAAGTTAAGGGAAATGCAGATTAGTATGTTAGATAATGTTTTAATAAAAAGATAAAATAAAGTTTACATATAAAACTAAATAGAATATATTTTTAGGAACTCGTTATTGAGTTCCTAATTAAATTTAATTATTAATTTTATAAAAGATTTAGACAGTTTACATCCAGTTGATAAGTTACATCTTTTCTTTCAACAATAATATTAATTTTCTTTTTTAACTCTTCATCATCCATAATTTTTGTTATAAGTTCTCTTGTTGGATTCATAGCATAAGGTATTCCAACAGACTTGAACATTGTAAAATCACCAGCAGTATCACCATAAGCATAGCTTTTACTTAAGTCAATGTCATACTTTTCGCATAATTCTTTAATAGCCTTCTTTTTACTTTCAGAGTCCCACATAGGAGTAATATATCCATTATATTTATTATCTTTATCTAATTCATATATTGTTCCTCTATAGTCATCCATATGATATTTTAAAGACATTTCTCTAACTAGTTCTATAGGAGAACCTGAAATAGCAATAACAATATCTCCATTTTCTTTATGCCATTTAATTCTTTCTCTTGAGAATGTATAAACTCTGTCTCCTTTTTGTTCAATAACTTTTTTAGCAATATAATCTATATGATATTTATCTAATCCTTTAATAGCTTCTATATATACATCAACCATTTTTAAAAGATAAGTATCATAATCACCTTGTCTTTTATCCCAATTAATATAAGCAGGCTTTACTTCTTTAAACCACTTATTTTCATCAACTAAATCATATTTAATTATTTTTTTAAATACTTCAGTAATAAGTCCTTCTCTATATATTGTTCCATCTATATCAAAAAATGCTGCTCTTCTTGACATTAAAAAACCTCCTTATTTTTTATTAGTATATGTAGATATTAATATATATAATAATAAATAACTTAATAAAGTGCAAACATAATTAAAAAAAATAAAAAGAGAAATATTAGAAAATATTGACAACAAATTAAGAAGTAATATAATTAAAATATAATAATTAAATAAAAATGCTAGGGGTGCCATAAGGCTGAGAAATAAATTATTATTAACCCTTGTACCTGATCTGGATAATACCAGCGTAGGAAAGCTTATTAATGTATATCTAAAATAAATCTACAAATTTGAGTGTAAAATTTTGTTATAAAACCAATGTTTTATATTAATAGAGTGTAGAAAAGATTTATATATTATTTGTGATTATGCAGTTATATTCCAGTGGAGTATAGCTGCTTTTTTATTTACATATTTAAATTTAAGAGTTCAAAGGAGAAGAGAAATGAGAAATTATAAAATGCCAACATTAACAATAGCAGGTTCAGATTCATCAGGAGGGGCAGGTGTACAAGCTGATTTAAAAACATTTAGTGCAATTGGAACTTATGGAATGAGTGTAATAACTGCAGTAACAGCTCAAAACACACAAGGAGTATTTCTTGTAGAAGATTTAAGTAAAGAAATAATTGAAAAGCAAATAGAAGTTGTATTTGAGGATATAGAGCCTGCAGCAGTAAAAATAGGAATGGTATCTAGTCCGGAGATTATTAATACAATAGTTAATACTTTAAAACAATATAATCCTAAGTATCTAGTAGTAGATCCAGTTATGATATCTAAAAGTGGATATTCATTACTAAAACCAGAAGCAAAGAAAACTTTAATTGAAGAACTTATACCTATGGCATATATAATAACACCAAATACCCTTGAGGCTGAGGAAATAGTAGGAATGAAAATAAATACTGTTGATGATATGAGGGAAGTTGGGCAAAAAATATTAGAATTAGGTCCTAAATATGTATTGATGAAAGGTGGACATCTTCAAGGAGATGCTGTTGATGTATTAATAGGTAAGGATACTTTTGCGATTTATAAACAAGAAAGATTAGATAGAAAAAATACTCATGGAACAGGATGTACTTTATCATCTGCAATAACTTCACATTTAGCTTTAGGATATAACATAGTTGAAGCAGTGAAGTTAAGTAAGGAATATATAACTGAAGCTATAAGAGAAAGTTTTGATATTGGAAAAGGTGTAGGTCCAGTAAATCATTTTTATAAGTTTCAAAATTTAAAATAAGAAAGGAAGATATAAGATGTTTGAATTAATTAATAAAGTAAAAGAAATAAATCCATTAGTCCTTCATTATACAAATGAAGTTACTATAAATGATTGTGCTAATATTACTCTTGCATTGGGAGCAAGTCCATTAATGAGCTATTCAAATGAAGAGGTTGAAGAAGTTGTAAGTATTGCAAGTTCTGTAGTTATTAATATAGGAACTATGAATTCAAGTAGATTAGATTTATTTGTTAAAGCAGGGAAAGCAGCTAATAAATTTAATAAGCCCGTTATTTTAGATCCAGTAGGAGTTTTTGCTACGAAAACAAGAACTGACTTTACAAATAAACTTTTAAATGAAATCAAATTTGATGTTGTTAAAGGTAATGTGGCTGAAATAAAGTTTATAGGTGGTTTAGATGTAAGAGGACAAGGCGTTGACTCATTTGATGATGGAGAAGATATATCAGAAGTTATTAAAAAGATAGCTAAAAAGATTGGATGTATAGTAGTAGCTACTGGAAAGATTGATTTCATTAGTAATGGTAACACAGTTATAAAGATATTTAATGGAACTTCAAAATTAAAAAGTGTAACAGGTACTGGTTGTATGACTGGAAGTTTGATAGGTAGTTATTTAGGGGCATATAACAATCTGGAAGGTAGAGAAAGAGATAATTTTAAAAAGGTAGAAGCAGTTGCTATGGGTGTTCTTACTATGGCAGTAAGTGGAGAGTTAGCAGATAAAGATAATATATCAATAGGAACTTTTAAAGAGGAACTTATGAATAATGTTTATGAAATGAACATTGATAAACTAAAAGAGTATGGAAGGATTGAATAGTATGAAGTTTTCAGAAGAGTTATTTGATGAAGTTAAAGAGATTTGGGATGAATATTTAAAACATCCTTTTGTAAAAGGAATAGGTGAAGGAACTTTAGATAAAGAGAAGTTTAAAAATTACTTAATTCAAGATTATTTATATTTAAAAGATTATGCTAAAGTTTTTGCAATGGGATTAGTTAAAGCTAGAAATATGAAAGAAATGAAGTTTTATCATGAATCAATAAAAGGGGTTTTAGATGATGAAACTGCAGTTCATGTTAATTATTTAAAAGGGTTTGGGTTAAGTACAGAGGAGGTAGAAAAGTATAAGGTTGAGTTAACAACTGCAAGTTATACAAATTATATGCTTGGAATTGCATTAAAAGGTGATTCGAAAGATATTGCAATGACAATAATGCCTTGTACTTGGAGCTATTACTACATCGGAAAACATCTATATGAAACATATAAGAATAGATTAGAAGAAAATTTTTATTCTCCATGGATAAAGGGATATGCTTCAGAAGAGTTTAGACAATGTACTGAAGAATGGATTGATTATATTGATGAAATATGTGAAAACATATCAGAAGATGAAAAGGAAAGGCTAAAAGATATTTTTATAAAATCTAGTCTTTATGAGATGGAATTTTGGAATATGGCAAATAAATAAATTTAGTGTTATGGTGGGAATGATTAATATGGTAATTTTTATTGGGATAATATCAGTAATAATATTTGCATTATATTTTAGAGACTTGAAGAGAAATCCTATAACAACTAAAAAAATGATAATAATTGCAATGATGAGTGGATTATCATTTATGCTTGGGTTAATCCAATTTGTAAAATATCCTCAAGGTGGAGGAATAACATTATTTTCTATGTTACCAATAATGGTTCTTTCATTATTATATGGTAGAACTGCTGGGGTTACAGGTGGATTAATATGGGGACTTTTATCTTTATTAAATGGAGCCTATGTAATACATCCAATACAATTTTTCTTAGATTGTTTATTTGGACCAATGGCATTAGGATTTACATGTATTTTTGGAAGTGATAAAAAATATAAAATAATTTTAGGATCATTATTTGCAGTTACTTTAAGTGTATTTTCCTATTTTGTATCAGGGGTAGTATTTTTTGCACAATTTGCACCAGAGGGAATGAATCCTTATCTTTATTCATTCTTATATAATTTTACAAGTGCAGGTGTTGAAGGAATTTTGTGTACAGTTCTTATATCAATAATTCCTTTAAAGCGATTTAAAAAAGAAGTTAGTATAAAAAATACTGCAGCATAAAATATTGAAGTTAAGAGGGAATAAAAATGAAAGAATTAAAACTTTATTTAGTAACAGATTCAGATATTTTAAGAGATAGAGATTTTTACAATAGTATTGAAGAAGCATTAAAATGTGGAGTAACTATGCTTCAACTAAGAGAAAAAAATGCCAGTGGAAAAGAGTTTTTAGAAAAGGCAATTAAGCTTAGAGAATTAACTAAAAAATATAATGTGAAGTTTATTATTAATGATAGGGTAGATATTGCAATGCTTTGTGATGCTGATGGTGTTCATGTTGGACAAAGTGATATACCAGCCAATAAAGTTAGAGAGCTTATAGGAGAAGATAAGATAGTGGGAGTATCAGCAAGAACAGTAGAAGAGGCTTTAACAGCTAAAGAAAATGGGGCTGATTATCTTGGTGTTGGAGCTATGTTTACAACAAGAACTAAGCTTGATGCAAAATCTGTATCTATAGAAAAATTAAAAGAAATAAAAGAAGTGATTAAATTACCAGTAGTAGCTATTGGAGGATTATCACTAAGTAATATTGATAAATTAAAAGAGTGTAATGTAGATGGGTATGCAGTTGTATCTGCAATACTTGGAGCTGAGAACATAAAATTAGAATGTGAAAAATGGATTGAGAAAATATAAAATAATAATCTTATTTTAATTAATGATATTAAAGGAGGAAATATGGAGATAGCTAAAAATAAAGATAAAACTACACAAAAAGTAGTGTTAAGTGGAATATTAATTGCTATAGCAACAGTTCTAGGAACATTTTCAATACCAGTATTAGGAGCAAAGGCATCGCCAGTACAGCATTTTGTTAATGTTATTGCTGGAATAACTTTAGGTCCTGTTTATGGGGTTTCTTGTGCTTTTGTATCATCGTTACTTAGAAATATTTTAGGTACTGGAAGCTTATTAGCCTTTCCAGGTAGTATGGTTGGAGTATTTTTAGCGGGAATTGTATATAAGAGATTTAAAAAAATAGAATTAGCAGTAGTTGGTGAAGTTGTTGGAACAGGGATAATAGGTGCTTTACTTGCTTATCCAGTAGCAGCAGTTTTATTAGGAAGAGAAGTTGCATTATTTGTTTATATTGTTCCATTTTCATTAAGCTCTATTATAGGAAGTATAATTGCATATATAATATTAAAAATAAAAGTAATAAGAGAATTTTTATTAAAATAGAGGAAACATAATTAGTTAAAATAATTGAAGTTAAATTTGTTTAATTTCAATTATTTTTTATTTTCTGTAAATTGAATAATAGGAAAATTTATGAATAAAATTATTCAAAAAATTGAAAATTACAACTAAAATGGTTATATTAGTAAAAGGGTGTATAATATGACATGAAAATAACATTCATGAGGTGATAACTATGATATTTTGTAAAGGGAATAAGTATATTTTTAGTAAGGATGTTTATCTAGCAAGTGATGAGAGAGTAGAAAAGTTAAATGATAATCAAATAGACCAATATGATGGTTTAGAAGTACAAGTTGGACATAGCTATTTAGGATATATAAATAATTCAAGAATTTCTTCAAGCTGGTGTAAAGAAGTTAAATAGATAATAGGAAAAAGATGATGCAGAAATGTATCATCTTTTTTTACTTAAAGGAAACTCACTACTCACATTCATTTGTAGGAGTAAGCTCTGATAACTAAATCTAAGATTTAGAGCATCACTTAAGTTTGATTACATATACTACTTAATTGTATAATTAAAAATAGATAAAATTTATAAAGTGGAATAAAAAAGGAGGTAATATATTTGAGAATATTACATACTGGAGATTGGCATTTAGGAAAGAACTTAGAAGGCCAAAGTAGAATGGATGAGCAAGAATTATTCTTAAAAGATTTTATAGATATAGTTGAAGAAAATAAAGTTGATTTAGTTATAATTGCAGGAGATGTTTATGATAGTAGTAATCCACCGGCAAGAGCTGAAAAAATGTTTTATAATACATTAAAAAAACTTTCTAAAAATGGAGAAAGATTAACCTTAGTTATTGCAGGAAATCATGATAATCCAGAAAGATTAGTTGCAGCAGGGCCACTTGCTATGGAGCATGGAATAATAATGGTTGGGACCCCTAAAACTATTGTACAATGTGGTGAATATGGACAGCATAAAGTTATTAACTCAGGAGAAGGATTTGTTGAAATAGAAATTAATAATGAAAAAGCAGTAATATTAACAGTACCATATCCAAGTGAAAAGAGATTAAATGAAGTTCTTTATGGAGAGATGGATAGTGATGAAGATAGATTAAAAACTTATGGAGAAAGAATAAAATCTTTATTTGATTCTTTAAAGAAAAACTATAGAGAAGATACTATTAATTTAGCAGTATCACATTTATTTGCTATGGGAAGTGAAGAAGGTGGCTCAGAAAGAAGTATTCAACTTGGTGGAAGTTATATTGTTAATGGGTCATGTTTACCAGAAGAAGCACAGTATATAGCTTTAGGACATGTCCATAAACCACAGGTTGTACCAGGTACCAATAAGAAGGCAAGATATTCAGGTTCTCCCCTTCATTATAATAAAAAGGAAATAAATATTAATAAGAAATGTTTTATTATTGATGTAGAACCAAAAGAGGAATGTAAAATAAGTGAAGTAGAATTTAAGGTATATAAACCTATAGAAATTTGGAAGTGTGAAAGTATTGATGATGCAATAGAAAGATGCGAAGAAAATAAAGATAGAGATTGCTGGGTTTATTTAGAGATTAAATGTGATAGATATATAAGAGAAGATGAAATAAAGAAGATGAAGGAAATTAAAAAGGATATTTTAGAAATAATACCAAAGCTTCAAAATTCACAAGATGATATTGAAAATGATATTGCTATTCAAGAGAAATCTTTTGAAGAAATATTTAGAGATTTTTATAAAAAAGAAAGAAATGTAGAAGCTGATGATGAAATTGTAAGTTTACTTTTAAAATTAATAAATGAAGAGGGGGATGAAAATGAGACCAATTAAGCTTAAGATAAAAGGATTAAATAGTTTTATAGAAGAACAAACTATAGATTTTGAAAAGTTAACTGACCGTGGATTATTTGGAATCTTTGGTCCAACAGGAAGTGGTAAATCTACAATTTTAGATGGTATAACGTTAGCACTATATGGTGATGTTTCAAGAAAAAGTTCTAATTATATAAATACAAATTGTGACAGATTAAATGTTAGCTTTGAGTTTCAAATATCAGGAGCAGAAACTAAAAGATATCTAGTTAATAGAGAGTTTAAAAGAGATAAAAAATCAGGAAATCCTGTGTCTGGTAAGTGTAAAATAGTTGATATAACAAATGGAGAAGAGGTTTTAGCAGATAAGGTTAAAACTGTGACGGATAAATGTAAAGAGGTAATTGGATTAAGTTTAGAGGATTTTACTAGAACAGTTGTATTACCACAGGGAAAGTTTTCAGAGTTCTTAAAGCTTGAAGGAAAGCCTAGAAGAGAAATGTTAGAAAGACTTTTTAATTTAGGAGAATATGGTGATAAACTTTCAAGTAAATTATCTAAAGAAATTAATAAGGAAAAAACAGAAAATAGTGTTTTATTAGGACAGCTTATGGGCTATGAAGATATAAGCGAAGATAAGAAAAAAGAGAAAGAAGAAGAGTTAAATATAAGTATTGAAAATTTAGAAAAAGCTAATAAAGAGCTTAAGGAAATTGAAAAAAGTTTTAAAGAAAATTCAGAACTATGGAAAATGCAACTTGAAGTTAAAGACTATAAAGAAAGAGAAAATGAGCTTATTGAAAAATCAGATGAAATAAATTCATTTAAAGAGAGAGTAAAAAATGCTGAAGCTGCAAGTAAGGTTAATCCATTTGTAATTGCCTATGAAGAAACATTAAAGAATATTAAAATTACAGAAAAAGAATTAAGTGAAATTAAAGGGCAATGTGAAGAGCTTAAAGAAAAAAGAGATAAATATGAAGAGGTATGGAATAAGGCTAGAATAAATAAAGATAATGAGTTGCCTAAATATAAAATACAAGAAGAGAAAATAAAAGAGGCAATAGAAGATAAAAAAGCTTTAGTAGCTTTAGAAAGTGAAATAAAAGAAATTAATAAAGTTGTAGAAGATTTACTTAAAAAGAAAAAAGAAAATGAAAATAAACTAATAGATTCCGAAAATAGATTAAAGAAAGGAAATAATCTATTAAAAGAAAAGGAAGTATATAGGGATACTTTAAATATTGATAGAGAATTAAAAGAAAATGTTCAGCAAGGAGTAGTTATTACTAGAGATTATAATAATTTCTTTAAGAAAGTTGAAGATTATAAAGTAAAATTAGAATCTAATAATGAAGGGATAAAAAAATCTGTAGAAGAAAAAAATATTTTAAAACTTGAGTTAGATAAGACGAATAATTTATTAATAGAAAATGAAAGTGTTTTGGAAAATTTAGTAAAGAATTGCCCAGGAAATCAAAATGATTTATTTGATATGCAAGAAAAATATTCTGATCTTAAGGGTAAATTAGATATATTTAAAAGAGCAAAAGAAGAGATATTAAAAAATAAAAATGTAATTGAAAAATTAACTAAAGAGTTAAAGCCTAAAAAAGAAGAGTATATTAATTTAGATAATGAAATTAAGAAGCTAAGAGTAGATATTCTTGAAATAGAAAGAGAAAATTTAGCTTATAAACTGAGGGAAGAGTTAAAATCAGGAGATGTTTGTCCAGTTTGTGGTTCTATGGAACATCATAAAGAAAATATTAGACATATAGAAATTAGAGATATTAATAGTCTTGAAAATAGCATGGCTTTAAAAGAAAAATCTTTTGATGAATTATCTAATAATATAAGGGATATAGAAGCTAAGTTAATTCTTTTTAAAGAAAATGTAGAGAAGAATGAAGAGGTAATTAAAAATTTAGGTGATGATTTTAATGCAGAAGAGGTATCTAACCTTCAATTAAAGATAAGTGATTTAAGAGTTAAACTAAATGAGTATAATGTTAAAAAAGAAGAATATGAAAATATAAATAAGACTTTAAAAGAGAAATGTAATAATTTAAAACTTAAATATACACAATTAGAAACTAAAATTAATAGTGGTGAAAATACAATAAAAGAACTATTAGAAGATAAGAAAAAGGAAGAAGAAAAGTTACAAGATATTGAAAGACAATTGAGTTGTCTTAAGGAAAAGACTAAAGTTGAAGATTTTATAGCTAAGAATGATGAAATAAATAAAATTGAGAATGAAAGAGAAGATGTTGAAAAAACTATTAAAAGTTATAGAAATAGATTAGAGGAATTAAGTAAAAATAGAGAAGATGCAATAAAAGACTTAAATGATACTAATCAGGAGTTAGCAAAGATTAATACAACATTAGAAGAAAAAATAAAAATTAAAGATGAAAGTTTAATAAAGATAAAAAGTAAAGTTAAGGATATAGATAATATTGAAGAAATATTAAAAAATATTCAGAGTGAAATAAAGAGAGTTGAAGAGAATTATATACTTGCAGAAAAAGCGAAAGAAGAAGCTGATAAAAATTATGAAGAATGTAATTCTAAGCTAATTAGTATTGCTTCAAAAGGTAGAGAGCTGTATAAAAGAAAAGATGAAGAAAAACAAAAGCTTGATGAGGCTTTAAAGGAAGAAAAGTTTTTAAGTATAGAAGAAGTTAAGAATAATGTTTTAGAAAAAAGTGAAATAGAAGTTTTAAAAGTTAAAATTGATAATTATAATGATAGTTTAGCAAAGATTAAAGGAGCAATTGAAAGTATTTCTAAAAAAATTGGAAATAGAGAATTAAGTGAGGAGCAATGGGTTTCTATACAAGAAGAAAAAAAAGAAAAAGAAGTTAGAGTTAAGGAGTTTAATGAAATAAAAATTAAGCTTCAAGAAGAACTTAAGGTAATAGAAGAAAAGATGATAGAGCTAAAAGGTTTATTGAAACAAAAGGAAGAGTTAGACCATAAGCTTGCACTATTAAATGATTTAGATAAATTATTTAAGGGTAAAAAGTTTGTTGAATTTGTTGCAGCTACTAGACTTAAGTATGTTTCACTTGAAGCTAGTAAAAAGTTAAAAGAAATAACTAATGGAAATTATGGATTAGAAGTTGATGAAGATGGAAGATTTATAATTAGAGATTATAAAAATGGTGGAGCTGAAAGAGATGCTTCTACACTTTCAGGAGGGGAAACCTTCTTAGCATCACTTTCATTAGCACTTGCATTATCAGCAGAAATTCAACTTAAGGGAACTGCACCACTTGAATTATTCTTCTTAGATGAAGGTTTCGGTACTTTAGATGATAATCTTTTAGAAGTTGTTATGAGTTCACTTGAAAGAATTCATAATGATAAATTAAAGGTAGGAATAATAAGTCATGTTGAGTCTATTAAAAATAGAGTTCCTGTTAAGCTTTTAATTACTCCAGCGGAAGCAGGAATGGGAGGAAGTAAGGTTAAAATTGAAAGAAGCTAAAATTAGAATAATGTTATAATATATAGCTCATAATATCATAAAGGAGTTGATATTATGGGCTATGTTAATTTTAAGGAAGAAAGATATAAAGCAACAAATCAACTTAAAAAGAGGAGAGAAAATAATAAAAAATTATTTGATGAATTAGTAAAATCAAGAGAGCTTCCTAATACATATAATCCAGATAAGGAATATAGTTATAAAACATTTGAAGAAAAGCATTTTGGAGGAGGAAGAATTTTAGGCGAGGAAGAGTTCAGTGTAATTTCTAATAAAGATATTATTTGTGCAGTATTTAATAAATGTACATTTGGAAATATAAAATTTGATGCATGTAGTTTCATAGGGTGTATATTTAATGAGTGTAATTTTGAAAATGGTGGGGTAATATTTGAAAATTGTACTTTTTTTAAAGAGGAAAGTGAGAAGAAGCCATCATTAAATAGATATGATAATTTTTCTTGTGAGTTTAATAATTGTAGTATATATGCTAAATTTGATGGATGTACATTAAGTTATTTAATATTTGATAATTCTTTAATTCATAATACATATTTTATATTAAGTGATATGAATAGCATAATTATTGATAATTGTGAAGTAAATAGAGTAAGAATAGAGGATTGTGATTTATCAGGTGCGAAGATTATGGGTAGCTATATTATAGATTTAGATTTTACTGATAAAATGAAAACAAAGCTAGATGAAAAAACATTTTTTGATAAGATAGAACTTAGAAAAAAAGATAGGAATGAATATGAAGGAATTTATATGACTTATGAAACTATTGCAGATAAGTTTAAGGAAAATTCATTAAATAATAATTTTGGAGAATATTATTATTTATGCAAGAGAGTAGAGAGAAATGTCTTAAAGTTTACCCAGAGGTTAGCTTCAGATTTATATTGGGCTACATGTGGATATGGAGAAAGACCTATTAATGCTTTATTGTTTTCATTTATTGTTATGATTATATTTGGAGTTTTATATTCAATTTTTGGAATTGAAATAGATAACATTATAATTACTATATTTAATAGTAATGTATTTGAATGTTTAAGGCAAGGAATCATATTAAGTATAAACTTGTTTAGTGGAGTTGGAGCAAATGAAAGTATTCCTATAAATATATCAGAGATTCTTGCTAGCGTTGAGATATTATTTGGAGTTATTATGATGGGAATAGGGACAGGGGTAGTAGTGAGAAAATTAGTAAGATAATAGGTAAAGTTAAATACTTTTAAATTATTTAAAATCTAAAAGTATTTAACTTTATTTCTGAAAATGTATACAAAACTTTTTAAAAGTTATTGCAAAAGTATAAAAGTGGTATTATAATAACTTATGAAAAGACATTTAAAAAGTTATTTAATAATAGTTTTTAAATGTTTGTTGCAAAAATAATTTTAAGATAATACGGGGGATTTTATGAGATATTTATTAGGTTTAGATATAGGTACATCTGGTACAAAGACAGCATTGTTTGATGAATTAGGGAATACAATAGAAACTGCAAATTATGGTTATGATTTATTTCAACCAAAAGCAGGATGGGCAGAACAAAATCCAGAGGATTGGTGGGAAGCATGTCTTAATGGAATTAAAGATGTAGTAAAAAACAGTAAAGTTAATGCAAAGGATATAAAAGGTATAGGATTAAGTGGACAAATGCACGGTCTTGTATTAGTGGACAAGGATTATAATGTTATAAGAAATTCAATTATTTGGTGTGATCAAAGAACTGAAAAGCAATGCCAATATATGACTGAAGTTTTAGGTAAGGAAAAATTAATTGAAATAACAGGTAATCCAGCATTAACAGGTTTTACACTTTCTAAACTATTATGGGTTAGAGATAATGAACCAGAAAATTATAATAATATATATAAAATTCTTCTGCCAAAAGATTATATAAGATTTAAATTAACAGGTATATTTGCAACTGAAGTTTCAGATGCAAGTGGTATGCAAATGTTAGATATTAATACAAGAAACTGGAGTGATGAGTTACTTCAAAAATTAGATATAGATAAGAAGATATTAGCAGATGTTTATGAATCAGTAGTAGTAAGTGGACATGTTACAGAAGAGGTAGCAAGAAAGACAGGATTAGAAGCTGGTACTGCTGTGGTTGGAGGAGCTGGAGACCAAGCGGCAGGAGCAGTAGGAAGTGGAATAGTAAGTGAAGGAATAATTTCAACAGTTATTGGTTCTTCAGGAGTTGTTTTTGCTTCAACAGATACTCCAAGATTTGATAAAGAAGGTAGAGTTCATACTTTATGTCATGCAGTTCCTAATAAGTGGCATGTAATGGGGGTAACTCAAGGTGCAGGACTTTCTTTAAAATGGTTTAAAGAAAACTTCTGTAGAAAAGAAATTGATGAAGCAAAAGAAAAAAATATAAATATATATGATTATTTATCAGAAAAAGCTGCTGGTTCAAAACCAGGATCAAATGGAGTAATTTATATGCCATATCTTATGGGAGAAAGAACACCTCATATAGATCCAAATGTAAAAGGTGGATTTGTTGGAGTATCTTTAATAAATAATCATGGAGATTTTGTCAGAAGTATACTAGAAGGTGTTAGCTTCAGCTTAAAGAATTGTTTAGATATTATAGAGAACATGAAAGTTGAAATAACTGATGTTAGAGTAAGTGGTGGAGGAGCTGAAAGTGAAGTTTGGAGACAAATTTTAGCTGATGTATTTAATTATCCTTTAAGGACTATAAAAGCATCAGAGGGACCAGCATTAGGAGTAGCTATCTTAGCTGGAGTTGGTGTTGGTATATATAATTCTGTAGAAGATGCATGTGAAAAGATTATAAAAGGTCAGGATTTAGTGAATCCAAATTGTGATAATATAGCCCTTTATGATAAGATATATAAAGTATATAATTCACTTTATCCAAGATTAAAGGATATTTAAAATTTTGGATAATGTAAACTGAGAGGGGAAGGCATAATTTGATAGAAGTGAATCATAGTAAAATCAAAGAAACAAATAGAAAAAAGATAATTAAGTTATTATTAGAAAAGAATGAAGTAACTAAATTAGATATTTCAAGAAGCTTAGATATAAGTATTACAACAGTTTCAACTAATATTACAGAGCTTAAGAAAGAAGGAATTGTTAGTGATGTTAGATCCTTAGAATCTACAGGTGGAAGAAAAGCAATGGCTTTAAAAATTAATGAGAATTGTAGGTTTGCTTTAGGAATAGCGTTGACTCCTCGTCATGTAAAATTATCTTTAATAAATTTAAAAAAAGAAGTTATAGGCGATATTAGAATAAGGCATAATAAAAAAGATATTGAAAGTATAATAGCTATTGCTAAAGAAAATATAAATAAAATATTAAATAATAAGGAAATTTCAATTGATAAATTATTAGGTATTGGTATTTCTATTCCAGGGACAGTAGATTCAGAAGAAGGAATAATAAAAAACTGTTATTTATTAGGAGCTGAAAATTATAATTTAAAGAAAAGTTTTGAAGAATTTAATACTACTATCTATATAGATAATGAAGCTAATCTTTCAGCTTATTATGAATTTTTAAATAAGAAGGATATATTAAGTAATCTTTTATATGTTTCAATCACTGATGGATTAGGATTAGGAATAATAATAGATGGGAAGATTTATAGAGGAAGCAATAATGCCGCTGGTGAAATGGGACATATTAAAATAATTATAGGTGGTAAAAGCTGCAAGTGTGGTTCTCAAGGGTGTTTAGAATCATATACATCAAAGAATGTGTTAATAGAAGACTTCAATGAAATAAGTAATGAAAAATTAAATGATATAGAAGAATTTATATCTTTATTTGAAAAGGGAGATAAAACTACAAAAGAAGTTTTAGAGAGATACTTTAATATTCTTGGTATAGGAATTGCTAACTTAACAATGCTATTAGATCCAAGTAGTGTAGTTTTAGGTGGAGATATAAATAGTTTATTAAAAGAAAATATAGATGTTTTAAGAAGTATTGTATATAAAGATAATTTATTTACAAATGAGGAAAATTGTAAGATAGATGTTACAGAGTTTAAAGAATCATATCTTTTAGGAGCAGCAATGGTTCCATTAGAGGAGTTTTTAAATTAATTAATGTTATGGGTATCAAACTTACAATATAAAAAGGCAGAAAATAATGGCTGCCTTTTTATAAAGAAACTTTTGAAAGTAATTTTAAAAAGTTGTTAAATAATATTTATAATATAAAGGGGAGTTTTAATATGAAGTTATTTTTAGACACTGCAAATGTAGAACATATTAAAGAAGCAAATGAAATGGGAGTTATATGTGGAGTTACTACAAACCCATCATTAATTGCTAAGGAAGGTAGGGACTTTACTGAAACTATTAAAGAAATAACTGAAATAGTTGATGGTCCAATAAGTGGAGAAGTTATATCAGAAGATGCAGAGGGGATGATTAAAGAAGGTAGAGAAATTGCTGCTATTCATCCAAATATGATTGTTAAAATTCCAATGACAGCTGAAGGTCTTAAAGCTGTTAAAGTATTAGCTAGTGAAGGAATTAAAACTAATGTAACATTAATTTTTTCTGCTAATCAAGCACTTTTAGCAGCTAATGCAGGTGCAACTTATGTAAGTCCATTTTTAGGAAGAATAGATGATATATCAATGGATGGAATGGAACTTGTTAGAACAATTGCAGAAATTTTTAATATACACGGAATAACTACAGAAATAATAGCTGCAAGTGTAAGGCATCCAATTCATGTTACAGAAGCTGCTAGAGCTGGTGCACATATTGCTACAGTACCATATGCTTTAGTAATGCAAATGGTTAAGCATCCATTAACAGATGCAGGTCTAGAAAAGTTTAAGGCAGATTGGGCTTCAGCCTTCGGGAAGTAGAAAAGTATCGGGACCTTTGTCCCGATAAATTGGAAAATAAATCGAATTAAAAGGGGTTAAAGATGAGTAAAGAACTAGATAAATTATGTATAAATACAATAAGAGTATTATCAGCAGATGCAATAGAAAAGTCAAAGTCAGGTCATCCAGGATTACCACTTGGTGCAGCCACGATGGCATATACATTATGGGGGAAAATGAATCACAATGGTAAAAATCCAAAATGGGATAATAGAGATAGATTTGTATTATCAGCAGGTCATGGCTCAATGCTTGAATATTCTTTATTACATTTATTTGGATATGGAATAACTATTGAAGATATTAAGAGTTTTAGACAAGTTGATAGCTTAACACCGGGACATCCTGAATATGGACATACTCCAGGTGTTGAAATAACAACTGGACCTTTAGGACAAGGTATATGTAATGCTGTTGGTATGGCAATTGCAGAAGCTCACTTAGCTGAAAAGTTTAATAAACCAGGCTATGAAGTAGTTAATCATAATACTTATGCTATTGTTGGTGATGGGTGCCTAATGGAAGGGATTTCAGGGGAAGCTTCATCACTTGCTGGAACTTTAGGATTAGGAAAGCTTATTGTTTTATATGATTCAAATAATATTTCTATTGAGGGTGATACTGATATAGCATTTAGAGAAGATGTAGCAAAGAGATATGAAGCATATAATTGGCAAGTAATTAAAGTTAATGATGGAAATGATATTGAAGCTATTGAAAAAGCAATAGAAGAAGCCAAAAGTGAAACTTCTAAGCCATCAATGATAATTGTTAAAAACCAAATTGGATTTGGATGCCCTGCAAAACAAGGAAAAGCATCTGCCCATGGAGAACCTTTAGGGGCTGAAAATATAAAAGCAATGAAAGAAAATCTAGGATGGAAACAAGAAGATTTTTATGTTCCCGCAGAAGTATATTCTAATATGGATAAGTATATTAATGCAGGAGTTAAAAAAGAAAGCTCTTGGAATAATTTGTTTGAGTCTTATAAAAATGAATATCCAGAATTAGCAGAAGAATATTCTAAGTGGATGTCTGGAGAAATAGATAATGAGACTTTATTAAATAATGAAGAATTTTGGAGCTTTGATAAAGAAATGGCTACAAGAGAGTCTTCAGGAATTATCATAAATAGATTAGCAAATTTAATACCTAATTTAGTTGGAGGATCAGCTGATTTAGCACCATCTAATAAAACATATATGAGTGAAAAAGGTGATTTCTCAGCTGAAGATAGAAGTGGAAGAAATCTTCACTTTGGAGTAAGAGAACATGCAATGGCTGCAATAGCAAATGGTATGTATGCTCATGGTGGATTAAAAGTATTCTGTGCAACATTCTTTGTATTTAGTGATTATATGAAGGGTGCAATGAGATTATCTTCATTAATGAATTTACCAGTATCTTATGTATTAACACATGATAGTATTGGTGTAGGGGAAGATGGTCCAACTCATCAACCAATTGAGCAATTAGCAGCATTAAGAAGTATGCCAAATATGACTGTATTTAGACCAGCAGATTCAAAGGAAACTGCTGCAGCTTGGTATTATGCAGTAACTAATGGTACTACTCCAACTTCATTAGTATTAACTAGACAAAAGTTACCATTATATGATGGATGTGCAAAGCGAGCATTAAAGGGAGGATACATTCTTAAAGACTCTAAGAAAGAAACTCCTGATGTAATTTTAATGGCTTCAGGTTCTGAAGTTGAACTTATCTACAAGGCTGCAGATGAATTAGAAGCAAAAGGAATAGATGCAAGAGTTGTAAGTATTCCATCATTTGAAATATTTAATGCTCAAGATGAAGTATATAAAGAAAGTGTACTTCCAAACAGCGTTAGAAAAAGAGTTGCAGTTGAAGCTCTAACTTCATTTGGATGGCATCAATATGTAGGTTTAGATGGAAGAATTATTTCATTAGACACATTTGGTGCATCAGGAAATGCAGTAACATTATTTAAGAAGTTTGGATTTACAGTAGAAAATGTTGTTGATGAAACAATGAAATTATTTAAATAAATGTTGAGAAGCTTGTACTTATATATAAGGAGATGAATTGAGTGGTTATAAAAAGTGTTAATGATATAGAATTTAAAAAGTATGGTAGAGTACTTAAGAATTATGATGTTAAAGAGCTTTTAAATAGGATGGAAAAAACACCATTACCAAAGGATGTTATATATGAACCTTCTATAAAAGAATTAGAGGAATTAGAAATAGCTAAAGAATTTAGAAATAGAGAATTTGGTGGACTTGATATTCAAATAGGATATTGTAATGGTAATAATTATATGCTAAATGCAGTTGAATATCACAGAACTAGTGAAATAAATATTGCAGTTACAGATTTAATTTTACTACTGGGATTAGAGCAAGATATTGAAGAGGACTACTCTTATGACACTTCAAATATTGAAGCTATATTTGTTCCTGCAGGAACTGCTATAGAAGTTTATGGAACTACATTACATTATGCACCATGTAATGCTAATGAAGATGGATTTAAATGTGTAGTTATACTACATAAAGATACAAATACAGCATTAGAAGATAATATACAAAAGCAAGGTGAAGATGCATTATTGTTTGCAAAAAATAAATGGCTTATAGGTCATCCAGAAACGAATCTAGGAGAGCAAGGAGCCTTTATAGGACTTAAGGGAAAGAATATTTCTTTAAAGTAAGTTAAAAAGTTAAGTAATTAAAATTAAAAATAAATTATTATAGAACAAAAAAGGGTGGAGGAATTAATTATGAATTTTAAAAATATACCAGATGTAAAATTAGGAATTGTTGCTGTAAGTAGAGATTGTTTTCCAATGGAGTTATCTGCAGGACGTAGACAAGCTGTAGTTAAGGCTTATAAAGAAGCTTATGGTGATATATATGAATGTCCAACAACAGTTGAAAGTGAAGTTCATATGAGAAAAGCTTTAGCAGAAGTTAAAGAAGCTGGAGTAAATGCTTTAGTAGTGTATCTTGGAAACTTTGGACCAGAAACTGCAGAAACATTGTTAGCAAAAGAATTTGGTGGACCAGTTATGTTTGTAGCTGCTGCTGAGGAATCAGGAAATAATCTAATTGGTGGAAGAGGAGATGCTTACTGTGGTATGTTAAATGCTAGCTATAACTTAGCATTAAGAAATATTAAAGCATATATTCCAGAATATCCAGTGGGAACTTATGAAGAAGTTGCAGAAATGATTAAAGAGTTTGAACCAGTAGCTACTACACTTTTAGGATTACAAAACTTAAAAATTATATCTTTTGGACCAAGACCACAAGATTTCTTAGCATGTAATGCACCAATTAAACAATTATACAATTTAGGTGTTGAAATTGAAGAAAATTCAGAATTAGATTTATTTGCAGCATTTAATGAACATGCAAATGATCCAAGAATTCCAGAAGTTATAGCTGATATGGAAAAAGAACTTGGAGAAGGTAATAAAATGCCAGGTATTTTACCTAAGTTAGCTCAATATGAATTAACATTATTAGACTGGATGGAAGCTCACAAAGGATCTAGAGAATATGTTGTATTTGCTAATAAATGTTGGCCATCATTCCAAACTCAATTTGGATTTGTACCATGCTATGTAAATAGTAGATTAGTTTCAAGAGGAATTCCAGTATCATGTGAAGTTGATATTTATGGAGCATTAAGTGAGTATATTGGAACTTGTGTAAGTAAAGATGCTGTAACATTATTAGATATTAATAATAGTGTACCAAGAGATATGTATGAAGAAGAAATTAAAGATAAATTCAACTATACATTAAAGGATACATTTATGGGATTCCATTGTGGAAATACTCCTGCATGTAAATTATCATTCAAAAATATGAAAAATCAAATGATTATGGCAAGAAGTTTAGAACCAAACCAAGAACCAAACATTACTAGAGGTACTTTAGAAGGTGATATCATTCCAGGTGAAATTACATTCTTTAGATTACAAAGTAATGCAGATGCCGAATTAACAGCATATGTTGCAGAAGGAGAAGTATTACCAGTAGCAACAAGATCATTTGGATCAATTGGTATATTTGCAATTCCTGAAATGGGAAGATTCTATAGACATATATTAATAGAAGGAAGATACCCACATCATGGTGCAGTTGCATTTGGACATTTTGGTAAGGCTATAACAAATGTATTTAATTATCTAGGAGTTAAAGAAGTTGGATTTAATCAACCAAAAGGAATGCTATATAAGACTGAAAATCCATTTAAATAATATTTAATTTAAAGAGAAATAAGCATCTATTAAGAAAAATTAATCTTATTAGATGCTTTATTTATCATATTATAAACTCATAGAAAATAAATATTTGTTAGCTTGTACAAAGTAATGTTATAATAATTAAAGCTATAAACATAGGAGGAGTTATATGATAATAAAGGCTATAAAATATTTTTTCTATATGGTATATACTAGACTTAAGGGGTTTAAATATGAACATATAAAACGTAAAGAGGGTATACATAAAGCGACAGAATATGCAGTAAAGTGTATGTATTTATGGTCAAAGTTCACTATAAATACTATAGGAATGAATGTAGTTGTTAAAGGGAAAGAAAATATACCTAATGGACCATGCGTCTTTATTGGAAATCATACAAGTATATTAGATATTCCAGTTATATTATATTCTACAGAAAGACAGGTAGGATTTGTTTCAAAAAAGGAGGTATTAAAAACACCTATTTTAAGTTACTGGTTGCCAAAAGGGAAGTGCATTGCTTTAGATAGACAAAATCCTAGAGATGCAGTAAGAATGATTACTGAAGGAGTAAAGAATTTAAAGGATGGATATTCAATGATGATCTTTCCAGAAGGAACAAGAAGTTTAGATGGAAAGCCACTTCCATTTAAAAAAGGAAGTTTAAAATTAGCAATTAAAGCTAAGGTGCCAATAGTGCCTGTAACAATAGATGCAGCATTTACATCATTTGAAGAAAATAATAAATTCAAGCCATCTACTGTTAATGTAACCTTTTGTAAGCCAATAGAAACTGAAGGATTAACAAAGGATGAAGAAAGAAATTTAGCAGAAGATATTAGAAAAACAATAATTAGTAATTTAAGAGAAGAATTTAGGGTAGAATAATATTTAAAGTTGTTTTATTGGAGGAATTTATGGATAGTAAATATGCTAATAATGCAAAAATATTTAAGGCATTAAGTGATTCGAATAGATTACAAATAATTTATATATTATCATTAGGTGAGAAATGCGCTTGTAGATTGTTAGAACATTTTAAATTTACTCAACCAACATTATCTCATCATATGAAGGTATTAATGGAATGTGGTTTAGTTAGCTCAAGAAAAGAGGGAACTTGGAATTATTATAGTTTAAATGAGGATAATGCAAAGGAATTATTAATGTTCTTAAATGAATTAATGTTAAATAATAAAAAAACAATAATTGAAGAAGATAGCAAGTGTGATTGCTAAATTTACAAAGGGTTTATCATAATAAGTTTAAGTATTGTGATAAACCTTGTATTTTAAGTTATAAGATAAAAGTTTATAGTGAGAGTTAATACTATTAGTGTTGACAATTAAAAAATAAAAAACTATATTAAACATAGATGAGTATCTATATTTAAGTGATAAGTATTATTTTTATTGATTAACTAAAAATAGTTTTAAGGAGAATATAATGAAGAAAATCGATTTAACACAAGGCAAAGTTATTAAAGTGCTCACAGCTTTAGCATTACCTATTATGGGAAGTTCATTATTACAATTTACCTATAACTTAATAGATATGTTATGGGTAGGTGGATTAGGAAGTGATGCCGTAGCAAGTATAGGATCCTCAAGCTTTTTTACTGGATTAGGGTATTCTATCAACTCATTAGTTGTTATAGGAGCAGGAATAAAAGTCTCTCATGCTATTGGAGAAAAAAATAATAAGGATGTAAAGCAATATATTAATTCAGGACTAGCAATAAATTTTGTTATATCAATAATATATGCATTAATTTTAATAATTTTAGGGAAAAGTTTTATTTCATTTTTAAACCTTAATAATGAATTTGTAGAAAGAAATTCATATTATTATTTAGCTATGAATGCACCAATTTTATTTTTCTCATTTTTCAATTCTCTATATACAAGAATATTTAGTAGTTTTGGAAATAATGGAGATTCATTAAAGATAAATGCTATAGGGATGATAATAAATATAGTTTTAGATCCAATATTTATTTATATATTTAAATTAGGTGTGGTAGGAGCAGCAGTAGCAACACTAATAGCTAATATAGTAATGTTTATTCTATATAGAATAAAATCAAATGGAATTTTACATTATGATAAATCCATAGGTATTGATAAAGAAAAAGTAATGGAAATTATGCGATTAGGTTTTCCAATGGCATTTCAAAGAATATTATTTACAGTAGTTAATATAATTTTAGCTAAGATAATTGCCATCTTTGGAACAAATTCAATTGCAGCACAAAAGATAGGATTGCAAATTGAGTCAATAACATACATGGTTATAGGAGGATTAAATGGAGCTATAGCGAGTTTTACAGGTCAAAATTTTGGAGCTAGTAAGTTTAAGAGAATAAAACAAGGATATTATACTGCATTATTATTGGGTATTATTTATTCAATGATTATGTCTATAATTTTTATTATTTTTAAGGAACCAATTATAAGATTATTTATTAGAGAGAAAAGTACTATTTTAATTGCTAGTGGTTACTTACAGGCAGTTGCATTTTCTCAAAGCTTTAGTACAATAGAAATGGTATCAAATGGATTATTTACAGGTTTAGGGATGCCTAAGATACCTGCCATAATTAGTATTGTTTTTACAGTTTTAAGAATTCCAATTGCATTAGTTTTAATGAAAACACTTGGAATTCAAGGGGTATGGTGGAGTATAGCAATTTCTAGTATATTAAAGGGAGTAGCAGCGTATTCAGTATATTTAATAAAAATAAGGAGAAATTATAAAGATGTTAAATAAAATAAAGAATTTATTTGCTAGTAAAGAAATTTTAAATGGAAATTTTGGTATTGAAAGAGAAACTTTGAGGGTAGATGGAAATGGATATTTGGCTAAAAGTGATCATCCAGAAGAGTTCGGGGATAAAGCACATAATCCATATATAACTACTGATTTTTCGGAAAGTCAGATAGAAGTTATAACACCAGCATTATCAGATATTAAAGAAACTTATAATTTTACAAGAGCATTATATGATATAGCTGCCATGGAAATAGGAGATGAATATCTATGGCCTGAATCAATGCCATGTATAATACCAGATGATAAGGATATACCAGTAGCTAAGTTTGCTAATCATAGTAAAGAAGCTCAAGAATATAGAGAAAAATTATTACTTAAATATGGTGGGAAAAAGCAACTTATATCTGGAATTCATTATAATTTTTCTTTTGATGAAACTATAATTGAAAGATTATATGAAGATAGTGATAAGAATCTGTCTTATAAAGAATTTAAAAATAGTATTTATTTAAAGATTGCTAGAAATTATTTAAGATATAGATGGCTTATAGTATACCTTCTTGGAGCGTCACCAATTGTACATGAAAGTTTTATTGATGGCTGTAAATGTCCATTAAAGAAAATTAAACACAGTGAGTATAGTAGTTCAGGTGCAATATCTCATAGAAATGGAAAGTGTGGATATAAAAATAAAGTAGATTTATTCCCAAGCTATAATAGTGTTGATGAACATTTAGAAAGTATAAATGAATATATTAAAGATGAATTAATAGAAAATCATAAAGAATTATATAGTCAAATAAGATTAAAGCCAAGTGATACAAAGAATTTTAAAGAATCTTTACTTAATGATGGAATAAAATATTTAGAATATAGAACAATTGATATTAATCCATTTGAAAAGGGTGGAATAAGTTTAGAGGATTTAAGATTTTTACAAGTATTTAATATTTATTTATTAACTAAGGAAGAAAGTGATTTTAAAAATTGGCAAGAGGAAGCTTTAGAAAATCAACAATTAATTGCAGTACATGGAATTGATGATATAGAGTTAAAGAAAGATGGAAAATCTATAAATAGAATAGATTTTGGATTAGAAATACTTAATGAGGTTATGAGTGTTAATAATGAGTTAAATTTAGGTTTTGAAGATATAATTAATAACATGATAGATAAAGTTAAAGATAGCAAATTAACTTACTCATATAAAATAACTGAAAAAATAAAAGAAGAAGGATATATTGATGCATTTTTAAATTTAGCTAGAATTTATAAGGAATCTGCATACAAAAATAGATTTAAGTTAGAAGGATATGAGGATTTAGAGTTATCAACTCAAATTCTAATGAAGGAATCTATTAAAAGAGGAATTACTGTAAATATAGTTGATAGAAGTGAAAATTTTATATCTCTTAAAAATAACGAAAAAATAGAATATGTAAAGCAAGCAACTAAGACCTCTAAGGACACATATGTATCTGTATTGATTATGGAAAATAAAACTGTAACTAAAAAGGTTTTAGCAGAAAAGGGAGTAAAGGTACCAAAAGGTGAGGAGTTTAATAGTATAGAAGATGCAAAAATAAAGGCACATAACTATATTAATAAACCTATTGTAATAAAACCAAAGAGTACTAACTTTGGTATAGGAATTAATATTTTCCCAGAGGGTGCAAATTTAGAAGATATAATTCATGCTTTTGAAATAGCCTTTAAAAATGATAATACAGTTCTTATAGAAGAATTTATTAAAGGAAAAGAATATAGATTTTTAGTTATAAATGATGAAGTAGTAGGAATATTACATCGAGTTCCAGCTAATGTTATTGGTGATGGAGAAAAAACTATAACAGAATTAGTTGAAGTTAAAAATCAAGATCCATTACGTGGTAAAGGGTATGTAACGCCACTTGAAAAAATAAGATTAGAAGAAAATGCAGAGTTATTCTTAAAACAACAAGGTAAAAATTTTGATTATATTCCTAAAAAGGATGAAATAATTTATTTAAGAGAAAATTCAAATATTAGCACTGGTGGAGATAGTGTAGATTATACAGATGATATTCCACAAAAGTTTAAAGATATAGCAGTAAATGCAGCAAAAGCTGCAGGAGCTAAGATTTGTGGTGTGGATATGATGCTTGAAGACTATAGAGATGAAAACACTAATTATGCAATAATAGAACTAAACTTCAATCCAGCAATCCACATACATTCATATCCATACAAAGGCAAAGAAAGAAAAATTGCAACTCATGTTTTAAAGTTATTAGAATTAATTTAATTTAGCTTAAAAGTCAGTGATAGAGAAAAATTAATGATATTACTTCTAGAAATATCATTAATTTTCGTCATCACGGCATTCAAGCTCCAAGGAACAATTTGGGGATAGAGTTGAAAAAATGTGGGAAATTGTTTATAATGACTTATAAATATAAAAAAAGTTAAATGAATATAAGTAATATATTTTTAAGTGTATTTATTTAAGTTGTTTTATAATTATTATATAAAAATTATATTTAAATAAACTTAGCACCATTAGGCAATAAGTAGAATTAACATAATCAGATGTTAAATATTGTGAATGCAATGTTAAGTAAATAACTTTATAAGAGATGTCAGTTTAGTTATAAGAATTGAACGTATTGAATTATAAAATAATATTTAATTATAAATAAGTTGATTTAAAACAACTTTTTGTTTTTATGCAAAAAAATAGAGAAAAATAGATTGAAATAAATAATTTGGAGGACTTTAATGGAAAGCAAAAAAAAGATAAAAGTTATACCGTTAGGTGGACTAGGAGAAGTAGGAAAGAATATAACAGTAATAGAATATGGTGAGGAAATTATAGTTGTAGATTGTGGAATGACTTTTCCAGATTCAGAAATGTATGGAATAGATGTTGTAATTCCAGATGTAACATATTTAGTTAACAATAAAGATAGAGTAAAAGGATTTTTTATAACTCATGGACATGAAGATCATATAGGGGCAATACCATATATATTAAAGCAAATTAATGCTCCAATTTATGCTACTAATTTAACAATAGGGTTAATTCAAAATAAGTTAGAAGAGCATAAAATGCTTGATATAGTAGAGTTAAATGTAGTTAAGCCAGGAGATACTATAGCTTTAGAAAAATTAAAAGTAGAATTTATAAGAACAAATCATAGTATTGCAGATAGTTGTGCATTAGCAATTCACACTCCATTAGGTATAGTAGTTCATACTGGAGATATTAAAGTAGATTTTACTCCTGTTGATGGTAAGGTAATAGACCTACAAAGATTAGCTAAGATAGGTAAACAAGGTGTGTTATTACTTATGGCTGATAGTACTAATGCATGTCATCCAGGATATACAATGTCAGAAAAGACAGTAGGTGAAACATTAGATAATTTATTTAGCAAAGGAACTGGAAGAATAATTGTAGCAACATTTGCATCAAATATTCATAGGTTACAACAAATAATAAATTCATCTATTAAGTATGGAAGAAAAATTGCTTTTAGTGGAAGAAGTATGGAAAAGATATCAGAGGTTGCAATAAAACTTGGATATTTAGATATGCCAGAAGGTTTGTTAATTGATTTAAAAGATTTAAAGCTATATAACAGCAATCAAATAACAATTGTAACTACAGGAAGTCAAGGGGAGCCTATGTCAGCCCTTACAAGAATGGCATCCTCTACTCATAAAAATATTCAAATAGAAAAAGATGATATGATAATTATATCTGCAAATCCTATTCCAGGAAATGAGAAAGCTGTATCAAAAGTTATAAATGAGTTAACACAAAAGGGTGCTAATGTTATTTATAAATCCATAGAAGAAATTCATGTATCAGGTCATGCTTGTGAACAGGAATTAAAATTATTACAATCAATCCTAAAGCCTAAATATTTTATGCCAGTACATGGTGAATATAAGCATTTAAGAAAGCACATATTAATAGCAGAGGAAGTAGGATTAGAAAAAGAGAAATCATTTATTTTAGAAAATGGTGATGTGTTAAGCTTAAATAGGAAGTCGGCTTGCATAAGTGGTAAAGTTCAAGCAGGAAATATTTTAGTTGATGGTATTGGTATCGGAGATGTTGGTAATATAGTTTTAAGAGATAGAAAGAATTTATCAAAGGATGGTATTATAAACATTATTGTAGCAATAGAAAAAGAAAGTCGATCTATTGTTTCAGGTCCAGATATTGTAACAAGAGGATTTATATATGTGAGAGAATCAGAAGAGCTAGTAAATCAAATAAAAGAAATATCTTATGATAGTATACAAAGTTCAATAGATAAAAATATATTTAAATGGTCAGAGATAAAAAATAATATTAGAAATGATGTTGGATCATTTATATATAGTAAAACTAAGAGAAAGCCTATAATTGTACCAATAATTATGGAAGTATAAAATAGGCCTTAATAGAAAAGTTATCGGAGTATAATAAAGAAATTTAAATATTGAAATAGGATATGGTAGTATATGCGATATCCTATTTTTTTATAAAAAAATAGAAGTCCTATTAAACTTCTATTTTTATTTTACCATTATTTTTGCTTAATTTATAAGTAAAAACATTACCAATAATTTTAATTGGTTTGCAGATAGATGATGTAGCAACACATAATAAATCTTTAAAGTCATCAACAATGAGGTTTTCTTTTTGAGCTTTAAGTTCTAAATTTTTTGGAAATAGTTGTCTTGTCATAAAGCATCCATCTTCATATATTATTTCAGCAGTTTTTTTATAAGTAAAACTACTTTCTTGGTAGGTTATAACATCACCTTCAAATATTTCACGACCTGAAGAGTCACAAATTCCAGTAGGCATTAAAAGCACTGCATCATCAAAAGAAACTATATCTTCATCATTTTTGTCTCTATCAAAGTAATAAACAACCTCATCCATATAATCTATTCTAGTTACCTTAAAGCATTTATTTAAAACCTTATTGTATATTTTGAATTTTAAATTTTTTTCCACCAAAAACACTCCAATCTTTAACATAGGAATAGTTATTTACATAACATATATTATATTATAACAAATTGGAAAATATTTGAAAATATATTTATTTAAAATTACATAATATTTCTTACAGAATCATAAATATAGATTATTAAAATTTATTTATAGGCTGGTGATGGTAAATGTTAAGTATAGATGAAATGAAAAATATTATAAAGTTAAAGTGTATTAATGGAAATTATTATGAAATGAATTTTAGAATTAAGCATACCTTTGAGTTAGGAAATATGTATGTGGGTAATAATTCAATATTATATTTAATTGATAATAAATATGAAAGAAAAGTTCTTAATGCTATAAACAAATTAAATAATATAAAATATGATAATATTGATATGAAAAAAGAATTCTATAAATATTTACCACAAGTAAAAGAAAGTTTTAGAACAATATCTGGAGAAATAGGAATAGTAATTAAAAAAGATGAAGATTTAATTTTATTAAGAGATTTATTAACATATTGCAAAGGAAGAATGTCTATAAATGAAGTTAGTTGGATTTTGAATTCATTATATAATATTGTATGTTTTATTAATTATAATGGATTAACCCACAATGGAATAACAGTA
>NZ_SMUS01000021.1 GCF_004353185.1 Clostridium cuniculi | reverse complement strand
TTATATTAAAGTTAATTTGTATATTAATATTTTTAGTTTATTTAAATATATATATTTAGAAGTTAACAATTTATTATATAAAATATAGCAGAAGTCGTTAACTCATAAGGTGGTTAGGCAGGAAATTGTATCCTTTAGCTTAAAAGCTAGTGATAGAGAAAAATTAATGATATTATCGGAAGGAAAATTACACTAATTCCTGGAGGTAATATCATTAATTTTCGTCATCACGGCAATTAAGCTCTAACGAACAATTTAGATATTAAGGGAGTTGATTTCCAGCGGCTATATATAGAGAGTACCATTCTTCACGAGTTAATTGTATGTTAGAAGCAGTACAGATATCTCTTAACCTATTTTCATTTGTTGTACCAACGATAGTTTGTATTTTAGCTGGGTGTCTAAGTATCCATGCTGTTGCAATTGCAGTAGAGCTTACATTATATTTTTCAGCAAGCTCGTTAAGTTTTTTATTAAGTTCAGGGAACTTAGGATTGTCTATAAAAGTTCCTTCAAAGAATCCATATTGATATGGAGACCAAGCTTGGATAGTAATATCATTTAATCTACAATATTCTAAAATAGAGCTATCTCTATCTATGGAAGGAGAATTTTTCATATTAACATTTAATCCAGAATCAATAATTCCAGTATGCATTATACTAAATTGAAGTTGATTAATTGTAATTTTATTTTTTAAGTACTTATTTAATAATTCAATTTGCATTGAATTGTGATTGCTAACTCCAAAATTTCTAACTTTACCTTCAGTGTATAATTTTTCAAAAGCTTCACTTACCTCTTCAGGTTCCATTAATGTATCTGGTCTGTGTAGTAATAAAATGTCTAAGTAATCAGTTTTTAGTCTTTTTAATATACCATCAACTGAATCTAATATATGTTCTTTAGAATAGTCATACATGCCAGGTCTAATAGCACATTTTGATTGAATAATAATTTTTTCTCTTAGAGATGGTGTTAAAGAAATTGATTCGCTAAAAATTTCCTCAGATTTTCCCTTACCATAAATATCTGCATGATCAAAAAGGTTTATACCACAATCTAAGGCTGTATTAATTAAGTTATTTACTTCATTTTTATCTAGATTCGCAATTCTCATGCAACCTAAACCAATCTCTGATGCTGTAATATTACCATTTGCCATAATTATTTTTTTCATAAATATAATATCCTCCGCATAATGTTTAATCATTTACATTATATCATTCAAAGGAATTATAAGTCCATGTAAATAAAATATGAAAAAATAAAATAAAAAAATATGAAAATAATGTTGACAAACATCGACAAAAATAATATACTAAACAACGTAGTCGATGCGCGGGTATCGTATATCGGTAATACTCCAGCCTTCCAAGCTGGAAAGGTGGGTTCGATTCCCACTACCCGCTCCACTTTATTTGAATATAAAACTCAGTTATGCCGAGAAAATTCAAATAACTAAATCTAAGATTTAGATTTTTATTTTGCGTGTTTAGCTCAGCTGGATAGAGCAACGCCCTTCTAAGGCGTGGGCCAGGAGTTCGAATCTCTTAACACGCACCAGATGGTGAACGTAGTTCAGTTGGTAGAGCGCCAGTTTGTGGCACTGGTTGTCGTGGGTTCGAGTCCCATCGTTCACCCCATATAGGGATATCGCCAAGCGGTAAGGCACCACACTTTGACTGTGGTATTCGTAGGTTCGAATCCTGCTATCCCTGCCATTTTTGGTTTACTAGCTCAGTCGGTAGAGCACTTGACTTTTAATCAAGGTGTCCGGGGTTCGATTCCCCGGTAAGCCACCAAAGCAACTAAGAAAATTCTTAGTTGCTTTTTTGCGTTAAAAAAGATATTATTATAAAAATACTAAAAAGAATATGAAGAATAGTTAAATAATGGTATAATATTTGATGAAGTAAAATAAAAGGGTGAGTTTATGATAAGGGTAGAGAATTTAAGTAAAGAATTTAAGATTAATAAAAAATATCCAGGATTTAAAGGTGCAATTAAATCTTTTTTTTCAACAGAGCATATTACAAAAAAAGCAGTAGATGATATTAGTTTTGAAATAGATGATGGAGAAATAGTAGGATATATAGGGGCAAATGGAGCAGGAAAATCAACAACAATAAAAATGATGACAGGAATTTTAACACCTACAAATGGAATCGTTACCGTAAATGGTATAGTACCATATGAAAATAGAGAAAAAAATGCTAAAAATATAGGAGTAGTATTTGGACAAAAGACTCAGTTGTGGTGGGATTTGCCTATATCTGAAACTTTTTCACTATTAAAAAATATATATGATATTACTGATAATGATTTTGAAGAAAGAATGAAATTTTTTAAAGAAATATTAGGATTAGATGAATTCTTTTTAAATCCTGTTAGAACATTATCTTTAGGTCAGAGGATGAGAGCTGATTTAGCAGCAGCGCTTATACATAATCCAAAGGTTATATATTTAGATGAGCCTACTATAGGATTAGATGTAGTTGTAAAGGAAAGTGTACGTAAAGCAATAAAAGAAATAAATGCAAAATATGGGACAACCATTATATTAACTACTCATGATTTAAATGATATAGAAGAACTTTGTAGTAGGATAATTATAATCGATAAGGGTAAAAAAATATATGATGGTGAAATTGAAGGAGTTAAAGAAAAATACGGTTATTTAACTACAGTAGAGATACAAGTAAAAGAAGATAATTTAGAGAGTTTTAATGAATTTACAGATATAAAAGAAGATGATGAATTTAATTTAACATATAATGATAATAAATTACTTGTAACATTTAATAAAAATAAAATATCTTCAGCAGATATTATAGGTAGAACAATGAAAAAATTAAATGTTGTTGATTTTTCAATAAAAGAAACTAGCATAGAAGATATAGTTAAAAAAATGTATAGAAATGAGGTGTAGAAATGGAAGAAATAAAATCTTATCTGCCTTTTACTAGGAATGTATTTCAACGTCTTATTTCATATAAAGCTAACGCAATAATATTTATGTTTGGTGATTTTCTTATGCTAGCTGTTACTTATTATTTGTGGAAAGCTATTTATGGAAGTACCACCGAAGCTGTATTAAATGGATTTACTTTTAATGAAATGATAATATATATATTTATATCCTTTTTAACATCAATAATGATAAGTGTTGATATAAGTCATGATATATCAAGAGAGGTTAAGGATGGATCAATTGCAATTAATTTAGTAAGACCTATAAATTATGAAAAAAGAATGCTTTTTCAGGGGTTAGGAAATGTATTATATAATTTTATAATTATATTTATAATAGCTTTTTCTGTTACTACATTTTTGTTTTATAAATTTTTTGGATATATAAGTATATTTAGAATAATTATTTATTTTATAAGTATTGGATTAGGAATCTTTATTAACTTTTACTTTAGTTATATATTTGGAATTATTTCTTTTAAGATAACAAATATGTGGGGATTATCACAAATAATGCAGGCTATAGTAAATTTATTATCAGGAACTTTAATACCAATAGCATTTTTCCCTAAGTGGGCACAAACTATAACAAATTTTTTGCCTTTTAGTTCTGCCATATATACTCCATCAATGATTTACTTAGGAAAAATAAATGGAATAAGTATTTTACTTGCTTTAGGGTTACAATTGTTTTGGGGAGTTGTACTAATGATAATAGCTAAAAAAATGTGGAAATCTTTAATTAAGACTTTAACAATTTTAGGGGGATAAGATATATGAAAAGGTATTTTAGATTATATTTAAAGTTTTTGCAACAGTATATCAAGACCTTAATTGAATATAAAGCAGATTTTGTATTAGGCCTTATAGGATTTTTGTTTGTACAATCCATAGGGGTAATATTTATTGCATTAATATTTAATACTATACCATCATTAAAGGGATGGAGTTTTTATGAAATATTATTTATATATGGGTTTGCACAAATACCTAGGGGGATAGATCATGTATTTACAGATCAGCTTTGGATATTTAGTTGGCAGACTATAGTGGAAGGAAAATTTGATAAATATTTAGTACGACCATTAAATCCGTTATTTCAAGTAATAGTGGAAAAATTTCAGCCAGATGGATTTGGAGAAATAGTTATAGGTACTGTTCTTTTAATTACTTCATGGATAAAACTTGGATTGGATATATCTATTGGTAAAATAATAGCATTAATAGTTGTTATAATTTTTGCAAGTTTAATTTATACTGCAATAAAATTAGCAGTAGCATCTATTGCATTTTGGGTAAAGTTTGCTCAAAGCTATTTATTTATGGTTTATCAATTAAGTACTTTTGTAAAATATCCAATTACTATTTATCCTTCATGGATAAAAGGAATAGTAACTTTTATAATACCATTTGCTTTTACAGGATATTTTCCAAGTGCATATTTTTTAGGAAGAGAAAGTTTCTTTAGTGGTATTTTATTAACCTGTATAGTTGGAGTAGTTAGCTTAATTATTGCCTATAGAATTTGGTTAATTGGAATGAAGAGGTATGAAAGTAGTGGTAGCTAAATTAATATTATAGTTTAATAGTAAAAAATGGAATTATTGGATTGTATTTAGATTTTATCTAGATATAATCCTTTTAATTTTATATATTTATTTACAAAAAAAGTTGGAATTTTAAATTTTCAAGTATGCTAAACTCATATTTATTATAAATTTCCTCTAAAGTTTATTTAGAATTTAGAAGTAAGAGTTATTGGAAAATTAAACTAATTATAATTTTTTTTAATAATAACGATGATAAAATTCAATTGTTAATTTAATAACAAAAGTAGTATATTAAATTTATGGGAAGTAAATAAAGGAAATAAGACTTTCCTAATAGTTAAACTAAATTTTGGAGGGATAAATATGGGATATAAATTATTATCAAATGAGATAAATAGTTTATTTGAAAAATTAAAAGAAGAATACAAGATATATGCACCAAAGAGATTTGTTAAACAGGGGAGATATTCAGATACAGATATAATTAAATATGATGAGGTTAATTCCTTTGAAGAGATTGTTTATAATGAAAAGTCAACATATCCAGCAAAAGAGGTAATTACACCAATTAATCAGACATTATATTTTTTTACTGAAGATGAGTTTAGAGAAAGTAAAAATCCATATGGTAATAAAAAAATATTAATATTTGCAAGACCATGTGATATTAATGCTCAAAAAAGGCAAGATAAAATTTACTTGGAAAATGGTGGTTTTGAGGATTTCTTTTATAAAAGAATTAGAGAAAAAGTTAGATTTGTATGTATGGAATGTGTTGAAGGGTTTGATACTTGTTTCTGTACAGTTATGAATAGCAATAAGACAGATGATTATAGTTTAGCTATCAGATTTTATGAAAATTCAGCATTATTTAAAATTAATGATGATGAATTTGATAAGTATTTCACAAATTGTACTGAAGAAGAATTTGAACTTAAATTTATAGAAAAAAATATGGCGGAGGTAAATATTCCAGAAATAGAAAGCAAAGAAGTATTAAATAAGTTAAAAGAACATTCAATGTGGAAAGAATATGATAGAAGATGTATTCAATGTGGAAGTTGCACAATTGCTTGTCCTACATGCTCTTGTTATACAACTAGAGATATTATTTATAATGAAAATACAAATGTTGGAGAGAGAAAAAGAGTGCAAGCATCATGTCATATTGATGGATTTGATGAAATGGCAGGAGGACATATATTTAGAAACAATGCTGGTGATAAGATGAGATACAAAGTTTTGCATAAGATACATGATTATAAAGAAAAGTTTGGAGATACTCATATGTGTGTAGGTTGTGGAAGATGTACAGATAGATGTCCAGAAAATATTTCTATTACAGCAACTATAAACAAAGTAGATAAAGCAGTTAAAGAAATAATTGGAGGGGAATGTAATGAATAATATATTAACACCAAAAGCATGTAAGATTATTGATATAAAAAAAGAGAGTAATTTAGAATATACATTTAGAGTTGAAACTGATATTAAGGTTAAGCATGGACAGTTCTTACAATTATCAATTCCTAAAATTGGAGAAGCACCAATATCTGTTAGTGGATTTGGAGATGGATATTTAGACTTTACAATTCGTTCAGTAGGTAAAGTAACAGATAAAATTTTTACATTAAAATCTGGAGATACATTATTTTTAAGAGGATCTTACGGTAAAGGATGGCCAGTAGAAAAATTTAAAAATAAAAATATAATTATAGTGGCAGGGGGAACTGGAGTTGCTCCAGTAAGAAGTATGATTAATATGTTTTATAATGATGAAACATATGCAAAAAGTGTTAATCTAATATTTGGATTTAAAGATGAGAATTCAGTACTTTTTAAAAGTGAATTAGAGTTATGGAAAGAAAAGTTTAATACTATTTATACATTAGATAAAGGAGAAAGAAAGGGATTTGAAAATGGATTAGTAACAAAACATTTATCAAAGTTGCCATTAGATTCATTTAAAGATAATTATGAAGTAATAATAGTGGGACCACCAATGATGATGAAATTTACAGCTTTAGATTTTATAAAACTAGGTGTGCCAGAAGAAAAAATATATGTTTCTTTTGAAAGAAAAATGTCATGTGCTATAGGAAAATGTGGACATTGTAGAATTGATGAGACATATGTTTGTTTAGAAGGACCTGTATTTAATTATACTAAGGCAAAAAGTTTATTGGATTAGGAGGAATTTTATTATGAATTATGATATAGATATTAAAAAAGTCAGAGTAAACTGTTTTCGTCAATCAAAGGTTCCAGGAGAATTTATGCTTCAAATGCGTATTCCGGGAGGAACAATAAATGCGAAATATTTAAGTGATATAGAATATATAGCAGTGACTTGGGGAAATGGAACTTTCCATATGGGAGTGAGACAAACTTTTAATATACCAGGCATAAAATATGAGAATATAGATGCAGTTAATGAATACATTAAGGATTATATTAAAGAAGTAGAGATAGATGAATGTAATTGTGATATGACTATAAATGATAAAGGTTATCCTACTATAGGAGCTAGAAATATAATGGCATGTATAGGTAATACTCATTGTATAAAGGCAAATGTTAATACTAAGGAATTAGCAACAAAGGTTGAAAATTTAATATTCCCATCACATTATCATATTAAAGTATCAGTTTCAGGATGTCCTAATGACTGTGGTAAGGCTCATTTTCAGGACTTTGGAATAATTGGTCAAGCTAGAATGGAATATCATAAAGAGAGATGTATTGGATGTGGTGCCTGTGTCCGTGCTTGTGAACATCATGCAACAAGAGTTTTAAGTTTAAATGAAAATGGATTAGTAGATAAAGATCCTTGTTGTTGCGTAGGGTGTGGGGAATGTGTATTAGCATGTCCAGCTAGTGCGTGGACTCGACTTCCTGAAAAATTTTATAGAATAGTGATAGGTGGAAGGACAGGAAAGCAAAATCCAAGAATGGGAAAAACTTTTGTTAACTTTGCAACTGAAAATACTGTTCTTGGAATATTGGCAAATTGGCAAAAATTTTCTGCCTGGGCATTAGATTATAAGCCTGAATATTTACATGGTGGACATTTAATAGATAGGGCTGGATATAATAAATTTAAGGAAATAATTTTAGATGGAGTTAAATTAAATAAAGAAGCTTTAGTTGCAGAAAATATATATTGGGTAGAAACAGAGTATAGATCAAATATAAATGTTAAACCAATAGGTATGCATAAATCAATTAGCACCACTAGACCAATTAGAAATAGTGAGAATTATTAATATATAGTTAATAGCATAGTATAATGTTTAATAAAGAAAATATTATACTGTGCTTCTATTTATTTTATTGTAAATTTATACTATAATAATGCTGATATGAGAAAGTAAGAGGGAGAACTTATATAATTTATTTAAATAACGTTTGATAAAACAAGGTATTTAATGATATTTTTTTAATAAATAGATTTATTATTAAGAAATAGTTAAATATCTTGTTCTTTTTTTGAAAAAATGAACAAATATCTTAAAAATTAAATATTGTTAATAAAAATTGAATAAAAACTTAATAAAATGTTAATTTTAGAGTTGTGGGTTGGGGGAATTATATTCTTTTGAACATTCAAATTTTCCACCCTAATGGTATGGGCGAACTATATTCTTTTTTAGGAGTGAGAAATTGTTGGTTAAAAAAAGTAATTGGACATTAGAATGCGATAAAAGATTAATAGAATTATTTAATTTAGGCTATACAAGTAAACAAATTGCTAAAAAGTTAAATAGAACCAAAGAAGCAGTGCAAAAGAGAATACAAATGTTAAAAAAGAAAGAGCTTATTTGTGAAAAATATAGAGAATTAAAGCAAATAGAAATTAGAGAGATTAAAAAAGCGATAAACAGAGAAAATAGCCAATATTTAAGTAATAGAGCAACTATAAGAGCTTGTATGTCTGCTTATAAAAATAATAGCAAAGGTGATTTAGTTTTAGATAAGAATAAAGCTAAGGAGCAAGGTTTTGTATATAGTTGGGACATGCCAGGAGAAAGTATAAATGAAGATATTAGAGAATTTAAGAAAGTTGAAGAGAAAAATGGAGAGTTAAATATTATAGAATATGTGAAGTTAGAACTAGAAAGACTTGAAAAATTTAAAAAAGAAGTTAGGAAAGGTATAGAGAGAATTAGTATTTAGAGAAAGGAGAGCTTAAAATGTCGAAAGTTATTTTAACAGTAGAAGAAATAGATAAATTTAATAGAACTTTTGCTGATGATTATGATAGAAAAGTTTTTATGTCTATTTACACAAGTATTAAATATTGGCAAGATAAAGAAAGTGGATTTCTTAATTTTTCTCTGGATGATTTATTCAAAGAAAAATATAAAGAAAATAAATTTTATTTGAGTTTATCTAATTTTGTAAAAAAGGCAAGAGAGTTATGTAAGAAAGGCTTTTTAAGAGTTACAAGCAAGGGAAGATTAAAATTTTATGGGACAAGTAGTTATAAAAGTAATGATGAAGTAAGAGAAGAAAATGAGAAATTGAAAGAAGAAAATCTATCGTTAAAAGAAGAGTTGGACAAAATAAAAAAAGAAATGGAAGAGCTAAGAAAAGAAGTTAGAGAAAATTTAAGTAAGACATCAGATAGCGAAGAAATAGCAACAGAAAAAGTAGAAAATAAAAATTATGATGAAGAAGTTGTTCCACAAGATGTAGTAATGGAAATGACATATGAAATAATGGAAGAAGCAGGAATACAAAAAGGATCAACTGTATTTAGACAAACAATAGAAAGTTTATATGAGAAAACTGATAAAGAACCATTACACAAAAAAGGATATAGAAATTACATAAAAAAAGTTATACATAATAAGGTAAATAATCAATCTAAGTTTAAAGAACTTATAAAAAATGAAAGGAAAAATCCGACTATATTTATGACAAAAGCAGAAGAACAAAAATACATAAATTTAGAAAATAGATTATTAGGTTGGGATAAATAAAGAAGGTGTTAAAATGGAGTTTATACATAGAGGAGATATTTTTATTGCTGATTTAGGCACTTCTAAAAATAGTGGAAGTGAACAGCAAGGAGAAAGACCAGTAGTCATTATTCAAAATGATAAGGGAAACTTTTTTAGTCCAACAGTTATAGTTGCATCTATGACATCAAGTATAAATAAGAAGAAGTTACCAGTTCATGTTGAGATGGAAAATAACTATTATTTAGAGAAAAATTCAATAATATTATTAGAGCAACTAAGAACCATAGATAAAAGAAAACTAAAAAATAAAATAGGGAAATTAGGTTATTGGGAGATGAAAAGCCTAAATGAAGCTCTAAAAATAAGTGTAGGTTTATAATTTCTAATAAATTTGATAAAATTAAAAGTAAGAAATTAAATAGCTTAAAATTTATAGGACTAAGGGTTAGGGATTACAATAAATATATTATTAAAGCAAAAATTAATTCTAGGTCATGTAAGTTTACTAAGGGGAGAGTAATCTCCCCGATAAATAGAGAAGATATAAAATTAAAGATGTCCCCCGGGGACACCAAAATAAAGTGGTGATATATATGAATAAAAAAGATAGATTTTCACAATACATAGAAGAACAAACATATATAGAATTAACCAAAGAAGAAAATATAAGTGAAGAAGAACTTATAAATTGGTGTTTAGAGTTAGGATTAAGTAGACCTAAAAAAGAAGATAGTAAGTTAATGATAAAAGATAACTTATTAGAAAATGGAATTACATATTTAGATTTCTACAATAGATTTAAAGATAAGGTTTATGGAATACATCCTAGTAGATTTAGTAACAGGTTTAAAATTAATAACTATCAAAGAAGAAAGATGATAGAAACTGATTTTATAAAAATAGCTTATTATAAAGACGAAGAAATATTTCCAGGAAGAATAGAAAAAGTACCTTTTTTTAATCCGGAGTGGTATTTTAGTATAAACTTCAATGATATTGAAATATGGAGAGCAGATAATATAAAAGGATATAATGAAAAACAATTAAGAATGGAAATATAAAAAACTTCTATTGATGGTTTAAATAATGAAATATAAGAAAATATTTCATAAATAAAGGTAAAATATGATAAAATTAAAAGTAAGATGAAACTTATAACAAAGTGTCCCCCAGGGGACACCTCTTAATGAAAGGAGAAGAAATAATGAATATTGAAAAAATAAAAGAAATTATAAAAAATAAGAAAGTACAAGCAATAAGTGGAGCAGTAGCTGGAGCGTTAATAATAGCAGTAGCTGGAACAATGATATTACATAATAACAACATTGAAAATAAGACAGTAACAATAGAAAATAATATAGAAGATAATAAAGAAGAATTAGCAGTAGAAAATACTGTTCAAGATAAAGAAGTAGCAGAAAATACAGATGAGCATATACATGATGAAAATTGTAATCATGATGACGAAAATAGTACAAGCCAAGAAAATAATAAAGAAGTAGCACAAAATAGTGATACTGATAAACAAGAAAGCACAACTGAAAGTAGTGATAAAAAGACCACTACTACAACAACTCAAACAAGTACAACTAATTCAAATAAAAATGATGGTACAAGCAATAGTAATACAAATAAGAATGAGCATACTCATTCTTGGGTAGAAGTATATAAAGATGTTTACCATGCAGAAGAAGGACATTATGAAAATGTATTAATTAAAGAAGCTTGGACAGAGTCAGTTCCAGTTTATGAAGAAAAAGAAGTTAGTATTTGTAATACTTGTGGGGCAGATATAACTGGGAATACATCAGCTCATATGAAAGCACATATGTTAAATGGGGAAAATGGTTCTTTTAGAACTGAATGGAAGCAAGTACAAACAGGAACAAATACAATAACTCATGATGCTATTTATGAGCAAAAATGGGTGGTTGATAAAGCAGCTTGGACAGAAAAAGTTTTAAGTGGATATAAATGTAATAGTTGTGGAGAAACCAAATAATAGAAATTATATAAAAGAGAATCTATTCGATTGAATAGGTTCTTTTTTATATGCTTTTTAAGAAAGGAGTAATAAAAGATGAAATTAAGATTAAGGCATATTGTTGCACTTCATGATGAAGGATTAGATATTAGAAACTATGAATTAATCGGAGAAAGTGCTTATGATTTTAAATTTAGAAATAAAGAAAATAATAAAATAGTTTGTATTAGATATTAAAGTTATTTGAAAAAATCAAATAGCTTTTTTATATATTTAAAATTATATGAAAGGAAGTGATGAAATTGAACACTTGTGTAATGTGTGGTGACATTGTTATAAATGGAGATCACGTTTGTAAATGTTGCAAAGAAAAATTTGGAAATGAAGGGAGAAAATAATAGTGATAAAACTGAAGAAAATTAAAAGATTTTTAAGTTCATTCTTAGCAAGTAGCTTAATGTTAGGAATGGTAAGTAATGCTACAGAAATTACTACTAATAAAATAAGTAATGAAGAAGTAGAAATTATAAATCAATATGTTGAAGGTGAAAAAATGTTGCCTGAACAAATTGAAGCAAGAAAAAATAAAGTTGAGGAATTAAATTTACTAGAATGGGTAGATGAAAATTACTTTTTAGTTGATGATTTTTATAGTGGTAAAAGTGAAGCCGATATAGAAGAGCTAGGAGCTAATATATTAGTAAATACTGTTACAAATGAAGAACTTGATTCTTGGGCTTCTAATCTTAAAAATGGAATAAGTCCATTAACAGTTACTTATTACGAAATGGTTAGTTATGGACAATCTACAGTTGGTAAGTTTGAAGTAGATGGAGTGATGGCTTTTTGTGCAGAGCATAGCCAAACTACTCCAGCAAAAGGAGCACCTACAGGACAAGCAACTTTAAATAATAATGAGCTTGTTAGAAAAGTTTTATATTATGGATATGGTGGACCTGAACAATTATCAGATATGACTGGTAATTATGGTTGGGTTATGACATCTTTAGGATTATCAAAAGCTTATACTGGAACTGGTGGAACAAACGCAACTAATTTTATAAATAGAGTATCAAATTTACCATCACCACCTAGTAGTTTTAAAGTCTATATAGTTCAAACAAACGGAGGAAGTACACAAGATTTAGCATATTGGGAGTATTCTCCTAAAGGTCAATTACAAATAGAAAAGTCATCAGCTAATCCAGAAATAACAAATAATAATAATTGTTATTCATTAGCAGGTGCAGTATATGGAGTTTATACAAATTCAAATGCTACAAATCAAGTTGCAACATTAACAACTGGAGCAAATGGTAAATCACAAATTATAGATCTTGATGAAGGACAGTATTATATTAAAGAAATTACTGCACCAAAAGGATTTGCATTAGATAATACTATTTATCCTATTACAGTTAATAGTGGTAATTTATCAGTGGGAAGATATAGTGATAGACCACAAACTGATCCAGTTGGTATATTGCTTAGAAAAGTAGATTCAGATACTGGAGTTAATACGCCGCAAGGTAGTGCTTCTTTAGAAGGTGCAGAGTTTACTGTTAAGTTTTATGCAGGGACTTATTCAGAGGGAGTTAATCCAACAGATTTAGGAATTTCCCCAACAAGAACTTGGGTAGTAAAAACGGATAATGATGGATATTCAGATTTAAATGATGATTATAAAGTATCAGGTGATGATTTTTATTATGCAAGTAATGGTGATATTACGCTTCCATTAGGAACAATAACTATTCAAGAAACTAAAGCTCCTAAAGGGTATAAAATAAATCCAGAGATATTTGTAAGAAAAATAACTTCAGATGGAACAGCAGAATCAGTTAATACTTATAATGAACCAATAGTTAAGGAAGAAGTTATAAAAGGAAGAGTTAAAGTTACTAAAGTTGATGAAGAAACTGGAGAAAAGCTTCAAGGAGCAGAGTTTGAATTAGTAAATAAAGCTACTGAAGAAGTTGTTGAAACTTTAATTACTGGAGAAGATGGAACTGCTACAAGTGGATTACATCCTTTTGGTGAATATATTTTAAGAGAAATTAAAGCTCCAGATAAATATACGTTAAATGGACAAGAACATTTTATTACTATATCAGAAGATTTAGTAACTATTGAAGTAACTCATCAAAATAGAATAATCAAAGGTAGAGTTGAAATAAATAAAGAAGATAGCGAAATAGCTGGTCTTAAATTAGCAGGAGTTAAATTCGGTATCTTTGATGAAAATAATAAATTAGTTGAGGAACTTATAACTGATGAAAATGGATATGCTATAAGTGGTTGGTTAAATTATGGAGATTATATTCTTAAAGAGCTTTCAACTAAAGATGGATATGTATTAAATAATCAAGAGTGGAAAGTAGAAATAAGAGCTGACCAAAAGACTTATACTTATAACATTACTAATGATGTTGTAAAAGGTTCTATCCAAATTGTTAAAATAGATTCACAAAATGCTGAAAAGCCAGTTGAAGGTGCTACTTTTAATATTGTAGCAGAAGATGTATTTGGAATTGAAGCAGGAACAGTTGTTGATACTGTAACTACTGATGAAAATGGATTTGCTTTTACTAAAGAACTTAGATATGGAAAGTATTATGCAATAGAAACATCTGTAGGTAATGATTATTGGTTAAATGATAAAAAATATCCTATAACTATTTTAAAAAATGAAAAAATAGAAGTAGTACACATTAAAAATGAACCAGTACAAATGAAACTTAGAGTTTTAAAATATGATGCCGATAGTGAAACTAAGGAAGCTATCAAAGGAACTAAGTTTAAAGTTGTAAATAAAGAAACTGGTGAAGATGTAGAATTTACTGAATTCTTTGGAATAATTCCAATAAAGAAAACGGTATTTACAACTAATAAACAAGGTGAAATAGTATTTCCACAAAAATTATCAGCAGGAAATTATTCATTAGTTGAAACTGAACCAGCTGAAGGATTTAATGCTATTGAACCTATCGATTTTACTATAGATAGAAATACTAACTATGAAGAAATAGAGCTTTTAGGTAAAGCAACTACTATTGAAGTCGCAAATACAAGAATTAAAGGTGACTTAAAAATAATTAAAGTTGATGAAGAAACTCAAGAGTCACTTGAAGGTGTTAGATTTAAGATAACTTGTACTGATGGATTTATGGAAGGTCAAGAATGGATTGAGGTTACTGATGAAAATGGAGAAATTAATTTAACTAATTTACAATACGGAAAATATGAAGCAGTTGAAGTTGAAGGGCTTTGGAACTATATTGAAAATAAAGAGCCTATTAAATTTGAAATAATTGAAAATGGTAAGATAATAGAACTTAAAGTAACTAATAAAAAGATTAGGGGATCAGTTGAATTATTAAAAGTAGATGAAGATACAAATAGACCACTTGAAGGAGTAGAGTTTGAGCTTTGGAATGGTGAAAGATTAGTAGATATTTATACTACTAATGAAGATGGTAAAATATTAGTTGAAAACTTAGAAGCAGGAAATTACTACTTTAGGGAAGTAGCAACATTAGATGAATATATTATAAACAATGATATATCTTATGATTTTGCTATAGTAACAGATGGAGAAATAATTGAAATAACTGCCACTAATAAAGTTAAAGAAGGTGAAGTTGATTTTTCTAAAACTGATGTATCAACTGGAGATTTAATTGAAGGTGCAACAATTCACATTAAAGGCTTAGATGAACAAAATAAACATATTGACTTTGAATTTGTATCAAGTAAGGAAGAGGCAAGATTTAAACTTCCAGTAGGGAAATACGAATTTAGTGAAACTGTAGCTCCAGATGGATATGTTCTTAGTACAGAAGTTGGTTACTTTGAAATATTAGAAAACGAAGTAATTAAAGCTGAATTAAAGAACAAGAGAATAGAAGGAACTCTTGAATTTGAGAAAACTGATGTATCTACAGGTGAAGTTATTGAAGGAGCTCATATTAAAATTGAGTGTGTAGAAGGCTTCAATAAGGGGCAAGTAATAGAATTTGTTTCATCAGTAGAAGGTAATAAATTTAAATTAGAGTATGGTAAGTACAAATTCTATGAAACATTACCACCAGATGGTTACGAGTTAACTACAGAAGTTGGAGAATTTGAAATAACTGAAGATGGTCAAGTAGTTAAAGCACAGTTAAAGAATAAGAAAAAAACAGTAGCTGTATTACCACAAACAGGGGGAACAGATACTGTTGTAGTAATTTCTTTAGCATTAGTTGTTACTTTAGCTGGAGCTATTATGTTTAGAAAGAAAAAAGCTAATTAGTAGCTTTTATTTTTTTACAATAAAATATTAGAAGGTGTCCCACAGGGACACCTTCTAAAAGAACAATATTTATATTATTAAATTAAGGTTCATAATATATGTCAACAAAGTTTTGATTTATTTTTCCAGGAACAAGATAATTACTTTGGAGTAGTGTTTCAATTCGTGCATTGTTAGGATTATTTTTTATATGTTCGACTGTTTCTGATGATAAATTAACATCAAAATTTTTTCGAATATCAAATTTTTCATTGGTGCTTGTCCAAGCAAGTAGAGACATTTTATATGTACCAGCAGGAGGTATTATATTTTTATTAGAATCATATATAGATTCTTTAAGAGAGAAACAAATTTTTTTATTAATTGTAGTTTTAGGTTCAATAAAAATATCATCATTAATTTCAGTAGCGTTTAGTATTGAGTTAGTAGCATCAATAGTAGACATTACTTTATCAAAGTTGAGAAGATAAGATTCAGATGGATCATCTTTGTTTATCATCATAAGAGCAAGAGTAGTGATTTGTCCAGGATATGCACCAGAATTATAAAAATTTAAAGGAACGATTACTCTAAATGTTTCATCAGTGATGCTAAATGAAATTTTATTTCCAGTAGCAATACGAATAGTAGTTTTTTTTAATGTTGAATTAAAAAAGACAAAAGCAGATAATATAAAAGCGGATATTGATACTACAAGAGATACAATTTCAAGTGTGATTTTAAAACGTTCTTTTTTATCATTTTTTTCTAAGTTTTCATGATTTGAGTTATTTTCTTGTTTCAATTTACATTCCTCCTATTAAAACATATATTTTACAATTATAGTATATAAAAAAATGAAATTATTATAAAGAGTGATTGGAGAGATAGTATGGAATTCTTATTCAAAATAATATTTTTGTTTATAACTATAAGTAGTTGGATATTAACAATTATGTATATTAAAGAGAATGATAAAAATATAAAACAATGGGGTGAAAAATTTTTAATATATTTTTTATTTTTTATTATGACGATTGAAGTTTTATTTGGGAATTATTATATTTTGTTTTGTTAAGACATAATAATAAGATAATTAAATGAAATTATAATATTTTAGGAATAAAAAGCTAATTAATTTAAAATATTAGAAGGTGTCCCCGGGGGACACCTTTTGTATATCTTATTGAGAGAGAAAGGGAAGATATTTTATGATGAATTTTTGTACTGAAATACTTGCACCAATAATAATGATAATTGCTGTTATTATATTGATTATTTTAGCTGGTTATTTAATTTTAGATTTTAGTAGTAGAGTGAAAGAAGCAATAAATAATAAAAATTATGAAGAAATTGAAGTGGAAGAAGATGAAGGAGCAGTAGAAGAGTATAAAGTTCAGAAAGCTATTATAGTAATAGGAAATGAGAATATAGAAATTGAAGTTGATAATTATGATATTGAAGATAATATTGTTGAGATTGAAAGTATAGATGGAAGAGTTTATATAACGGATATTAAAAATGTTTTATTGATGAGTGAATAAATTGTGAAAGAGTGTTGAAGTTATGAATAAAGAAAAAGATAAATGTATTGTACTAGATCCTAAAAATGAAATAGAAATTAGAAAAGTAAGATGTATGGATAGAAGAGTTAGAAGGTCATTTATGTAAATATAGAGGTTTTAGGTAGTTTATGTTAGAAAATTATATTAGCATTATAGAAAGGTATCCCCAGGGGACACCATTTAACTATTAAAGGAAGTAGATATTTATGTTAGAAAATATAAAAAGTGATTTTATAAACTTTGGAGGAATAGAGCTAATGGGAAAGGTAATAATAATTCTTTCCTTCTTTATTTTAGGGATAAGGATTATAAAGGATATTAATAAGAATATAGAAATTTTAACTAATTATAAATCAAGAAAAAGAGAAATAATACATAGAATTATTTATTATGCAATTTTTTTTATAAATACGATAGTTATTATATTAGGAATATTTAATATAAAGCTATTAAATTTAAATTTGTTTTGGGTATTTGTAATAGGGATAATATATTTAGTTTTAAGAAAAGTGTATAAAATATATTTAAATGATAAAAAGGATATAGTTGAAATTTATAAAGATGGTAAATTGATAGGAAGTTAGTAGTTTTAATAAAGTAAATAAATATTTATTTTATTAAAGTTATTTTTATTTTAAACAGAATTATATATTAAATTTAGATAGTGTCCCCCGGGGACACCTTTTAGTTATGAAAGGAGAAAAAGAGATGGATATATTTTGTTTTTTTATGGAGGAAGTTCTACCAACATTGTTAGTGATAATGACAGGGCTTCTTTTAATAATTATGATAGGCTTTTTTATATCTTTTATATGGAAGTGGATTAGTATAGCATTAGGAAGAAAAGAAGTTAAAGTAAGTTATGGAATAATAGTAGATAAATCTATAGAAGAGAATTTGCATATTAATAATACGGTAGTGGGAGATAGTATAATTCCAACATCTAGTTTTTCAAAGGAATATATATTAGGGATAGAGTTTAAGGGAATAAAGTTTAAAGTTGAAGATGCTTATTTTTATGAAAAAGCCGAGATAGGAGATAAAGTAATTATAAGGTATTTAGAAAGTAAAGATAGTATTGAAGATATTCATTTGATAGAGATTATAGAGTAAAGAAGTGAGTTAAAGAATATGAGTATAATAGTAAAGGAAACTTGTCCTAGTTGCTTCGTAGAATTAAAGAGTTATCACATAACAAAATTATTAAAAAAAGAAAGATAATAATATATTGGGAATGTTTAAAGTGTAAGAAAGAATTTAAAAGTATTTATAAAATTAAATTAGAAAATATTGAAGAGATTTTAATAAAATAAAAAATAAAGTTTATGGGTGTCCCCAGGGGACACATTGAGAGAAGTGAGGAGAAGTTTATATGGGGAATATTTTAGTATTAATAATAGTGTTAATTTTATTATTTATAGTATTTGCTACATGGAGTTGTTTAGTTGTAGGTTCAAGGTGTGAACAGGAGTATATAGATGAAAAAAATTAAGGGGAGATAGAAAATGAGTAAAGTAAAGATAAAATGTCCAGTATGTAAGAATAAATTTATTATAGAAATAAAAAATAAAGTTGTATTACCTAAGTATTGTAGTAAGTGCAAAGGGGAAATAACTATAGGATAGGAGAGTATGTGATATGAAAGGAAAGAATCCAACAAGACAACAAAAAAAGATAATGCAGGAAAGAAGATTAAATCCGAATAATTGGTTAGTATTAAAAAATCCAACAAGTGAATTACATATCCAGCATAGAGAAAGTAAGAAGATAAAAATATTATCTATTTAGGTGTGATGTATGGAAAATAGAATGATATTATGGATAAATAACTATATAGATAGACAAAAAAGAGATGGAAATAAATTAGAATTAAAAAAGATAAAATTAAAAAGTGAGAAATAATTTAGAAGGTGTCCCCAGGGGACACCTTTTATAGTGGAGGAAATAAATAATAACAGTAGTAATATTATTTTTTATAGGAGTTATTATAGTTGGTTGTGTGATGGTATGGACAAGGTGTGAGAAATATATAGAAGATAGGTTTAATACTTACAAGAAAAATTAATATAAGGGAAATTTCTCATAGAATAAGTTTTAATGAAATAAATAATGCAATTTATTGGTGTCCCTGGGGGACATATTTTATAGTGGAAGGGGAAAAGATTATGGATATAGAAATAGAGGAAAAAGTTAATTTAGGTATGCAATTAAGAGTTAATAGACTTAGACGAGGATTATCTGTTAAAGAATTAGCGAAAAAAAGTGGAGTTTCAATAACGTCAATAGATTGGGCAGAAAATGGAAGAACAAAAAATACAAGATTAGATGTAATTATAAGATGGGCAGATGTGTTGAATATACCATTAGAAGAATTAATTGTAGAAAGGAGAATTATAGTGTGATGAACTACAATTTAGAAAGAATAGCAAAGAATATAAAATTACTAAGAAGTAAAAAGCATTGGAAATTTAGTTATGTAGCCAATAAAACAAGAATTGAAGAAAAGAGATTAAGAAAAATGGAAGAAGCTGAAGCTATTCCTATATATACAGAATTATATGAATTATCTCGTTTGTTTGATGTAACGATAGATGATTTAGTATTTAAGGAGCTAGAGTGAAGGTGTCCCCAGAGGACACTTTTTTAGAGGCATAAAGATGAAGGGAAAATAAAAATGTGAGATTAGTATATTCAGTTAGTTTTAAAAAATCAGAGAGAAAATTAATGATATTTGCACTAGAACATGATAGTTTTTCAGAATACATAAAGTTATTAATAAAAGAAGATAAGGAGAGAAAAGAAAAAATATTTACAGAAGAAGAAAGAGCAGAGATAGAAAGGATAGTAAAGCAGAAGTTAAAAGAAGAATTATAAATAGTAGACCAAACGGAATATTAAGTAACGGAACGAAGTGAGTAAGTTAATGTGGAGTGCGGTAGTAGCTTAGGTGTCCCCGGGGGATACCTTTTAGGAGGAAGATATGGGAAAAGGTGATAGATACATAGAAAGATATAAATATCAAAATAGTCAGTTAAAGCCTTGGAAGAATAGACAAGTTAATTTTGATGAACTTATAGATAGTATGAAAGGGCAATCTAAATTTATGAATGAGATGTTAAAAAGAAAAGGAAAGAGAAAATAAAGATGTCCCCAGGGCACACCTTTTTAATATATATATTTTTTTTCAAGGAAAAGAGCTTCTGACAGGCAATGCCGAGAAGTTCTTTTTTAGTGAAAGAAGGTGAGGATATTGTAAGATAGAAGGTTTAATTTAAAAGAAAATCATAAATAAATTAATTATAAAGTGAGGTAAAAATATGAATACAAAGATTACAAAAATAGCAGTTAATAATGAGATTAAAGAAATAAGAAGATTAATAGAAAATAAGGAAATTAATAAAGCAGAATATAAAAGTTTTGAATTAGCTGAAGCAATAGTTAAAGATAAAGAAAATGCTGATCCATATTTTAAGAATGAGTGTGTAAATGTGATAAGTAAAATTATTATTAAAGAATGTAGAAAAGAGCAAATTGATATAGATTATATTATAAGTAACTTTGAAGCATTATCAAAAGAAGTAATTGATGTTCCGAAAAAAGTGAAAGAAACATTAAAGGTTGAGATATTAGTAAATTTAAAGTCATTAAAATAAAGATGTCCTCAGGTGACACCTTTTTAATATATATATTTTTTTTTCAAGGAAAAGAGCTTCTGACAGGCAATGCCGAGAAGTTCTTTTCTATTGAAGGGAGGTGAGGAAAATGGCAATAGAAAAAATAGAAACTCAAATAAAGAAAAAGGAGAAACAAGTTAAGCAGATAATGGATATTAAAGGTGAAAACTTTAAGGAATGGTATTTAGAAAATTTAAATGAATATGTAGAAAATAATTTAGATAGTATTTTTGAACTTATAGGAAAGTAGGAGGAGATAAAGAATGGATAATGTTTTAAACATAGCAAAAACATTAATACAAGCATTTCAACTAGGTGGAGGAGTTCTTTTCGTATTTTGTTTATTGAAAGCAGGATATAAGGCAATGTGGGCTAAGCAAAAGAGAGATGAAATTAAAGATGATTTAGCTTGGGCTGTTGTAGGATTAGTTTTAATTGTAGGTTGTTTTCCATTAGGAGAGTATGTACAAAGTTTAATTAGCTTTTAGGTTTAAATTTGAGGTATTTGAATATGATACCTCAAATTTTATATATTTTTTATTTTAAGGAGGTTTTCTCTTGTTTAACAAATTAAAGAAGAAAATAACTGATAATATTAAGATAAGTAGAGCTGAAGAAAAAATAAGAGAATTAAACGATAATGATAAAAGTATAAAGATATTAAAAAGGCTGCGGGTATTAGCAAGTCCCAAAGCCTTAAAAATTATTGGAATAGTATTATTTATATTTGTTTTTATTATAACAAATATTTTAATAAGATTAATAGATTTTATAGGATTTAAATTTAACAATGTAGATAGTTCATATCCAATATATAAATTCTTATTACCTAAATTTGAATTTTGGCTTATATATTTAGTGGTTTTTATATTTTTAATAGTATTTTATATAAAATTAAGAATAACCATTAAAGCTAGTTTTGAAAATTTAGAGAATGGTCAAAAAGGAAGTGGAAGGGTATCAACTTTAAAAGAAATTCAAAATGAATATCATGCTATTCCTGAAAAGGGTAAGAGATTTAAAGGAAAAGGCGGAGTACCTATATCGAGATTTGGAGATAAGATTTACATTGATATAAGTGCAATTCATACTATTATTATAGGTACAACAAGGAGTGGTAAAGGTCAAGGTTTTGTCTTAATAACAATAGATATATATTCAAGAGCAGAAGAAAAGTCGTCATTAATTTTCAACGATCCTAAGGGAGAGTTGTGTGGAATGAGTAAGGAATTACTTGAAAGAGAAGGTTACGAAGTTAAAGTAATTGACTTCTTAGAAATGAATAATTCTATTGGATATAACCCACTTGAAATTATAAAAGAAGCATGGAGAGAAGGTGATTTTGCAGAAGCAGAGTTAAGGTGTAGAACATTTACTTTTGCTATGTATCATAATACTAAAAGTCATGATAGTACATGGGAAGATTTATCAATGAACTTGGTTAATGCTCTTATATTAGCTTTATGTGAAAGATGTATAAAGACTAATAAAGAAAGAGAAAGCATGACTAAAGAAGAGTTGGAGCATTGGGATAAAGAAGAAATGAAGGTAAATCTTTTTTCAGTTGCTAATATGTTAGGAGAACTAGGAGGAAAAGAACTTGAAGAAGGTACAGGGTTAGATATTTATTTTGATAACTTACCTAAAGAGTCTGTAGCTAAAAGACAATACAATACTGTTAAGTTTGCTAAAAGTAAAACTAGGGCAAGTGTATTTGTTACTGCTTCAATGAAATTACAAGTCTATTTAGGAGAAAGAGTTGCTAAATTAACAAGTTTTAATGACTTAAAACTTGAAGAAATAGGTTTTTACAAGAATGATACTAAAAAGGTCAATGTAAAAATTTTAAATGAAGATAGACCCAAAAATAATGAAAAAAATAAGAATATAGAAGATGATAAAAATAATAGTAGGAGTAATGATAGGAAAGATGGAGAAGTACAACTATTCGGAACAAAAAATATAACCATTTATAGAGATGATGAGTTTACAGAAGAACTTATAAGAAATGGAGTAACTGCAATAGGAGTTAAAGGACAAGATTTAACTGATAAAATAGAGATTAATCATGCAAGGGTTATGTGGGGAGTACCAGGAGTGTATGAAATGGAATATTCAGTTTCTGATAAAGAAAATAGTAAGCCAATAGCTTTATTTCTTATAGTTCCAGACTTTGATAAATCTAATCATGTACTATCAACAACTTGTATAGCTCAAATAACTTATATGCTATCAAGAAAGGCTTCACTAAGTAAAAGTGGTTCAACTGATAGAGAAGTAGTATTTATTCTTGATGAAGCAGGTAATATGTCTCCAATTGAAAACTTTGCAGAAACATTAACTGTATGTTTAGGTAGGGGATTAAAGTTTATTCCAATAATTCAATCCTATGCACAACTTAAAGAAATGTATGGAGAGAATTATAAAACTCTTGTAGATAATTGTGCTAATACTGTTTATATAATGAGTACTGATCCCGATACGGCAGAAGAAATTTCTAAAATGACTGGTGAAAAAACAATAGTAACTAATTCAAGGCAAGGTGGGGTTCTGTCTTTAGATAAAAATATAACTGAAAGTTTAGAAACTGTTCCAGTTATAAGATATGATGATTTAATGAGATTAAAGCTAGGTGAAAATATAGTAATAAAACCTATGCACAGGCAAGATTTAAAGGGAAATAAAATAGTATCATATCCAATTTTAAATACTGAAGAAATGGGAATGAAGTTTCAATATGAGTATTTAGCAGATGTATTTTCTAAAAATTCATCAATGAGAAATATTTATATTAAAAACTCATTTCATACTGTAGTACTTGAAGAGTTAAAAGTAGATTTTGAAGATGAAATGGTTGATTTAATAAAAAATAAAATGCAACAAATTATAGAAGAAAATGCTTTGAGAGATTATCAAAGAGAACAAGCTAAAAAGGCACTTGAAGCTGAAAAGGCTAAAGAGAAAAAAGAAGGTTTAGAAGAAAAAACTAAAAGCAACTTAAAAAAGAGTAAAATAGCAGAAATAATAAAAGTAGTAGAACCAACATTAACAGATGCTGAAATAGAAGTAATAAAAGAAATTGATAATAAAGATATGATGAAAGAACATATAAAAAATTTAAGTGAAGAAGGTAAGTTTGGAGATAATGTTTTAAAGAAATTAAATAATATTATTAATAGATAGGAGGGGGATTTCAATATGACAGAAGCAGAAGCTATAAAGGTATTACTGGAGTTTTCAGATATGTTAACTCCTAGTAATATCTTTTATTTTGCAGTAAGGTTTTTAGGCTGGGGAGTAATAAAATTATTGGTGATTTTAGTTAATTCAGCTCAAGATGTATTGGATAGAATGATGGAATTTTTAAATTTCTTTGATAGTTCAGTAGTCAATGAAATAATAGATAAGATTAAACCATTAGCAGTAGTATTTTTAACTATTTCATTACTATATATAGCATATCAGCTAATGATTAATAGAAAGAAGTTTGATGTAAGTAAGATACCAGGAAATTTTATTATAGCAATATTAATAGTATTTTTCTTACCTACAGCCATGAATTCTTTAGCTGATATTACAAAAGAAGGCTTTAAGTTGTTTACTACAACTGAAAGTACATTAGCAACTGAAATAGTATCTAATAATATTACAGATATTTATTTATATGACCAAAGTAATTTTGAAAATAGAGATATAGAACCAAGAAATAATATAGACAAAAGTAATATAACTAAGATAGACCCGACAGAAGAAATTGATAGAAGTAAAGTAAGTAATAAAAAAGTGTTTGAGAATACAATAACACCAAGTTCAGTTGGTGAAGGATATGAGTTAGAAAGAATAAATGGTTGGTTTAAAATTGATAGTGAATACTATCGTTGGGATATTAACTTTTTTCAGATTATCACAACATTACTTATAACTGGCTTAGTTCTAATATTTACAATGGTTAAGCTTGTGAAATTAATGCTAGAATTAGCTTTTAGTAAAGTGTTTATAATAGGGGGAGCTTTTGCAGATATAAGTAGTGGTCAAAAAACTAAACAAATGTTAATGCACATAATATCTATATACATATCAATAGTAGCAGTAGGATTAACACTAGAGTTGTATATTTTAGGAACTGCATGGCTTCAAAATAATCTTACTGGATTTGCTGGTATAATGCTTAATTTTGGAGCAGGACTCTTTGTAATAGATGGTCCTAATTTATTAGAAAAGATATTTGGAGTTGATGCCGGTCTTTCTAGTGGACTTAGAACTATTATGGGAATAAATAGTGGTTTAGATATATTAAGTAAATTAGGTCGTGGAGTGGGTAAAGCTTCAGAAATGGCTAAAGAAGGAATTGGTTTAGCAGCGACTTTAGGAGCTGGACTTAAAGGTTTTAGAGATGGAGCAATTCCAGACTTAGAAGATGAAATGAAAGATGAAGGCTTTAATCCATTTCAAAATTCTTTATTGGAAGATAAAGATATGAAAGAATTAGGTGATGGAAATTCAGATATTGATGATGATGTATTTGATAATATAGATGAAACTCCACCAAATGATTTATCGCCTAATGGTGGTGGTGATAGTGATATTTCAGACTTACCAAATACAGAAAATATAGATTTAAATAATGGATTAGATGATAATATATCAGATTTAGAAGATACATCTAATTTATATAATGATGATATTAAAGAGTTAGATGATGATATAGAAACTGGTAATATAGGAAAAGATAATAAAATATCAAATACACCACTTGGAAAAGAAGCGAAGAAATTAGATGATTTAGATGCTAATATTCCAGGATTAGATGAGTATGGAAGTTCACTAGGAAGTGATGATTATAATACTAGCCTTTCTGATTTTAATGGAAATATAGATGATATGGATATAGGCTTAGTAAGTGGAATTACAAGTTTATCTTCTGATAGTAATATAAGAAATAATTCCACAGATGGATTAGTACATGGAGATAATTTCACTATGAGTAATAGTGATTCATTAAGTGGCAAAGGTAATGAAATAACTGATTATACTAGATTAGCAAAAGGAGAAAATAAAGATTGGAGTTATGGAGGAACATCAAATAATAACTTTAATAATATGAATAATGACTTTGGAGCAGGTATTGATTGGGGAGCAAGAAGAAGAGTATATGACAAACCAAATTATATTGACCCAAGTGAAACAAGAAATATTAAAGACTTATTAGGTGGAATGATGAACTCTAAGGTTAATAATATTAAGAATAGTGAATTAGCTAAGAATATGAGGACAAGTTATAAAATAGGTAATAATACAGCAAAAGATTTACGAAGATATGTAGGGATAAAAGAGCAAGAAATAAAAGATAAGATTGTAGCTGAAAGAATAAGGAGGAATTTATAATGAAGTTTATAATACCAACTGAATTAGATGTGAAAATGGAAACTACTAGATTTCCAATATCATTTATTGATTTAGGAATAATTATATTATCTTTTTTACTATCTTTAGGGTTAAGAGTAATTGTATATCAACCATTACAAATACCTTTTATTGCATTTGTAGTAATTACAACAACTATCTTAGTATTAGATTCACCAGATAATAAGGGTAAAAAAGTATATAACAGTATAATATTAGCTTTTAAGAGAGAGAGTAATACATTTAGTAGAATTGAAAATTAAAGTAATGTATTTATATAGAAGGTGTCCCCGGGGGACACCTTTTAATTATGGAAAGGAATGATGTAAGTGAGTTTAAAAGAAACTTTAATTAAGAATAAAGTTAAAAGAGAAAATAAAAAAGAGCAAAAGAAATTAAAAAAAGAAGAAAAGGAAAAGGAAAAAATTCAAAAGAAGCAGGAGAAAGAAGAACAAAAAAAGTTAGTAGCAGAAGATAAAAAAGTCTTTAGAGAAACAAAGGATTTGCTTTCTATAATATCTTTATCAGAATATGGATACTTTAAAACTAAAACAGGATTTTTAGATATATTGCAAATTGAAAGTATAGATATAAAAAGTATGAATGACATAGAGTATAATACTTATATTTTATCATTTACTAATTTATTGCAGAGCTATACAGAAGATATGAAAATAATATCTATGAATTATCCAGCAGATACTAGTAAACAACAAAAGTATTTAAGTAAGAAAATAGCAGAATGTAATAATGTTAATCAAATGAAGTTTTTAGAGCATAGAATGAAGCAATTAAAAACTATTGAGGATAAAAGAACAAATAGAGAATTCTTTTTAATGATATTTGCTAAAGATGATAAAGAAATGATTAACAATAGAGATTTAGTTCTATCAAGTAACAGAGAATTACAAGTATTTGAAATGGATATTGAAAAGAAGATTAAAATACTTAAAAAGCTAAATAATATGAATTCTAAAGTTGATTAAATAGATAGAGTGAAAGATAAGTTTTTGGTATATTTTAGGTGAAATTTTAGAGAATAGTATAATTAACATTTATTTATTTTAATGGTATAATATAATATTATAAATAATGGAGGAGATACTATGGATATAATATCATTTATTAATTATAAAGGAGGAGTTGGAAAGACAACATTAACAGCAAATGTTGCGGCTGAATTAGCATATAGAGGGAAAAGAGTATTAGTAGTTGATTTAGACCCGCAAACAAATTTAACATTATCTTTTATAGATTTAAATGAATGGCAAAAGTTGGATGAAGGGCAAAAAACTATAAAGCATTGGTATGATGAATTTTTAGATGCAGATTTAGATGATTCTTTGAAGGATTTGATAGTTGTACCACAAAGGGTAAATAATGTATTAAAAGATATGAATTCAAAAGGATACTTGCATTTAATAAGTTCTCATTTGGAACTTATTAATTTAGATATGGAATTAGCAACTAGATATGGAGGTAATTCTGAAAGAACTATAAGAAGTAGTTTTTTAAGACTTTTTTCAAGATTAAAAAGAGGGTTAGAGGAAGTAAGTGATGATTATGATTTAGTTTTAATAGATTGTCCACCGAATTTTAATATAGTAACTCAAAATGCAATAATAGCAAGTGATAAGTATGTTGTACCAGCAAAAGCCGATTTTCTATCTACTTTAGGTATTGACCAACTTGTAAGACATATTGAGGCGTTGAAAGAAAAATATAATAGGTATGTAGTACAAGATGATAGTTCTAGGTGGAGTGAAATAAATCCAGAGTTAACAGGTGTAATTTTTACAATGATAAATATTTATAATGGAAACCCTATACAGGCTCAAAATACATATATTCATCAAGTAAGCAGAAATGGATATACTGTTTTTAGAAATTTTGTTAGGAATAATAATACTTTATTTGCTAATTCACCGGAGTATGGAGTTCCAGTAGCTTTAAATGATAATTTAGGTGGTATATATTATGATATAAGAAATGAAATTGAGAATGTAGTTAGAGAGTTAATTGTAAAAGCTAAAATTTAATTTTGAGGAGGAAAAATATGAGTTCAAAAAAAGATTTTCTCGTAATTTCAAAAGTTATTAATGAGTTTATAAATAGTTTAACTGAAGAACAATTTAGTAATTTAATTAATGGTACTGGGGATATTCGTTATATTGAAAAGGGATTAGATAACGAAAAAAGAGAGTTGTATAATAAATTAATATATGATATAGCAAAAGAAAATGATGAATTAAAAAAAGATAAAATAAATGAAATATTATCAACAAAATCAAAAATTATAGAGTTTTGTAAATATTTTAAAATTAATTATAAAGCTAAAGAAACAAATGATTCTCTAGTGGAGAATATATTGATATATATTGAGAAAAATAGAAGTATCATAATTCATAGATATGAAAAGGTAGAAGATACAGAAAGTGAAATAAATAAGTTAGCTCAAAAACTAGAAGATACAATGAGTATTGAAGAAGCTAAACAATTAATATATGATTCTAAATGTGTTGAAAGTAAAGGGAATTTATTAAAATTATCTAAAAAATTAAATGTTTTTACAGATAGAGAAGCTACATATGAAGCTATTTTAGAAAATATAATTAAATCAGTTGTTGAATCTAAAATACGTTCATATAAAATAAGAAAAAAGATGTAATAAGTATTAAGTAAAATTGTATAAATATTAAAATAAAAGGTGTCCCTAGGGGACACCTTTTATTATGGAGGTAGATTATGAAAATAGCAGAAACAAATAGTGGATATAATCCATATTTATTAAGTGAGATTCAACCACGAGGTGGAGTTAAATTTGAAGAAGATAAAATAATAAAAGGTGATGGATACGAAGCTTGTTTATATGTATATGCTTTTCCAACAGAAGTGGATCAGTTTTGGCTTAACAGTATTGTTAATATAGAAAATACTATTGCAACTATTGATATTACTACAGAAGCTAAGGAATTAGTAATAAAGAAAATAGATAAAGCTTTAGATGAACAAAATTCAAGATATAAGGAAGCAGTAAAGCATAGTGATAGAAAGAAAGCAGAAAGAGAGTATATGATATTAGAACTTTTAGCAGATGAAGTTATGAAAAGGGGAGAAGTTATAAAACTTATAACAGTTAGGGTTTATGTATCTGCACCAACTAGAAATCAATTAGAGGAAACTATAGATAAAGTAAGAAAGAAAATCGAAGAAGGAAAATTATTTAAAGCTATTGTACTATTAAATGAACAAAATTATGAGTATCAATCATTATTTACAAGTTATGCAGTACAAAGAGAATATGATAATAGTAGAAAGTGGAAGCCTATACCTGCATTAAGTTTAGGAGCTGGACTTCCATTTCATCATACATCAATAAACGACCCGAGAGGACTTTTCATTGGAACAACTACAACTGGTGGAAGTGTTATATTTGATTTATTTCATAATACCAATAAAAGAATATCATATAGTTGTTTATTAATGGGGAAACCGGGGTCGGGGAAATCATCATTACTAAAAAAAATAATTGTAAATAATATTATTTGTGGTAACTATGTAAGAACTATTGATGTTGCAAATGAATTTAGTACATTAGTAGAATTTTTAGGTGGAAAAGAAATATTTTTAGATGGTACTGGGGATATTGTAAATCCATTACACATATATCCAACAATAGCAGATGAAAAAACAGGAATGATACTAGAAGATAAATGTTTTGCTAGTAATTTGGCTAAACTAAATAATTTATATAGAACTTTAAAACCAACTTGTTCAGAGGATGAAATATCAGAATTTGAAATACTAATATGTGAGTTTTATGAGGAATTTGGAATTGAGAAAAGAAAATCAACTCAATATAAAGCTAATGAATATCCTATATTTGCCGATTTTTTAAATTATGTCAGAAAGCAACTTTATTTAGAGAATGGAAAGGTAAGAGAACTAACACCTAGCAAATTAGAAAGATTAGAAAGTATTGAACTTTTAATATCTAAGCTTATATTAAATTACGGAGATTTATTTAATGCTCATTCAACTATAGATGATATAACAAAAGTACAGTTTGTATCTTATAATTGTACTAATCTGAAACAAATGGATAAAAGAATTTTTACAACTCAATTATTTACTGCATTAAGTTCTATATGGGGTCAAGCCTTAGTTGTAGGAAGGAAAGAAAAATATGATTATGAGAGTGGAAATAAATCAGAAGATGATATTAAAAGGTTTCTTTTAATATTAGATGAAGCTCATAACTTTATAAATGTAAATAATATAGATTCAATTGAAATAGTTGAAACTGCTATTAGAGAGTTAAGAAAATTCTTTGGTGGAGTAATACTAGCAAACCATACGATAAATGACTATGTTCCTGAAAATGCAAAGAACCATCAAGCATTAGAAAGAATTAAAAAGATATTTACTATGACGCAATATAAATTTATTATGAAACAAGATACTGCCAATAAAGAACTTTTAGGAAAAGTATTTAAAGGTATTTTAAGTGAAAGTGAAATAGAAACTATACCTAAGTTTGGAAAGGGTAGATGTATTCTAGCAATTGATGGGTTAGCCAATGTTTCAATGAAAGTACAATTATCAGAAGAAGAAAAATTAATCTTTAAAGGTGGTATGTAGATTATGAAGAAAAAAATCATATTAGCTTTATTAGCTTCACTTACATTAGTAAGTGGAGTTTTTATTATTAATAAAAATAATTCAGATGATTTTTATAAAGAGAATACTACTTATGTAGAAGATGAAGGCAATAAAAATGAAGTTGATAGTAATAGTAAAACAGAAGAGATTTCAGAGAGTAATCTAGTACAAGAAGATGAAAAAATAGAAGGAAATACTATTGAAATTTCAGAGGAAGATATAGAAAAAACAAAAGAAATGGGGCTTGAATTTATTCCATTAGTTCATAGTTATGATTTAGATAATGGTCATGAAGGTAATATTAAGAAAGCTACAGAATATGCGACTGAAAGTATGAAAAGTTTTTTAATTGGAACTTTTGTTGAGAGTAAACAACCTATATTATTTAAAGATTTTTTTGCAAGAGAAGTTTATGAGGTAACTTCTGTAGAAAGTAAAAATAATGATAATAATTCTTTAACTTGGGAGTTTGAAGTAAAGTCAAATATTCTTGATAGAAATAAAGAAATTATAAATAGAGAACATAACATAGTCACATTATTGTTTATTAAAGAAAATAATGAATGGAGAGTTGGAGATTATGCAACCACTCAATATAGGTAAGAAATATAGACAAGCTAAAAGATATAAAAAGATGATAGAGCTATTAATAAAAGGATTAGTAGCTTTAGTAACATCTAGTTTTGGACTTTTAATGTTAGTAGTAGGAGCAATAGTTTTATTTACTGTTGGAATTAATAATAGTTTTGGGAATATATCCGATTTAACAGGTGAAGTTCCTAGTGAATATATAGAGTATTACAATGAAGCAAGTGAGATATTTAATATTCCTAATTGGGTTTTGGCTGCGGTATCTAAACAAGAAAGTAATTTTAATCCGAACACCTCCTATGGAGGTGCATATGGAATAATGCAAATTCAAAAAGTAGACCCATCAACAGGAAAAGATTTGTGGAAATATTTAATTGATATGGGATTAGGTGAAATATATTTAGCAAATGGATATTCATTTAATGATAGTGAAGAAATGTGGAATATTTTTTTAACAGACCCTAAAGCACAAATTTTTGCAGGAGCATATGAAATACGGTACTATACCAATTATGTTTTGTATAAGAAAGATTATGTAAATAAATTAGAGTACAACAATAATGAAAATATGAATTTAATTAACTGGAATAGTGATGAAAATGATGAAGAGTTTAGAGAAATATTAAGAAGAATATTTGCTTGTTATAATGGAGGTCCTAGTTATGGAATGAATGTAGATTTAGATAATGCACAACATGATTATCCTAACAAAGTTTTTAAATATGCTATGGAATTCAGAGAGGGTGGATTAACCGGAAGTGGAACTCCTATAGATAATGAAACAATAGAAAAAGCAATTGAAGCTGGTATGAAGTGGGTAGGAAAATCTCCCTATGTATGGGGTGGAGGAAGAACACAAGCAGATGTAGAAGCTGGTAGATTTGACTGTTCTTCATTCGTTCATTATTGTTATGCAGAAGCTGGTATTCAACTTGGAGATAGAGCTAGTGTTGTTACATTTTCACTTGTAAATATGGGTGAAGAAATAGAGCCAAAAGATATGCAAAGAGGTGATCTAATATTCTTTGATACCTACACAATCAATGGTCATATCGGGATATGGCTTGGTGATAATAAATTTTTACATGATGGAACTTCAACTGGTGTAACAGTATCAGAGTTAACTGGCTATTACAAAGAAAAATTTAATGGAAGAGTACGAAGAATTGTTAATTAAAAGGAGAGATAAAATGGGGGATATAGAATTAGAAAGTTTGTATAGAAGATTAGTAGATATAGAAGATACTATTAATTTAAAGAATAAAAAAACAGATGATGGGATAAAGTTAATTTATTCTGAAATAGAAGATGAATATTTAGATTTTATTAGAGATAGTAAATATTTTTGTTGTATATTTTATGAGAGTAAACAAATTTATATTAATTTGTTAGAAAGAGAAAATGGAAATGGGAAATATATAGTGCTTGAATTTGTTAGATATAATAAGATATGTGGAAAGAATGGAAATATATATTATGCAGATAAAAAAGAGAGTGAAACAATAATAATTAATGAAGATTTATCTATATACACATATATAAAAGGTAAAGCAGTTCAAATAACTTACTCTTATTTAAGCAAAAAGAGAATATTTAATGAGGAAGTTTTTAATAAATATATAATTGAGATATTTAAATATTTTTCAGAGAAACATTTACTTTTTAGAGAGTTAACAAATGAATATAAAAATAAATTAATATGTCTACCAATAAGAATAAATGATATATGGGAATATAGAACAAAATATGAATTGCTAAATGGTTATTGTAAAAATTATAAAATACCTAAAAATATAAATAAATATCCAATACAATTAACTTATTTATTAACAAAATGTCAGAAGTATGTAAAAGAAAATGAATATCAAAAATTAGTTAAAACTATTATAAATTATGATTATAAAAATGAATTTATAAATAGCCATAGAGAGCAACTAAAGTCTTGTTTATATTTATATTACAAAATAAATATAGAAAATGAAAGAAAAAAAGAATTAGATGAAAATGAGGAATATTTATTAGCAGATTATATTGATATGAAACTAAGATATGATAATAATAAAATTTTTAATTTGAATATTAAGTCTATAAAAAGAATAGAGAGTGAACATGATAGGTTAACAATAAAATTAAGAAATAAAAAAACACCAATAATAAAGATACCTAAAAATAGTAAGTTTAAAAATTTAAAGTTACCAACTGAATTTGAAAGAATAAAAACAAGAAAAAGATTAATAACTGAAAGTGTAATAAATAATAATTGTGTATGGAGTTATGCAGAAAAAATTAATAAAGATAAATCAGCAATATATTCAGTAATATATGACAATGAAAGATATACATTAGAGATTAAAGAGAGAAGAAAAAAATATTATTTAGCACAAATAAGTGGGTATGGAAATAGTCCAGCTCCAGTTGAGTTAATAGAAAAAATTAAAGATATAATAAAAAAATGAGGTGAAAATATTTTATGGGTTTCAATAAAAAAATAAATGAAAAGTTAGAGAGTTTTCAGAAAAAAATTGAAAAAATAAGAAGTAAAATTAATTATAAAAAATCATATAAATATATTCTGTTAGTATTTTTGATAGGAGCAGGATATATTTTTTTTCTTTCTTCAGGAGCATTTTTTGAAAGTAATAATAGATTAACTTCAACTGAATTAAATAAAAAAATAACATTAAAAAATTCAGAAGTCTTTATAAAAGAAGAACAGTTTAATGAAGAAAAAAATCTATTAGAAATTAAGTTAGGAGTAAATAAAACTAATATAAATTTTGCAAATGATTTTGAATTTGAAGCAATAGCAAGAGAAAATACAAATAAAAAATTACCTGTAGAGTTTATGGTAGTAGATGAAAATAATATAGTTGTTTTTGTTACAACTCCTAAAAAGTGGAGTGCTATTGCAGTAGATATTAAAGAGAAAAAGGCTAAAGAAGTAGGAGAAACAAGAGTATATATAGATGAAAGAGTTTGTAGTAAAAATGATGAACTTGAAAAGAGAACTAAAGAAGAATATATGATAGAAAATATAGAGCAAGACCTAAAAGAGATAGACGAAGTTATTGCAAAATATGAAGAAGAAATTGAAGAAAAGAAAGTAACAATAGAGAATACCAATGAAGAAATTAACTTATTAGAAAGTAAAAAAGAGTATTTAACAGATAGTGAAAAATTAGAAGTAAATCAGAAAATAGATAGTTATAAAAGTAGTATAACTTCATTAGAAAACTCTATAAAAGAGATAGAAAAAAATATAAGTGAAGAAAAAGAAAAGCAATCAATGGCTAATAAAAAGATGAATGATATTATAAAAAGTTTACCAGATAATTTATATGATAAGTATAGATAATTCTTTTAAAAATCCTATATAAAAGCTATATAAAATCCTATATAAAAGTTATATAAAATTGGGTTTTGGTGTTATCAGAGAAACCCTAGGCTTTGCCTAGGTTAGCAAGGAATTTGCTAACAGTTTCTCCTTATGCTCTGACTTAATTTTAGAAAGTGATATATTAGATTTTAAAATCAGTATTTTAATACGTTGAATTTTGGAATTTAGTATATTGCTTTTTTCTAAAATTAAGTCATTCCTATTTGGTATTTGGTTAAGCTTTTTTAAAGCTTATTGCGTTAGCAACTAAAAAAGAAGTGAAGATTAGGAGTAATAGTATGGATATATTAATAAGAAAAGTTCCAGGTAATGTTGTAGCTTTAATTGATGAAAAAGCTAAAAAGAGAGGAGTAAGCAGGGAGGAATTTTTAAGAGAACAATTATCACTTATTTCGTTAGATGATGAAATAAAAAGAGTTCAAGATAGAGAAGCAATGATGATGAATAAATTATCTAAGGTAATAGATTTAAATACAAAAGTAATAAGTAGATTTATGAAAGAAAACTGTATAAGTTATGAGGAGGTTTTTGAAAATGAGTAAAGTTTCAAGGGGATATAGTGTAAGTGATGAAGTTCATGAGTATTTAAAAAGAGTAAAGAAAGAAAATAATTTATCATCAGTAAGTTTAGCACTTGAAGTGGTAGTAACAGAACATGAGAAACGATCTAAGATTAAAACAGAAGATACTGCAAAACTTATGGCAAAGGAAATTGGAAAAGTATTAAAAGATGATGTTAATAAATTTAAGTTAAGTGCTAAAGAAACAGATAAAAATGTTCAAATATTAATAGAACTACTTAATGGATTTTTAATAAAATCCGGTACTGGAGCTATAGTAACAACAACTGGATTAACTACAGATATTGCTATGGAAAGTCCTGCTTTACAAATAGCAAAAGATGAAGTTAAGAAAAGAATTCATAGGAATAAAATAATGAAAGCGAGTAAGGTAAATGAGTAGTCCAGCAGTAGTTTTTGTATCAAGATTTGTAGGAGCAAAAACGAAAGTTTTTTCATCATATATTGATTATATAGATAGAGATGAAGCTACTAGGGCATATAAGTTTGATGAATTTTCTTTATACAATGACTATATGGGAAATCCGGAAAAGTTAGGAAGTCTTTTTACAGCAGATAAAGATTATTTAAGTAAAGAAGAAAAAGAAAATTTAAAAGATAAATTTAGATTAGCACAAAGAAATGGTAGTTTAATGTGGCAAGATGTATTTAGTTTTGATAATGAATGGCTTATGGAACATGGATATTATGATGAAAAAACTCATACACTTGATGAAGAAAAAATAAGAAATGCAGTAAGAAGATGTATGAATAATCATATTGATAAATGCAATATGGATACTGCACTTTGGAGTGCTAGTTTTCATTATAATACAGGGAATATACATGTTCATATTGCGACAGTTGAATTAACTAATAATCCTAGAAAAAGAGGAAAAAGAACTGAAGCAGAGTTAAGTAAAATGAAAAGTAACTTTATAAATGAACTAAGGCATAGGGAAATAGAGTATAAAAAAATTAATGAACTCATAAGAGAAAATATAGTGAAAGATAGAGAAAAATTTATATCATCAGATGATAAAATTTTAAAAGAAAAGACATTAGAATTATTAAAAAAGCTACCAAGTAATAAAAGATATTGGCAATATGGATATAACAAAATAAATAATGTAAAACCATTAATAGATACAATAAGCAAGTATTATATTCAAACATATCATAAAGAAGATTATAAAGAATTAATGAAAAGATTAACGCTAGAAGAGCTAGAATTGAAAAGAGTTTATGGGGAAGGGCAAGAAGGAAAAGAGAAAGGGCGATATAAAGATTATAAAAAGAATAAAGAAAAAGAATTACTTAAAAAAATGGGGAATTCAATATTAAGAGAACTAAGGGAGTATGTAAAAGAAGAAGAAGATAAATTTAAAAATAAGAAAGAAAAATTTAAGGAAGTAGGAGAAGAAAATTTTAAAGAGGACTTTAAAATTGCAGATAAAAAAATTAGTAGTGATGAAAAAGAAAAGGGGGATTATCAAAGAAAGGAATTTGAAAATATAAATGGAAAAAAGGAAAGTTCTAAAGAAAACTTTAGAACAAATAAAGAAAATATTAATAGTTCAAATGAAAAAAAGGAGGGTGAATTTAATTATAGGAATAGAAATAGAGATAACAAAGCAAATGATATTTTAAATAGATTTTCGGAAGAAAATTTATTAAAAAATATTAAAGAACAGTCTCAAAATAAATTTCAATATAACAATAAAGTTAATATAAGTATCAATGCAGGAACAATGAATAGGTTAAAAAAAGCAATGAGAAATGATTTTGAAAAGTATATAAATCAAAGAGAATATGAAAAGTCAGAAAGAAATAGAGAATATGAAAAAGAAAGAGAAGAGTTAGAATTATAGAAATGGAAAGGAACGTATAGGTTATGAAATTTTTAAAAAATTTCATGAAAAATTTAGATGAAATAAAGAAAGAGAAGGAAGATATAGAAAGTTTATTGAGTATACAAAAAGAAATTATAAAAGAGCAAAAATTATTAATAGAAAAGCAAAGAGAAGTAATATACCATCAAACAGAAATAATAGAACTTATTATGAAAAATGAAGAAATTTAGGAGGTAAAAAATGTTTAGTAATTTAGGAATAGTTAGAGAGGTAGTAAGTGATACTGAATTAAAAGTATACAATAGTGTTGAGAAAAAAGAAGTTATAGTAAAAGCTTCAAAAGGTTATGTTACTTCAATAAAATTAGAATTAAAAGATGAAGATCACGAAACTATGATTGTTGAGTATGATTTGAAAACAAAGATTGTAAATGAAAATATTGAATAATAACGCCAGGTAAAACGCCTGGCGTTTTATTATACAAATTTTTAGGAAAGGAGAAAAAAGAGATGGCAAAACCATACAAAAGAAAATCAAAGGAAGAAAAAGAAAAGGAAGTTAATGAACTTATAGAAAAAGCTAATGCAGGAATAGAAAATTGTTTTACTACGCCAGAGAATCTTAAAGAGTTATTGAATTATATGAGTAAATTTTATAACTATTCATTAAGAAATGCTTCTTTAATTCAAGAACAATTTTGTGGAGCATTAGCAGTTGGTTCATATTCTTTTTGGAAAGAAAAAGGATTTACTGTCAATAAAGGTGAGAAAGGGATAAAAATATTAGTTCCTAATAAATTAAGTGATTATTTTATAAATGAAAAAGGGGAAGAAGTTAAATTAAGTAAAGCAACTACTGAAGAAAAGAAGTTAATAGAGCAAGGAGAAATAGAAGTTAGACAAGGTAAATTAATATTCAATCAAGGCTATGTTTTTGAAGTTTCTCAAACAAATGCTAAATCAGAAGATTTACCTAAGATATTTCCTAATAGATGGATTGAGGGAGAAGTAAAAGATTATGATTTAATGTATAAAGCTATGGAAAATATAGCAAAGAAAATAGGAGTTAAAATTATAGAGCCTAAAGATGAATTAGGTGCAGTAAAAGGAGTGAGTTACCCAGCAACTAAAGAAGTAGCTTTAAATCCTAGAAATACTCAATTGCAAAATGTCAAAACATTAATTCATGAGTTAACCCATGCAAAACTTCACACTATGGAAACTAGAGATAATTACACTACAAATGCAAAGGAATTTCAAGCAGAAATGGCCGCATACGTAGTATGCAGCTATTTCGGATTAGATACATCAGAATATTCATTTAGATATATAAATTCATGGACTAAAGATGTTGAATTAAAAGATAAAGAAAAACTAATAAATGAAGTTAGAGAAACAGTAAAAGAATATATTGAAGTTATAGAAAAAACTTTAATAAATGATAAGGAGTTATCTTTATCATTAGAAAATGAAAATATACTAGAGAAAAAAATAGAAGATGAAAAATTAATAAATTTTCTAGGTAAAGATAAAGTTGTTATAAAGGAAATTACTAGAGATGAATTGGAAAATATAATAAATGAAAATAATTCAAATGTATATTTGCAAAAAGACAAGGAGTTAAATATAAAAAATGAGGTAGTAGCAATAGAGGTTAAAGGGAAATACACAGATGTATATATTGGCAAAAGTTATGACTTGAATAATTTAATATACATTGATGATGATAAAAACTTATATAAGCTAAAAGAAGAAAAAATTCATGATAAGAATTTATATGAAATAAAGGAGCAAGAATTTATGAATAATAATAATATTAAAGAAAATGTTGATAAAAATAGTATATATGAAATAAAAGAAGATAAAAAATGGTTAAATAAATATTTTTATGATAAAGGGATAAATCAAGAATTAAGAGAAGAATTAATTGAAAACAAGAAGTTTTTAGATTTAGCTAATGCTAAAGTAGACTTAGAGAGCGAATATAATAAATTAGATGAAGAAATAAAACGTTATGATGAAGAAATTTTCCCTCCACTTGAAATATTAGAAAAAGAACTTGAAGTAAATAAATACTTACAATCTTTTGTTAATAAAGAAATTAATAAAATAGTTGGTTATGAATTAGAAGAAGATAATTATATTGAGAGAGTGTTTGTAACTAGTGAAGATATTAAATTAAAAGATGGTTCTTTCATAGAGAAGGGAACATCTTTTTTTATAACAGATATTATAGAAGATGATGGTATTCCTTTGTATAAGGCTGATTTCAAAGGAATAGATGAAATAAAATATTTTTATGATAGACATTTAGCAGAGTGTTCAAATTTATTAAAGGTGAAAGAAGAAGTAAATGAAGTTGAACAAGGGAGAGAAAATGATGATTGGAAATTAACAGATAAAGAAATAGCAGAAGCAGAAAGATTAATAGAGCTAGAAGAAATGAAAGAAAAAATTGAAAAGTTAATGAAAGAAAACTATGGTGATTTTGTGAAAGCTATGATTTCTATTGAAAAAGGGATAGATGATTTAGATTTATTAGATAAAGTTTATGAGGAGTATATGGAACGTGATTTTAATTTATTAAATAATGAAATAGATAAGTCAATAAATTTTGAAAAAGAAAATATAGTAAATGCAGAGTTAGAGAACAAAGGAGATAGAAGTGTAGAAGTAATTTATTCAGAAGTTTCTAGCTTTGTTGAAGGAGAAAAACTTACATTAGTAGAAACATTAGAAAAATTCAAGAAAGAAGTTGAAAATGGGACAGTAGACAAAGCAATAGAGTTTACTTTTTCACTTAATGAAAATATCAAATATAATGAAGAATTTATAATTGATAAAGGAACAAGCGTAGATTTAATAGAGGTTATTAATGAAAAGATAGGGGATAACTTCTATTTGCATAAATTAGTAGATGATTATTTGAAAAGTAATGATTTAGAATTTGAACATAAAGAAATTATATTAGATAAAGATAAAAAAATAGAAAAATATAAAGAGATGGAATTAGAATAAAGTATTGAAATACTAGCTTTAAGTAGGAAAAACTATTTAAGTAATTCTCTAGTGTATTCAGGAAAAGTAATAAATCTAGGCTTAATTAAAAGAGCCTAGATTTTATTTTACATAGGAGTAAAAATTATGGAAAAGTTAACGAAAAGTATTAAAAAGGAAGAAGTCTATTATTTTGTGAAAGAAGTTAGTAAGCTATTAGATTTATTAAATGGAACAACTATAAATTGTAATGATATTAGCAGAAAATTTACTATAGAAAATCAAATGAGTAAAGTTGAAAATTTATCATATAAATTTGAGCCAACGATCTATGAAGAATATTCATTGAAAACTAAATATGCTTATAATAATATGATTAAAGCAAGAAAAGAATATGAAAGGGTAGTTGCAGAAAAATGTTATAAGGAAACTATAGAAGAATATAGAATAGTTTATGAAAATACAGTAAAAGAATATGAAAGATTAAAAGCCTATAGAAACAAGTTAAAAAGTGCATTGCAGGAGGTGTAAAATGAGTGGTTATTTTAAAGGGATAAAACCAATACAAGCAACACCTAATTTAAAAGGAAATGATGCAGTAAAATTTGTAGGACAAGTATATTTAAAAGCAGATAAAGAAGAAATTGAAAAAAATAAATTTTTATTAAAAATATTAAATAAAATTAAGAAATAGAAAAGAATATTAAAGGTAGTATATTATGAGTATAAAAGATAAACTTAGAAAATGTTTAAATAAAATAGAGAATATGACGCATGAAGAAGTAATAAAAAAGTTGAGAGAAAAAGGTTTATATGGAGAGTTGTTTATTGAGCATGAGAGTAATAACTCTGGATTTATAATTAAAACGAAATTAAATCAATAAATGAGGGTGTCCCCAGGGGACACCTTTTTAAAATGGAAAAATCCGTACAAGGTAAGTGGTTAAAGGAATAACACTCTAAAAAACTAATCGGCTCACCACCGATAATATCTCCGTTAGAAGGGTAAGGCTAAAATCTTAGACAAACTTCTATAAGAAGTATTTAGAAGTGGAGTGCCTGTCCTAGTGGAGTTTGATATTTACTCCTAGGGGTATATTGGGAGTTACATGGTAGTATACTTGATAAAACTAGACCTAAGCGAGTTTGACCAATATAGCAGTTTAACTGTGAGAATAATATTATTGTTCTTCCTTTTAAGTGAAAATTTAATTTTTTTATTTTAAATTTTCCACTTAGGGGGAGAGCGAGTGAATAAAGCTAGAAAACTAGCTTTATTTAAATACTTTTGTTTATAGAGCAAGTAAAAATAAAAATTGTAAAACGAGCGAAGGGGTAATTAAATAAGTAGTTTAAAAATTTAATAAAGATTTATTAAAATAAATATGATAATTTATACATAGATAAAATGAATAGGAGAGATATGAATATGAAAAAAGTTATAGTACCAGCATATAAATATGATGAAGAAAGTAGTACAGTAGTAGATAGATATATTTGTTCTAAATGTTCTGAATTAGTAAAGGAGGAAAAAAGATTAGTAGAAGGTAAAAGAATGTATAAAAGAAATTCTATTATATATTATACAAGTTGTTCTGAATGTAAAAGTAAAAAATAATAAAAATTCACGAATAAACCTATTGAAATAAAAGTTACTATTTTTATAAAATAAAAGTATAAATAGTTATGAAAGGATAGGTGTAGAAATATGAGGAATAAAAGTAAAGGGTTAATTGTTGGAGTTATTCTTGGATTAGGAGCAGGTATGTTAATTAGTAAATTACTAAGTGAAAAATCAGTTGATGATATTAAAGAAGAAGTAAAAGAAAATGTACATAAAGTAAAAGAAGTAATTAAAGAAAATATTGAGAAAGCTAAAGATACAGTTGGAGAGTATAAGAGCGAAAATACTTCTAATGTAAAAGTTGATATTTAATTTAAGTAAATTAATAAAGGTGTCCCCCGGGGACACCTTATTAATATTCTTCCGGAAGTAAAATAGTAGTTAAAAATGTATCTATAGAGTAGTCATATTCTCTAAAAATCCAAATTTTAATATTATGTATCATATAAACACCCATAAATCTTTCAGAGTATTCAGAGTTTGGAATTAATAATAACTCATCTTGTAACTTTTTATCTTCATCAGATAAAACTCCCCAATCATTAGCAGTAAATTGTATTATAGTAGAAAGTAAATCCTTATCAGTAAAAACTTTGTTTTCTAATAGAGAATTAACACCTTGTGTAATAACTATTTTTGCTTTCATATAATTAATTCCTCCAATATTTCTTTTTATATTTATGAAGTCCTTCAAATGTCATTTTTTCGTAAATTTATAAGCTTTCAAACTTCTCCATTTTAATATTATATAATTTTTCATTTAATCAAATCCTTTCATTTTATTACAACACCCTCGGTTAACACCTTCGGCGTTGTTGTTTTTTTGTTGAGCCTAAGACTACACATGGAAAGTGCTTGTCAAAAAGCCGATAGGCAATAAAAAAGTTTTTAGCTGCATAGCAAACTTGATCTGCTGATAAAAAGTTTTTTATGGTTTTTGATAAGTAAACTTGGAATGTGATAGGCTAGTGCTTCAAAAAAACAGAATAAAAAAGAAGTCCATTAAAAGGACTTCTTACTGATTTGGAAGCACTCCATCGGGTACACGCTTATAGCAAAAATAAAATTAGATACTCTTAGTTTTAGCTTGGTCGCTTGGTAGATGGAACAAGGTAAAGCTATAGAGTATATTATTTTATTGAAGCGTAATAAGTGGGTGATGGGAATAGTGCCAGGTACAAAAAAGTAGATAACTTGAAGAAATTATCTACCTAGATTTAAATTATGAATTTTTATTGATTTTATTATTAATATAATTAGCTAAAGAGAACCCTAATGAAAAGGAAGCTAAAGCTAATGAAAATATAGATAACCACATAATAATTAGCCTCCTATCATTAAAACATTTTTAATATCAGTTAAATATACTTTTCCATCTTTAGACTTTATTTGAACAGTTGTATCGTCAAAGTCTTTCCAACTATCAATATCAACTTCAATTTGTTCAGAACCTATAACAATAATTGCTTTATCAAATTTCCAAGTAGTATCTAAAATTTGTTTATTACAACCAATAAGTAAAGTTGATGATAGTAATAACGAAAATATTAATAATTTCTTTTTCATATAAAAATCCTCCTAATAAATTTTATTTAATCTAAACTAATTTCGGAAGGGCTAAATTTAATTTCTTCATAGCCATTATAACAATATAGCTATCCATGTTTTATCCATTCCCATAATTAAATTCTCCTTCTAATATATCTTTCATACAAATATGAATATTACCACCACATATAATGAATACATTCTTTCCATATATCCAACGTTTCATTTTTTAAATTATATGCTAATTCATCATCTATAGTATTATTCGTAATATAACTTTTACAGTTTTCTAGCATTTTATCTATACATTCACGTTGAGTTAAGTCTTTTCCATTAATATTAAATTTATGAAAATCTAAGTTAATACAACAGACATTTTTAAACATAGTAAGCCTCTCATATAACCAACACATAAACGTTGTATCTAAAGACCAAGTTTCCCTTTCGTCAAAACCAAATTCTTCTCTTTCTTTACTCCATTTAGAATCTCTACCAGTGTTTTCTGACCAGCCATAAGGAGTATTTTTTAATTCTGAAATTTCCTCTATATACTTATGTGGCATATATCCTCCTAAGTCCGAATATTTCTTGTAATAAGTCCGAATTATTTTTTTGAATTGTTCACTAAAAAATACCGCATATTCTTTATTGAATAATACGGTATTTTTATTAATTTATATTGAATTTTATTTTTGATAAGCTAGGATTGTTAATTTATAAATATATTAAACTGTATGACTTTTTGTCAATAATCTATGTATTGATAATCCAATACAATATCCTGTAATAGTAAAACCTATTATTGATATAATAGTATTATATATTTGATAATTATACTTAATTGCATCAACCATAGATAATAGCCAAAATGCTAATGGTATTAATAGAGGTACCCCTATTACTTCTCTTTTAGACTTTCTCACATAAAACCTATAGAATAATCCAAACAATAATAAACTTATTATCGAAATGATAAATTCATTTTTAGATATGTTTACTGGAATATCAGATGATATTAAAAGTACATATAACCACAATATTATTGAAACAACAAAGAAAACAGCTTCTAAGTATATATCAATAAGTTTACTCATATTAATTCTCCTCTTACCACTTTATAAAACTTAACAATACTATAGTATTATTATTATAAGTTAATTATGATATATTTTTTAACACCGTATTATTCAATTTTCAAAGATCACTTAGTTCACACTAATTTCAAATTATTCATTAAATTTCACCCCGACATTAATGACAGAGTGATTTTTTTAATATCTATTAGTTAGATAATATTTTAGGGTGAAACTTAGCTATTTCTTTACAAATATTATTATTTAACTCTGTAAATGCTTTCTTATTATAAGGGGTTATAAAAGTTTTAATACAATTAGCACAAAGACAATATAAATATTTTTCACCAGTTACGTCATCTACATATACATTTATAGAACTAATATTTTGAATTTCATTTCTATAAACTTTAAATTTCTTTTGACAGCCTAGACAATAGTCGACGATAATGATATTTTCATCTTTCAAATTAAATCTTCTTTTTCTTTCATTTATTTTTATTTGTATATCATAAGTATGTTTTAAGTTACTCATATTTTTATTTCTCCTTTAATTTTGATTTTATAGTTTGATGTCCTCGGGGGATAAAAAGATTACAATTATTTAGTTAACTTGATAACCATTGTAATGAAAATATCCTAATCCCTTTCCAAGAGCCTGTCCTATAAGTAAACATTCTATTAGCGAAGGAATACTTCCAGTAGTTATTTCATTCATTCTATCTAGCGTTATAGTACATATTGCTCGAATTTCTTTTGTGGAATTTTCATTTATAATATTTACTAATTTTTTATTTGTTACTTTATTCTTTTTCATTAGTTTTATTATTTTTTGACAAATATAATTTTCTTGATTAGTATTGTTTATCATAAATTTACATCTCCTAGTGTTATTTATTAGATTTTTTTTCAGAATTGATAGAAATATTATTTTTATAAACTTCAAAATATTTCTTTTGAGTTTCAATAAGTTCTTTATTACATATTTCACTTAATTCAATAATGTGATCTTCAGCTAAATTATTTAAGGTTACAATATTATTTAATTTTGTTAAATTATTTTCTTGACTCATAAAAAACTCCTTTACTTTTATACCAAGGTGTCCCCGGGGACACCAATAATTATTTACTTTGTTTAAACTGTAATTCTAAAGTTCTAATTCCAACACAACAAGCAGAAAGACAAGTTGAAGGGGATAATTTACAAAATTCACATTCGTACCATATATCAGCTTTACCCTTTAATCTTTTAGCTTTTCTTTTCCATCTTTTATTTTTCATTTTGCACCTCGTAATAAATAAAATTTATTTGTATTTTTATTTGATTTTTAATATTTTTTATATTTAGGTGTCCCTAGGGGACACCGTTATTATTTAATTAAATTCATGTGTAAGATTATTTAGTATAGATTTAGCATTATTAACTTTTCTAAGGTCATCTAAAATGTCATCTGAAAAATTAATGTTATTTTTCTTCATTTTATCGTGTTGTCGCATAAGAGCAGTTAAGCTAGAGTAAACATTTCTTAATTCAGTAATTAATTTATAATTTTCTTTAAGTTCTTCTGAATTTTCATCTTTAGCTTTAGTTTTAGCCTTTAATTCTTCCAATTCTTTTTTATAACGTTCTTTTTCTTCATTACTAGCTTTAGCTTGGCTTTTAACTTCTTCAATCATTACTCCATACTTGTTATTAAGTTCTTTCTTTAATTCAAGTCTTAATTGACCTTCAATTTGTTTAATTTCTTCTTGGCTTTTAGCATTATTTTCATTGACTTTAGCTTTAAGCCTAGCATTTTCTTCGATAATAGATTGTCTAGCTTTTAGTTCTTTTTCCTTTTCTTCTTCAATTTCTTTAAGTTGATTTTTTAATGCAATAGCTTCTTTTTTATTAAGTTCTACTTTATCATTTATAATATCTAAGATAACTTTCTGATTATCTTCACTTAAAGCTGAAAATTCACTAGCATTAGCAATTGTTAAGTTACCATTTTCAAGTATTTCTTTTAATTCCGGAATAAGATTGTTATTAATACTTTCATATCTGCTTACTTGTGTTGGTGATAAATTTAAATCATTAGCGATTAAATTTCTAATTTTACCTGGTATAGTTTCGCCATTAGCTTTTTTAGTAGTATATAATTCTTTAAGTCTTTTTACTTGTTGAAGTTTTTCTAAATCTGTTAATTCTCTAGTTTGTGCATTAGCTTGAATTAAGATTATTTCAGCGTCAATGTCATTAGCTTCAATAACTTTACAAGGAACTAAAGCAAATAACTCATTACCTTCTTGTACTAATTTGTTAAGAGCAGTATATCTTCTTTCACCACTAATAAGTTCATATGTACCATTTTCAAGTTGTCTAACTACTAAATTATGATTTAATCCATTCATCTTAATATCCTCGGCTAATTCATCTACATTTACTATTTCATAAAAGTTCTTTTCATTTCTTCTAATATCATTTATATCTATGTATTCAACTTTAAAATTGTTTTTAGCTTCAAGTGTATTAGCCTTTTCTATGTTTTTACTTATTCCGTTTAACATTCCGTCAGTTAATGAAAATTTCTTACTCATATTTAAAACCTACTTTCTTAATTTTTTTTGAATTTAATTTATTATGTATATATGTATTATGTATGTGGGAGGTGTCCCCGGGGGACACCATATTTACTTTTTTAAAAAACTTCTTTACAAAGTTCTTTATAATTAATACTCGCCCTAGCTTTTTTATTACTAAATACTACTGGACATTCTTCAAAGGTACTTTCAACAACTTTTACATTTTGCTTAATAGTAGTATTAAATAATTTATCACCTAATAGATTTTTAAGTTCTTGTTTTATAAGTCTGTTTACAGTAGTGGCACTATCCATTGTTATAAAGCAACCTTTGAAATTAAGGTTAGGATTAAATTCATCTTTCATATTCTCAATACTTTCAAGGAGATATTCAAGACCATCTAAAGCGAATTTATCAATCTTAATAGGAACAAATACTTCATCAGAAGCACATAAAGCATTAACTGTAATCATATTTAAACTTGGGGGACAATCTATTAAACAATAATCATATTCATCATTTAATTTTGAAAGAGCTTTAGCCAATCTATTCTGTTGACTTCTAGTATTATCAACAAGTATATTTCTTTCAGTAAAAGTTAAAGTAATGTTTGCAGGTATTATGTCTATATTTTCAAAATCGGTTTTTTTAATTACTTTATGTATATCTAAATTTTTATCAAGTAAAACATTTGCTACAGATAAATCTTCCATACTATAAGTTTTAAATAATTTTGATAAATTTGATTGAGCATCTAAATCGATAAGTAACACTTTATATCCTTGTTGGCTTAAACAAGCTCCTAAATTTGCAGTTGAAGTAGTTTTAGCAACTCCTCCCTTTATGTTCATAATTGATATTTTTTTCATAGTTAATTCCTTCTTTCTTTAAAATATTTTTATTTGATATGTATTTATATTGTGGTGTCCCCGGGGGACACTCATTAATTGCTTTTAAAAATTTGTATGTATCTAACTTTGCGAGGTATCTTTTGACCTTTAATTGATACTAAATCTTCATGTCCTTTAGAGAAATAAACAATATTAAAATCTTTCAACTCCCTAATATCTTTAATTTTCATATCTCCAAATAGGTCAACTCTAAGTATTGATTTATCAACTATCTTTTTGTCAGTAGCTGATAAGAAAATTTTATAATCTTTCAAAATAATCAAATCCTTTCATTTTAGTAAAACACTCTCGGTTAACACCTTCGGCGTTGTTTGTTTTTTTGTTGAGCCTAAGACTACATATTGGAGTGAGTTGTAAAGGAAAATGGAGTAAAAAATTTTGGCTGCTATGCTTAGATCATGGCCGACAAAAATTTTTATGGAATGGCTTTATAACTTGAACGTAAATATGATAGGCTAGTGCTTCAAAAAAACAAGATGAATTAAAAAGTCCTAAAGGACTTTTATCCTATTTGGTATTTAGAGAACAAATTGTAATTTTAACATATCGTTATATATGGAAATAAAATATTAGTTTGAGAAAAATAGAAAATTTGTACAAGTAAAAAATGTATAATAAAATTTTGTCAAAAATTTAATAGAGATTTAATAGAAAAGTTATATTAATATTTTCTCATAAAATTTTGAAAAAAGGGTGATTTTTATGGAAAAGTATTGAAATAGTATTGAAAAAACAAATAAAAATTGAAATAAATTAATGGATTTTATTGTTAATAACTTGTGGATAAGTTTGTTGATAAGTTGTTGATAACATAAAATTAAATCTTAATATTTTTTTGAAAATACTGAAAAAGTATTGAATTGGTATTGAAAATTTAGGGCGAAAAGTGAGTGAATATCAAGGTTTGAGGGTGATTTGTAGAAGGATAATATTATATTTATAAATTATTTATAATTTATAATATTAGAAAACTAAAGTTAAAATTTTCATATTTATTTAGCAATAAAAATTTAAAAGAAAAAGGGGATGGTCATAGTGGCTAGAGAAAAATCTAAAAAGATATTTATAGGGGTAGATATAGGGAAAGAAATAAATTATATTTCTATAGTATTTTTAGGAGAAGGTACTCCAAGGTATCAATTTGAAATTAAGAATACTTATCATGGATTTAATGAAATGAAAAGCTATATTTATGAAGCTATAGCAAGTGATGGGTTAACATATAATGAGTGTATTTTAGGATTAGAAAGTACAGGTAATTATGGAGTTAATATTGCAAAATATATTGAAAAATTAGGAGTAGATGTAGTTCAAGTGCCTAGTGTAACAGTAAAAAGAATGAAAGATGTTTATAAAGATGTTAAAAATAAGCATGATAAAGGGGATGCTCGAATTATAAGTTATTGCCTAAGAGATAATCATTATGTAGTAATAAAGAAATCAGATACATTACTTAAAGATTTAAAGAAATTAACAAGAAGTTTAAATACCTATAGAGTATCTTTGGCACAAGTTACTAATAGAATGCACAGTTGGTTAGAAGTAGGTAATCAAGTTTTCAAAGTAATAGAGTGGGATTTTCCAAGTACAACAGGAATTAATTTGCTTAAAGTCTATCCATGTGTACATGAAATTAAAGATTTAAGTGTATCAGAGGTTTATGGAAAGTTAAGGGAGTATACCAAATTACCTAATAGAAGAAAAATCGCTTTATATCTTCAAGAAGCAGAAGTTGCAAGAGAATATTGCGAACCTTTAACGGAGTTAAAAAAAGATGAAATTAAAAATTTAATAGAAGAATATGAATTTTTAGAGAAAGTCATAAAAAATTTAGAAACAAGAATAAAAAAATTAGCCTTAGAAATAGAACCCAATATAGAAAAATATTTAGATGGAAAAATAGATGGAATGTCAGATAGTACATTTATATCATTATTAGCAGAAACAAATTTTATGAAAGATTTTAAATCGGCTAGATCACTATTAAATTTTTGTGGATTAACTGTAATTGCTGAATCATCAGGTGGAATGAAGAAGAAACCAGGGATTAGTAAAAGTGGAAGTAGACATGCTAGAAAACATGCTTATGTTCTTACAGATGTCTTTATCAAACATAATAAAGATATTAGAAGATTATATTGTTATTATAAAACATATGAAAGAGAAAATAGTGTTTCTAAAAAGGCTATGTTTTTAGCAACAATAAGTAAAGTTATTAGAGGATTTTATGGAGCAATAAAGAGTAATACTGAATTTAATACAAAAGAGTTATTAAAGGATATTGATTTTGACAAATGCAATAAGAAAAAGTTTAGAGAAGAGATGAAACCATTATCTAAAAGAAAATATAATAAATAATTGCATTTAGGTGAAAAACAATATATAATTTAGATAATATGCTACTCGTACATAAATACATAGAGGCAGTTTTGTGCACTCGGTGAGGGAGAAATAGAGAGAGCTTAACAGATACATGCGGTATATAAGTTATAGTATATAACATACGGTGGAAGAGTAATAGCAGTATCAATATAAAGTTAATGTAAAGCGATTATCTAAATTACAGATAGGGCTTTTACATTAACTTTTTTATTAAAAAAATTTAACATGTAAAAGCCTATTTGTCATGTTTAAAATGGAAAAATGGATTAATCAGGAATATAATGGATTATATTAGGAAGGTTAATTACAAAAAATGAAAGTGAATTTTGAGAAAAACGGAGAAAATTGAAGAAAAGCAGAGAAAGAGGGAAGAGTATTTATGAAGGTAACAATAAAAGATGTAGCAAGAGAAGCAAAAGTGGCAACGTCTACAGTATCAAGAGTTTTAGCTAATAGTAGTAAAATAAGTGAAGAAACAAAAAAGAGAGTTAATGAAGCAATAAAGAAATTAAACTACACTCCAAGCGTTGTGGCAAGAGGGTTAGCTAATAATAAGACCAGGATATTAGCAGTTTTATTACCAGGGGGTGCTGAAGTATCCTTTGAAAATCCATTTTTTGTTCAAGCTATGAAGGGTATTAGTATGTATTCTCAAAAAGAAGATTATTATATAATGTATGCTTTTAATGAAAATAAAAAGGATGATGAAGAATGGATAAAAAAGTTTACTGAAGGTAATCTTGTAGATGGAGTATGTTTATTTAACGTAAAAGACAATGATATAACTATTAATTATTTAAAGAAAAAGGAATTTCCTTTTGTTGTAATAGGTAGACCAGATGAAATTGAGGGAGTTCTATGGGTAGATAATGACAATTTTGCAGCTATGTATAACTTAACTCAAAATATGGTAGACTTAGATAATAAAAAAGTAGCATTCATAGGAGCTAAACCTGAAATGAATGTTTCTAAGGATAGATTAAATGGATACAAGCAAGCATTGTTCAGTAGAAATATAGAGCTAGATAATGAATTAATTATAGAGATGGATGATTTTTCAGAGAAAAATGGTTATTTAGCAGCAAAAAAAATATTAGAAAAAAATAAAGTATCAGCTTTTGTAACAACTGATGATTTGCTTGCTTTTGGGGTGCAAAGAGCTATTAAAGATTTAGGATATGAGGATATATCTATAGTAGGATTTAATAATATACCATTAACTCAATATAAAAATCCACCATTATCATCAGTTGATATTAATTCTGAAAAGTTAGGAATGTATGCTACTAAATTGCTAATTGACAAATTAGAAAATAGAGAAGGCAAGGGATATTATGTCATTGAAACTAAGTTAGTTGAAAGGGAATCATTAATAAAAAAGAAAATACAAATCTAGTGCAACCGATTGCATAATGTGAAGAAAATGAGAGATATTCTAACTTAATTTTAAAATTTGACTAAAAATAGGATAATTTAATTCTTGTAAACAATTTCTTAGGATGTTATAGTAAATTCATAGAACTGGTAACGGTTTAGTAAATTGTAAGATTAATAAATAGACAAGCTAATAATGTAAATATGTACAGTAAATAGTACTGTACATATTATTTAAAGATTTGTGCAACCGATTGCATATAAAAGGGGTGTGTTTTAATGAAACGAATTTGGTGGAAAGAGGCTGTAGGATATCAGATATATCCTAGGAGTTTTAAAGATTCTAATGGTGATGGAATAGGAGATTTAAAGGGGATAACATCTAAATTAGATTATTTAAAAGATTTGGGGATTAATGTAATTTGGATATGTCCTATGTATAAATCACCAAATGATGATAATGGATATGATATAAGTGATTATCAAGATATTATGGATGATTTCGGAACAATGAAGGATTTTGATGAATTATTAGAAGAAGTACATAAGAGAGATATGAAACTTATAATAGATCTGGTAGTAAATCATACTAGTGATGAACATCCATGGTTTATAGAATCTAAGTCATCAAAGAATAATCCAAAGAGAGATTGGTATATTTGGAGAGAAGGCAAGAACGGAATAGAACCTAACAATTGGGAGAGTATTTTTAAAGGATCAGCATGGGAATATGATAAAAATACTGAAGAATATTTTTTACATTTATTCACAAAAAGACAGCCGGATTTAAACTGGGAATGTAAAGAGTTAAGAGAAGCAGTTTATAATATGATAAATTGGTGGTTAGATAAAGGGATTGATGGATTTAGAGTTGATGCAATTAGTCATATTAAAAAAGAAGAAGGATTAACAGATATGAATAATCCAGAAGGGTTAAAATATGTAGAATCTTTTGATAAACATATGAATGTGGAAGGTATACATAAGTATTTGAAAGAGCTAAAAGAGAGGACTTTTGATAACTATGACATTATGACTGTTGGGGAAGCAAATGGAGTAGATGCTGAAGACGCTGATCTTTGGGTTGGAGAAGAGAATGGAAAGTTTAATATGATATTTCAATTTGAACACTTACATCTTTGGGGAGCTGAAAGTGAAAATACATTTAATGTAAAGAATTATAAAAAAGTACTAACTAAATGGCAAAAAGCATTAGATGGTAAGGGATGGAATGCATTGTATATAGAAAATCATGATATTCCTAGAGTAATTTCTACTTGGGGAAATGATAAGGAGTATTTAAGAGAGTGTGCAACAGCATTTGGTCTTATGTATTTTATGCAACAAGGAACACCATTCATATATCAAGGGCAAGAAATTGGAATGACAAATGTTAAGTTTGATTCGATTTATGATTATAACGATGTAAAAGGGATAAATATATATAAGGAAAAATTAGCTGAAGGATTGACTAAAGAAGAGGCATTAAAGTATGTATGGGCAGTATCAAGAGATAATTCTCGTACTCCAATGCAATGGGATGATAGTATTAATTCAGGATTTACTGAAGGAAAGCCTTGGATTAATGTTAATGAAAATTATAAAAATATAAATGTACAAGCACAATTAAAAGACGAAAAGTCAATTTTAAATTTTTATAAAAAGATGATTACAATAAGAAAAGAATATAAAACTCTAATTTATGGTAGTTATGATCTTATATTAGAGGAAGATGAGAAAATTTATGCTTATACAAGAACTATGGGTAATGAAAAATTTATTGTAATAGTAAATTTATCACACGATGAAGCGAAATATAATTATGAAGAAGAATTAAATTACGAAGGATTATTATTAAGTAATTATAATGTGGATAAACATAATGCAATAAAAGAATTTATTTTAAGACCATATGAAGCAAGACTTTATAAACTATAATTTATAAAAATAATAGAAATCGGGTATTTTAAATACTTAAAATAAAAAATATAAATTTAGGAGGTTAATCCTCCTAATGAAAAGGGGAATAAAAATGGGTAAAACAAAGAAAAAGGGCAAATTATTATCTTTCGATTTTTGGCAAAAGTTTGGTAAGGCGTTATTAGTAGTTATTGCTGTTATGCCAGCAGCTGGATTAATGATAACTATAGGAAAACTGCTAGGAATGTATTTTGAGGCAGATATAATACAAGCAGTATCAAGAGTTATGGATAATATAGGTTGGGGAATAATTGGAAACTTACATATATTATTCGCAGTTGCAATAGGTGGTTCATGGGCTAAGGAAAGAGCAGGGGGAGCTTTCGCAGGATTATTATCATTTGTTCTTATTAATCGTATTACAGGTGCGATATTTGGAGTAAGTACTGAAATGTTAGCAGATAGTACTGCAACAGTTAAGTCGTTATTAGGAGCAACATTAACAGTTCCAGATTACTTTACAAGTGTTTTAGGATCTCCTGCCTTAAATATGGGTGTATTTATAGGAATTATTTCAGGTTTCTTAGGTGCAACATTATTTAATAAATATTATAACTATAACAAATTACCACAAGCGTTAAATTTCTTTAATGGAAAAAGATTTGTTCCATTCGTTGTTATTTTATGGTCAACAGTTACTGCTGTTATATTATCTATAATTTGGCCTTTTGCGCAAGGTGCTTTAAATAGCTTTGGTATTTGGCTTGCAAATTCAAAGGATACAGCACCAGTATTAGCACCATTTGTATATGGAGCATTAGAACGTTTATTATTACCATTTGGATTACATCATATGTTAACGATTCCTGTTAATTATACTGAATTAGGTGGAGTTTATACATCCTTAACAGGAGCAGCAGCAGGTACAGTTATTGCAGGTCAAGATCCATTATGGTTTGCTTGGATAACAGATTTAATTAACTTTAAGTCTGCAGGAAACATGGCTGAATATAATAATTTATTAGCAACAGTAACTCCAGCGAGATTTAAAGCTGGACAAGTAATATTATCAACAGCATCATTATTAGGTGTTGCATTAGCTATGTATAAAAATGTAGATGCAGATAAAAAGAAAAAATATAAATCAATGTTTATATCAATTAGTTTAGCTGTATTTTTAACAGGTGTAAGTGAGCCGATAGAATTCTTATTTATGTTTATTTCACCAGTACTTTATGTAATTTATGCAATATTAACAGGACTAGCATTTGCTTTAGCTGATATAATTAATTTAAGAGTTCATGGTTTTGGTGCAATAGAGCTTATAACACGTGTGCCTATGATGATTAATGCTGGATTGCTTGGAGATGTTATTAATTTTGTTATTGCTTGTTTAGCATTCTTTGGAATTAACTTTGGTGTATTTAGTTTCTGTATTAAAAAATTCAAGATTCCAACACCAGGACGTTTAGGGAATTATGATGAGGAAGAGTCAAGTGATTCAACAAAGGAAGCTGCAATAGATAAAGCTACAGCTAATGATGTATTATCTTTAAAAATAATTTCTTTATTAGGTGAAAAAGAAAATATTGAAGATGTTGATGCATGTATGACTCGTTTAAGAGTAACTGTTAAAGATATTGAAAAAGTTGCAGATGAAAAAGAGTGGAAGAAAAATGGAGCATTAGGATTAATATTAAAAGATAGTGGAGTTCAAGCAATCTATGGTCCAAAGGCAGATGTATTAAAATCGAATATTCAAGATATATTAGGAGTTTAGTAGGGGTTTAATATGAAACTTTTAACTTTAAATTGTCATTCGTGGCAAGAAGAAAATCAAGTTGAAAAAATTAAATATTTAGCAAGTGTTATTAAAGAGAAGCAGTATGATGTAGTTACACTTCAAGAGGTAAGTCAAAGTATTGATTCTAACTCTGTTAATTCAATAATTAAAGAAGATAACTTTGCTATGTTATTGATTAAAGAATTAAATAAACTTGATGAGTATAAATATAATTTCATATGGGATTATTCACATATAGGATATGATATATATGAAGAAGGTCTAGCAATACTTACAAAGCATAAAATTAAAGATTCTAAATCTTTCTATATTTCACAAAGCAATGATAAAAGTAATTATAGAAGTAGAAATATAGTAAGTATAACAATTGAGATGAATGATGAACTAATTGATTTTTATAGTTGTCATACAGGTTGGTGGAATGATGATATAGAACCTTTTAAATATCAAGCAGATAAATTATTAGAGAATATATCTAATGAAAGATTATCATTCATTATGGGGGATTTTAATAACAATGCATTAATAAGAAGTGAAGGATATGATTATTTAATAAGTAAGGGATTAATAGACACTTATTGTAATGCTAAAGTAAAAGATTCAGGAATTACTGTTAAGGGAGAAATTGCAGGTTGGGAAGCTCAATCTGAAGATAAAAGATTAGATTTAATATTAACTAATAAAGATATAGAAGTGAAAAAATCTAATGTAATATTTAATGATATAAATAAAGATATAATTTCTGATCATTATGGTGTAGAAGTTTTTATAGAAGAGAAATAAAATAATAATTATTAATAAAATCATACAAGGGTAGAGAGTGTAAATATCAATTTAGATATTCACACTCTCTTATTTTGTTTTATTAACTTATTTTTTTAGTTAGCTTACTTTATTCCTTGTTCGTATTGTTCAACCATTCTCTTAACCATTTCTCCGCCAACGCTTCCGCATTGTTTAGAAGTTAAGTTTCCGTTGTAATCTGTGAAAGGAACTCCCATTTCGCTTGCTACTTCATTCTTAAATTTTGATAATCCGTTTTTTGCTTCTGGTACTAACTTTTGAGCCATAAAAGACCCTCCTTTAAATAAATTAATATTTATGTTTTTTGTAAGTAATTTGTTTTTACTTACACTAGTATTATGTGCAGAGTTAATTTATATAATCTATTAAAAACAAGGGAATAAAGGAAAAAAAGAATATTTTAAGTAGCAAATGGAACTAAATTATAGAATGGTAAAAAGATAAAAAATAATACATACTTAGATAATTATGTATATCTTAGTATGTATTAAATATAATTAGTTTCTTTTAATTTTTAGCATTGTAACAACTATTGGTATTGTTATTAATGCTGACACTATAGCTTCAGGGATTCCGTTAGTTAAGCCAACAGTAAGTAAAGTACCAGCTACGGCGTCTCTTGAGATTTCTCTTGCTTGTGCATATTTATCAAGGTATAAAATATAAGTTAATCCTAATACACCAATTGTATTGGTTAATGTAGCTAAGATTGATGCAATACCGGCACAAACTCCAGTACTTTTAATTTTACTTTTAAGTAGTTTAAATGAATAATATGCTACTATACCAATCAACATCCTTGGGATTAATGCAACTATTGGGTTCCAAAATATAAATGATGTTAATCCAGGAGCTGTAATATTTTGATACATTGAAAATAAGCCAAAAATTAACCCAACAGCTATACCTACAACAGGACCTTCTAATAATGCACCTATAATTACAGGGATATGCATTATAGTAAGGCTGAAGATAGGTAAGCGTATTAGTCCTAAACCGCTTACACCAAGAAAAATAGATATTCCACCTAGTGCACCTATGAGAACGAGTCTTCTAGTTTTAGAGCTAGAATTAGTATTTCTTTTCATTAGTATTTCTCCTCGTATTCTGTAAAATTTATTAAAATAATGTTCAAATTTTAATTTAATATAAAAATATAAATTTTTCAATGGAAAACAAACTATTTATATAAATTTATACAAATAAATAAACATTTTTATTATATTTATTTTAGATTTAGAAATAACTAAAAAAATGTTGAATAGTACGAAATAAATGATATATTATGAGTAGAGTATATTATTTTATGTAAGGAGTAGAAATATGAAGTTATTTACAATTCAAGATTTAATTTTTAATAAAGAGGACTTTTTAGATGATATAAATGAATTTGAGGATTTATTACCTATAATAGAAGAATTACAAAATGAATTAACATATGAAGAGATTGAATGTGTTGGTGAAAATGACTGTTGTGGAAAAAGCAATAAAAATTATATAGTTGAAATTCAAGGCTTTTTAAATCAAGAAGATGAATTTATAACTAAAAAAGAAATTGAGGAAAATCCAGGTTTAGCAAATGGGCAAGTAATGGATTTATTTGTTATTAGATTATATAAATGTGTATCTTGTGGAAAATGGATTATAGATATTTTGGAGTAATACTTTATGAGAAATCTTAAAGAAATAATAAAAGAAGGTTATGAAAATCTTAATTCTAATTTTTTAAGCTTTATCAAAGATATTAAAAACATTAAGGAAATAGGTGTTAAAACGCTATGGGAAAGAAATAGACTTAAATTCCTCATAATGTTTATATATATATTTGCGATTTTTATATTTTTACTTAGTAGTTTTAGTTTATCTAAAGAAGAAGTTTTAAGTAAATTTGAATTAGCTTTAATTAATGGAAATCCTTCTACGTTAGCTCAGTATGTGAAAGTAGAAAATGAAAAAGTATCATCTAAGGAATTGCAACCTTTAATTGATGGATATGATAAAGATAAAGTAAGGATTAAAAAAATAGTCAATGAACTAAGAAAAGTTGGGAAAAGTGGAAACTTTACAGTAGAAAGTAGAAAAGGATTTTTAAAGGAAAAATATTATATTGATATTAATACTATTAATGTTAGTTTTATTACAAATATAAATGGTGTTGATATAGAGTTTTCAAATAAAAGATTTAATTTAATTGATAAAGCTGAGTTTGATGTGATTCCAGGTACATATAAAGTTTTATATACATATAAGACAGAATATGGTGATATAAGTGAAAGTAAAATTGTAAATTTAATGGAAGATGAAACTGTTGAAATAAATGTTGATGGAAGATATATTACATTGTATTCAAATTTTGATGATGCAAAAGTATTTATTAATGACCTTGATACTGGATTAGAAGCTAAAGATGTTAAAAATTATGGACCTCTTCCAAAGGATAAGGATATTAAAATACATCTTGAGAGAGAGTTTCCATGGGGAAAAATTAATAGTGAAGAAGTATTAATAAGTAATGATCAATATATTAAGCTTGATATAAATATGGTAAATGATGAATTGAATAATATGATTGATGAGAAGGTAAATGAATTTTATTTTAGCTCATTTGAAGCATTGAATAGTAAAGATAAAAGTCTTATTTTAGGTGCTACTGAAGAAGTAAAGGATATGGTTTATAACTATATTAATGAGAAAGCTTTTTTACTAAGTAATAATTATGAAATAACTGACTTAAGTGTTGAAATTGAGAAAAGTGATTTTAAATATGAAGATAATATATATAAAGCTAGTTTGGTAACAAGGATTAATTATAGTGTATATAAAAAATTGTTACCTTTTGTTAAAAATTCTAATGAAAGTTCTTTTATTCTAAATTTAGAGTATGAAAATGAAGATTTTATAATTAAAGGAATACAGAAAATAGATATATAAAGATTAATAACTAATGATAAAATGTGGGGGATAAAATGAATAATAGAAAAAAGATTATATATACAGTACTTATCTGCATATTAGTAAACAATACTTATGCATTTGCAACTAAAAAAGATTCTATAAAAGAAGAAATAGAAAGTAATAAAAACAAAATTGAAAATCTTCAAGAAGAAAAAGAAAATTTAAATAGTCAGATTGAAGAGGAGAAAAATCAACTAACAGGATTAGAAGCTGATATACAGGAAAAAGAAAGTGAACTTTATGAGCTTCAAAAAGAAATTAGTGAATATCAAAAACAAATAGATGAGATACAGTCGGATATAAATGACTTAAATTATGCTATTACAGAAAGTAAAAATCAAATTGAAATAAAGAAAAAATATATTGAAGAGTTAAAAGAGGAGCAAGAGAAAATTCAAGAGTTGTTAGATGATAGAATAAGAGGTATTTACAAACTTGATTTATCAAAGCAATATATTTATATGATTCTTAAAAGTAAGAATATATTGGAGCTTTTTCAGAATTTATCAAATATCTCTAGAATAATTACTTTTGATAAAGGGTTAATAGATAAATCTATACAAAGTCAAGAACGTATAGCTGTTGAAATTAGTGAAATAAATTTAAAGATAAAAGAACAAGAGGAAAAGCAAATTGCTATAAAAGAAAAACAAGAAGAAATAGTTAGTGCAAAAAACAGCGTTGTGGCTATACAAAATAAAGAGGAAGAGAAAAGAAAAGAACTTTTAGCTCTTCAAAATGAAAAACTGAATAGTATTGCATCTTTAGAAAATAATAGCAATTCTATAAATAATCAAATAGAAGAATTAGAATCACATAATAGTGAGTTAGAAGCTGAGTTAGATAGAATAATTAATAGTGTTGCTGGTGGTACAGGTAATAATGACAAGTTAGAGACTTTACCTAATGAAAGTGGATTCCTACGCCCAGTTCCAGGGGTAATAACTAGCTATTATGGCTATAGAGTTAATCCTGTTACAGGTGAATATAAATTGCACAAAGGAATAGATTATGCAGGAAATTATGGGGATCCAATTAAGGCTTCAAAAAGTGGAGTAGTTGAATATTCAGGATGGATAAGTGGATATGGTAATACTATAATTTTGGGACACGGAAATGGAGTTCAGACATTATACCCTCATGCTCAGACTTTAAATGTTTCTTATGGTGATACTGTTTCACAAGGAGATATAATTGCAACTGTAGGTTCAACTGGAAATAGTACAGGCCCTCATCTACATTTTGAAATAAGGATTAATGGAGAAGCTGTAGATCCTTTAAATTATATACCTTATTAGATTTTTATAATTAGTATATAAAAAAGGGTTATGTGAAAACATAGCCCTTTTGTATAATAAAGTTTAAGTAAGACAATAATATTGAGGAAGGTTTAAGTTATATTTCTTGTAAATAAAAAACCTGTGCTAAGCACAGGTTTAAGGGATTACAATCACTTAAGAAAGGGAATAAGTGATTGTGTGGGGTTTTATTAAAACTCCATAATTATATTTAATTATAGAGCGGTATGGGCTGTTTAAGAGTATTTATAAATTAAATACTATATAAATATTATACAATAGTATTTAATAAAATCAAATAATTTTTACAAAAAAAGTTGAAAAAATTTTTTTTATGTATAAATTTAGAAGAAAAGTTGTATATAATAATGTTAATATATGGGTGAAAAGGAGGAAAATAAAATGTTTTATAGGGAAGATATTCTTAAGGATAAGCCTGATTATGAAGCGTATAGTGAAAATGAAGTTAAATTAACTATAGAAGAAATGAGAGATTTAGGTATGTTAAAGTGTGGAGGGTGTTGTAGTACTAAAGGTAATAGTAACAAAAAGTGCAATGGATGCAACAAGGTAAAAAAATGTTGTAAATCAAGATAATGGATTGTCGAATAATAAGTTAGAAAAGAATGGAAAATTTATAAATAGTAAAAATGTATAAATAAGTAAATAAATGTTTATTGGCTAATTCTTATATGTTAAAATTATAGTTGTAAATAAGATTTTTCTGTAGGGGAGGTGCAGTGTGGCTAAGGTAAGTATATTTAGTAGGAATTATGAGAAAGTCATGAGGAAGAGAAAAAAAGAAGAAATATAATAATTTTAAAACAGAAGGCATATATGTATCAATTGATGATTACATTTTAACTTTAAAGACTATAAAAAATAATGATGATTTAGAAATAGTTGATATTAAAGCGGATAAAGATTTAATATCAATTGACATTAATAAAGATAAAGTTTTAATTATAAACAGTGACTAGAAAATTTATTTGATTAATACTAAAAAATATTATAGATTTAACATTAAGTGAATATATATCACAAAATGGGGAAAGTATTTCTAAAAGTGAAATATTAAATAATAATTCAAATTATCTTTGGTATAGTCAAGAGAAAATAGTTAATGATGAGCAAATAGCATATGTTACTAATATTCCTAAATTAGAGGGCGAGTTAAAATAGTTTGTTTCACTAGTTATTTAATAATAATAATATACATAATATCAATGAAGATTTAAAAGTAGATTATATTAAGTTATCTAAAAATCAAGATAATGGCTTAAAGGTTGAAATTGATGGCAATATTATGTATATTACTAATGAAGGGCAAATTATTAAGTAATTTTGTGAACAAACATTTGTAAAAAATAGCTTAAATGTGTTATAATAAGCTAGTTGTATTAATCAAACAAGAGATACTTTTTTAGGAGGAATATACAATGGAAGCTAAAATGGAAAAAATCGATGTAAATATCGTTAAGTTTGAAGTGAAGGTTGAAGCAGAAAAATTTGATGCAGCTTTAACAAGAGCGTATAAGAAAAATGTTAAGAATTTCAATGTTCCAGGATTCAGAAAAGGAAAAGTTCCTATGAATGTGGTTAAAAAATATTATGGAATAGAAGTTCTTTTAGAGGATGCTGTTAACTTTGCAATAGAAGGATCATACAGTGAAGTATTAAAAGAAAATAATATAGTACCAGTAGACTATCCAAAGATAGATGTAGTTGAAGTTGGAGAAGGTAAAGACTTTGTTTATACTGCAGAAGTTACTGTTTATCCAGAAGTTGAATTAGGTGAATACAAAGGATTATCAATAGAAAAGAAAACATATGAAGTAACTGAAGAAGAAGTTTCAAAGAAGCTTAAAGAAATGCAAGAAAAGAATGCTAGAGTTGAAGCTAAAGAAGAAGGAACAGTTGAAAATGGAAACATAGCTGTTATTGACTTCAAAGGATATGTTGATGGAGAAGCATTCCAAGGTGGAGAAGGAAAAGACTACTCTTTAGAAATTGGATCAAAAACTTTCATTGATACATTTGAAGAACAATTAGTTGGAGCTAAAGTAAATGATACAGTAGAAGTTAATGTTACTTTCCCAGAAAACTATGGAAAAGAAGAGTTAAATGGAAAGCCAGCTAAATTTGAAGTTACTATAAAAGAAATAAAAGTTAAAGAATTACCAGAATTAGATGATGAATTTGCTAAAGAAACATCTGAGTTTGATACTATAGCTGATTTAAAAGCTGATGTAACTAAAAAATTAGAAGAAGCTAATGCTGAAAGATCAGAAAGAGAATTTGAAGAAGCTGTTATTACTGCTGTAGCTGGAAATGCAAAGGTTGAAATTCCAGAAGTTATGGTAGAAAAAGAAGTAGATAAAATGGTTCAAAACTTACAACAAAGATTACAATATCAAGGTTTAACTTTAGAACAATACTTCCAATTCACAGGAACTGATGAAGAAAAGATGAGAGAATACATGAGAACTAATGCTCAAACTAAAGTAAAAGTAGACTTAGTTTTAGAAGCTATAGAAAAAGCTGAAAATGTTGAAGCTACTGAAGAAGAAATAAGAGCAAAAGCTGTAGAAGTTGCTAAGATGTATGCTGCATCTGAAGATGAAAAAATGGTTGATTTATTAATGCAAAGCCAACAAGCTGCATTAAGAGCTGACGTTATTACAAATAAAACAATGAAATTATTACTTGAAAATAATAAATAGTCTTATATTAATTGCCAGAAGAAATTCTGGCAATTATTAAAATATTTCTTTAACAAAATAAAGTAAAATTTATATAATTTTAATATAATTACTTTTGATTAGTTGGATATATTATAAAGTAAGAAGGGTTTTAAAGAGAAAAGGAGGGAATGCAAAAATGAGCAATTATATTCCATATGTTGTAGAACAAACAGGAAGAGGAGAAAGGTCTTACGATATATTTTCAAGACTTTTAAAAGACAGAATTATAATGCTTAGTGGTGAAGTTAACGATGTTACTGCTAATTTAGTAGTAGCTCAATTATTATTTTTAGAGAGTGAAGATCCTGATAAAGATATTTATCTTTACATAAATAGTCCAGGTGGTTCAATTACTTCTGGAATGGCTATTTATGACACTATGCAATATATAAAATGTGATGTAAGTACAATTTGTATTGGTATGGCCGCTTCTATGGGAGCATTCTTATTATCAAGTGGAGCTCCAGGAAAGAGATTCGCGCTTCCAAATAGTGAAATAATGATTCACCAACCATTAGGAGGATTCCAAGGTCAGGCTACTGATATTGATATTCATGCTAGAAGAATATTAAAGATAAAAGAAACTTTAACTAGAACAATGGCAGAATCTACTAATGGAAAAGTTGATTATGAAACTATGGTTCAAATGTGTGAAAGAGATAATTTCATGAGTGCAGATGAAGCATTAAATATTGGATTAATCGACGAAGTTATTGTTAAGAATAAAAAATAATTAATTTTTGGCAGGATAAGCCAAAGTGAGGTGATGTTATGGCTAAATTTGAAGATAAAAAGCAATTAAAGTGTTCATTTTGTGGTAAAAATCAAGATCAAGTAAAAAGATTAATTGCCGGACCTGGCGTATATATATGTGATGAGTGTATAGATTTGTGTTCTGACATAATTCAAGATGAATTTGAAGATAATGTAGAATTAGATACTACAGCATTACCAAAACCAACAGAAATTAAAGCATATTTAGATCAATATGTAATTGGGCAAGATAGAGCAAAAAAGGCATTATCAGTTGCTGTTTACAATCATTATAAAAGAGTTAAAGCTAATATGATAGATGATGATATAGAGCTTCAAAAAAGTAATATATTATTATTAGGACCAACTGGATCAGGTAAAACTTTATTAGCTCAAACCCTAGCTAAGTTTTTAAATGTTCCATTTGCAATAGCTGATGCAACAACTTTAACAGAAGCAGGATACGTAGGTGAAGATGTTGAAAATATTTTACTTAAACTAATCCAAAATGCTGATTATGATGTTGAAAAGGCAGAAAAAGGTATAATTTATATTGATGAGATTGATAAAATTGCTAGAAAGTCTGAGAATCCATCTATAACTAGAGATGTTTCTGGTGAAGGGGTTCAACAAGCGTTATTAAAAATTTTAGAAGGAACAACAGCTTCTGTACCACCACAAGGTGGAAGAAAGCATCCGCATCAAGAGTTTATTCAAATTAATACTTCAAATATATTATTTATTTGTGGTGGAGCTTTTGATGGTATAGAAAAAATAATCCAAAAGAGAACAAGAGTAAGCACAATGGGATTTGGAGCTGAAATTCAATCTAAGGAAACTAAAGATGTTGGTGAAGCTTTAAAGAATATTCTTCCAGAAGATTTATTAAAGTTTGGATTAATACCAGAGTTTGTAGGAAGATTACCAATGGTAGTTTCTTTAGAATCTTTAGACCAGGATGCTTTAATTAACATTTTAAGTCAACCTAAAAATGCATTAGTTAAACAATATAATAAATTATTTGAAATTGACAATGTAGAATTAGAGTTTACTGAAGATGCACTTAAAGCTATTGCAGATGAAGCTATCGCAAGAAAAACTGGAGCTAGAGGATTAAGAGCAATTGTGGAAGATATAATGATTGATGTTATGTTTGATGTTCCATCAGATGAAAATATAAGCAAAGTCATTATTACAGAAGCAACAATTAAGTCTAAGCAATTACCTGAATTAGTAAGATTAGGTGAAAATGAAGTTAGACCGGCTTTAAAATCTAAAAAAACTAAAAAAAGAAAAGGTATGGAAACGGCATAATAAAACACCTCTAGATTTCTAGAGGTGTTTTTACTTTTTTAATTATTAGCAATATTAGAAAAAATTATAATTAATTACTACTAATTATGGAATAATACAACTATTAAAGGTTAATAATACAAATAGAATTTATAAAAGTGGAGGATAGAACTTTATGAGTGAGATAATGATAATTCTACAATTTATAATGATGATTCTATTTATAATATATCTATTTAATAGTAATAAAGCGAATCATTCTAGAACAGTAGTAGTAGATAAAGAAAATAAGAAGGAAATGGAAAAGCTTCTTAAAATGAGAAGAGTAAAGTTAACAGAACCTTTAACGGAGAAAAGTAGACCTATTAATTTTGAAGATATTATAGGGCAAGAGGAAGGAATAAAAGCATTAAAAGCAGCTATATGTGGTCCTAATCCTCAACATGTTATTATTTATGGGCCGCCTGGAATAGGGAAAACAGCTGCAGCTAGATTGGTGCTAGAAGAAGCTAAAAAGAGGGAAAAATCACCCTTTAAAAGAGATGCTAAATTTGTTGAAATTGATGCTACAACTATAAGATTTGATGAAAGAGGTATAGCTGATCCTTTGATAGGTTCAGTTCATGATCCTATTTATCAAGGAGCTGGAGCATTAGGAGTTGCAGGTATACCACAGCCTAAACCAGGAGCTGTAACAAAGGCTCATGGTGGGATATTATTTATAGATGAAATAGGTGAATTGCATCCTATAGAAATGAATAAGTTGTTAAAGGTACTAGAAGATAGAAAAGTGTTTTTGGATAGTTCATATTATAGCTCAGAAGATCCTAATATGCCTACTTTTATAAAGGAGATATTTGATAATGGATTACCAGCAGATTTTAGGCTTATAGGTGCAACAACTAGAAGTCCCGAAGAAATTATTCCTGCTATAAGATCTAGATGTGTAGAGGTGTTTTTTAGGGGATTACAAACTGATGAAATAAGAGAGATAGGAAGTAGGGCTATAGAACGTGTTGGATTAAAGAGTACAGATAAAGGGTTAGATATTATTAGTAGACATTGCTCTAATGGTAGAGAAGTAGTTAATTTGGTTCAGTTATGTGCAGGAATTGCTATTAACGAAGATAGAGAAAATATTACTGAGGATGATATAAAATGGGTTATTGAAAATGGCCAATATACAGAAATACCTGATATAAGAGTTCCAGAAAAACCTCAGATTGGAGTGGTTAATGGATTAGCTGTTCATGGAGCTAATATAGGAATGTTAATGGAGATTGAAGCTACAGCTAAAAAGGTATTAAATAGAAGTGGAGAATTGAAAATTTCAGGTATTATTGAAGAAGAAGAGATTACTATGAGTAATAGAAAAATTAAGAGAAAAAGTACTGCATATTCTTCAATACAAAATGTGTTAACAGCTTTAAATAATATCTTTGATTTAAAATGTGAACAATATGATATTCATATAAATATACCAGGGGGAATCCCTGTAGATGGTCCATCTGCTGGAATAGCAATTGCTAGCGCCGTATATAGCGCTATAGTAAGAAAGCCCATTGATAGTAAAATTGCAATGACTGGAGAAATAAGCCTTTTAGGTACTGTTAATCCTATTGGGGGAGTTAATGCTAAGATATTAGCAGCTAAAAAGGCAGGAGCAACAAGAGTACTAATTCCAGAATCAAATTGGAATGACAGCTTTTCCGAATATGATGGAATATCAATAATTAAAGTTAAACATATTAAAGAAGTGTTAGATTTATGTATAATAGATCCTATAAGTTCTAAAATAGATATTTTATCAGCTAAAGGAAAAGAATAATTGAATAATATTGCGCACCACATGGAAGCGAAAAAATAAATATTTCATTTTTCTTTTTACATGTGTTTGCTTATAACACAGCACCTTATAGTTAATGTTTTGTGCTATAAATTATTCTGATATGATAGTTATATTTTAAATTAAATGTATTTTATTAAAGTTAAAGTATTTCTAATTAATAATTTTTAAATTTAAGTATAGCAGAAGTTGTTAACTCTTAAGGTGGTTACACAGGAAATTGTATTCTTTAGCTTAAAAGCTAGTGATAGAGAAAAATTAATGATATTATCGGAAGGAATATTGTAATTAAGTTTTAGAATTTAATTGTTTTTGGAAGAGAAAGTCCGTTAAGAAGCTGAGGTAAACGATAGTGAACTTCGAAGCTTTAGGACTTTTTCTGGAAAAAATAATATAAATTCTTAACGAAAATTACACTAATTCATGGAGGTAATATCATTAATTTTCGGCATCACGGCACTTAAGCTTTAACGGACAATTTAGTTAGTTTTCGGATAAAGTTGAAAAAAATAATATTTATGTGTATAATAGAAAAGTTAAATGTATTAATAAGATGATATTTAGAATGGAGGGGGAAAATGAATACAGATTCAATTTTATTGCCGTTAATTCCTCTTAGGGGTATTACTATTTTTCCCAATATGATTATACATTTTGATATTGGTAGAGAAAAGTCTATTGCTTCTCTTGAAGAAGCAATGTTACAAGAGGGTAAAATATTTTTAGTTACTCAAAAGGATCCAGAAGTTGAGTTACCAACTGAAAAAGAGGACATGTACTCAATAGGAACCATATGTAAAATAAAGCAAATACTTAAACTTCCAAAAGGAACTACGAGAGTTTTAGTTGAAGGTATAGAGAGGGCTAGATTATTAGAGTTTGAAGAAAAAGATAATCATTTAAGAGGTGTTATTGAAAAAATAGCAGAATCTGAAAAAAATGTTGAAACTAATGAAGATTTAGCCTTTAGAAATCAGCTTGGCAAAGCCTTTGCAGCATATATACATGCAACAGAAGGTGACAATAGTAAAGTTCTTCAAATGATGGATCAGGAAAAGAATTTAGGAAAAGTTACAGATTTAATTGCTGCTTATATACAATTAGAGGATGAAAAGAAGCAGTTGATATTAGAAACTATTGATGTTCATGATAGAATAGAAAAATTACTTGTTTTTATTGATGAGGAAATACAGATAGTTGAAATAGAAAAAGAGATAGGTAACAAAGTAAAGACTAAGCTTGATAGAAGTAATAAGGAATATTTCTTGAGAGAACAAATTAAAGCTATTCAAGAAGAACTTGGAGAAGATGAAGAAAAGAGAGAAATAAATAAATATACTAATGATTTAAAGAAGCTTAAAATGCCAAAAGAAGTAAGAGAAAAGGCAGAGTATGAGCTATCAAGATTAAAATCATCTAATTCTAGTGATGGAAATAATATTAGAAATTATTTAGATTGGATAGTTGCATTACCTTGGAATAAGTCTACTAAAGATTCTTTTGATATAGAAAAAGCTTCAATTATACTTGATGAAGAACATTATGGATTAGAAGAAGTAAAAGAAAGAATTCTAGAGTATTTAGCAGTAAAGCAATATACAAAATCTCTAAAGGGACCTATTTTATGCTTGGTGGGGCCTCCAGGGGTAGGTAAGAGTTCTATTGCTAAATCAGTAGCTAAGTCACTAAATAAAAAATTTGTGAGAATTTCCTTAGGAGGAATTCGTGATGAAGCTGAAATAAGAGGTCATAGAAGAACTTATATTGGTGCAATGCCAGGAAGATTAGTTTATGCTTTAAAGGAAGCTAAAGTAAACAATCCATTGATTTTATTAGATGAAATTGATAAATTAAGTGCAGACTATAAAGGTAATCCAGCAGATGCTTTATTAGAAGTTTTAGATCAAAATCAAAATAAAACATTTAGAGATGCCTATATGGAAGTTCCTATTGATTTATCTAATGTTCTTTTCATTACTACTGCTAACTCATTAGATACTATTCCTAGAGCATTACTTGATAGAATGGAAATAATTCAGGTTTCAGGGTATACTTATGAAGAAAAGTTCCATATTGCTAAAAATCATTTGATTAAGAGGGCTATGGAAGAATATGGTGTTGATGAAAAAACAATAAAAATTTCAGATAATACTATAAAAGAAATAGTAAATGGATATACTAGAGAATCTGGTGTTAGAACTTTAGAAAGACAAATTAACAAGGTAATTAGAAAAGCTATTACTGAATTAATTAAGAGTAAAAAGAAGAGTCTAACAGTTTCATCAAATAAGCTAGAGAAATATATAGGTCCAGTTGTATTTGAGTTTGGAAATGATGATAAAAAAGACAAGATTGGAGTTGTTACTGGTCTTGCTTGGACAGCATATGGTGGAGATACATTGCCAGTAGAAGTAGCTGTTATGAAGGGAAATGGTAAACTTGAATTAACAGGTCAATTAGGATCAGTAATGCAAGAATCGGCTAAAGCTGCTTATAGTTATGTAAGAGCTAATAGTGATAAATATGACATAGCAGCTGATTTCTATAAGAAAAATGATATTCATATTCATGTACCAGAAGGAGCAGTTCCAAAGGATGGTCCTTCGGCAGGAGTAACATTAGTTACAGCTTTAGTATCTGCTTTATCTAAAAGAGAAGTAAAAGGAAATATAGCTATGACTGGAGAAGTTACTTTAACAGGAAGAGTATTAGCTATTGGTGGTGTTAAAGAAAAGTGTTTAGCTGCGCATAGAATAGGTATTGATACTATTATTTTACCAAAAGAAAATAAAAAGAATGTAGATGAAATACCATCATCAATTAAAGGGAAATTAAATTTAATATTTGCTGATAATGTTGAAGAGGTATTACAAAATGCATTAATCGGAGTTGATAAAAGTGATAATTAAAAAATCAGAGTTTATTATATCTGCTGTCAAGAGAAATCAATATCCAATAGACGGTAGAAATGAAATTGCTTTCGTTGGAAGATCTAACGTAGGTAAGAGTTCTATAATAAACGCTTTAACAAACAGAAGAAAACTTGCTAAGGTATCTCAAACGCCTGGTAAGACAAGATTAATAAACTTTTTCTTGATAAATGATGATTTTTACTTAGTTGATTTACCTGGATATGGATATGCTAAGGTCTCTAAAAAAGAAAAAGAAAGTTGGGGAAAAACCATAGAGATGTATCTGACAGATAGGGAGGAGTTAAAAAGAGTTATACTATTAGTTGACTCAAGACACAAACCTACAGCAGATGATATTATGATGTATGAATGGATTAAACATTTTGATTATGATTGTATAGTAATAGCAACAAAGAGTGATAAGCTTTCAAATAATGAGCTTGCTAAAAGTAGAAAATTAATAAAGGAAACATTAGGACTTGGAAGTACTGATAAGTTTTATTTCTTCTCATCTTTAAATAAAAAAGGAAAAGATGAGTTAATAAATAATATATTTGAAGATTTATCAGAAGAAGCTAAAAATTAGTGAAATAGCTACCCGAAAATGGGTAGCTATTTTATTTGTATTTAGAATACCACAGGTTCGACCTGTGGTTCCGGAAAGCTTCTAGCGGTGAGTAGAAATAAAAAAACCTCCGTTGTAAAATTATAGTAGGTTTGCCGACCACAACTATAATACAAGGA
>NZ_SMUS01000020.1 GCF_004353185.1 Clostridium cuniculi | reverse complement strand
AGATGAGATTTCCCATAGCATAAGCTAGTAAGACCCCTTGAAGAACACAAGGTTGATAGGTCAGAGGTGTAAGTGCGGTAACGTATGTAGCTGACTGATACTAATAGGTCGAGGGCTTGACCAATAAAATAGAATAATTCATGTGCAATTTTGAGATAACAAAATCTCTAAAAGGAAACTCACTCAACAGAGTTGAGGAGTACAAGATTTTAACTAAATCAAAGATTTAGAAAATCATAGCATCTGGTGATGATGGCGTAGAGGAAACACTCCTTCCCATTCCGAACAGGAAAGTTAAGCTCTACAGCGTCGATGGTACTGCACGGGAGACTGTGTGGGAGAGTAGAACGTTGCCAGGTAGGTAAAGTACTTAGTTAATGGCTAAGTACTTTTTTTATGCAAAAAAATAAAATAAATAAGTAACCTTTATCAAAGATATTTACTCTTCAATATAATCATAAGGTACAAATATAATTTTTGATCTATTGAAGCACGACCCAAATAAGGAAGTGGATAAGAACTATTTAATTTACTTTTTAATTATAAGATTAATTTCAATATAATAGAATAGATTTTTTATTATAGTATTTTGATATGATAAAATAATATAAACTTTAATTAATGTAAAATATAATTAAGAGATTAAATAAATTTTATTAGGAGGACATATGGATATATACACTATAGGACATTCTAATTATACAGTTGAAAAGCTTATTGATATGTTAAAGTATTATAATATTAATTGCGTAGTGGATATTAGAGGGACACCTTATTCTAAGTATAATGTTCAATTTGATAAGGAAACTATAAGATATACCTTAAGTAAGGCAGGATTTATTTACATATATATGGCTAAAGAGTTAGCAGCTAAAAGGATAAATAAGCAATCATACAATGAAGAAGGGTATTCTGATTTTGAGAAAGTAATAAAGGAAAAGGAATTTTTAGAGGGAATAGAAAGATTAAAAAATGGTTGTAATAAAGGTTATAATATAGCTTTATTAGGAGCAATGCAGGAACCTATAAGATGTCATAGGGCTATTTTAGTAGGAAAGGCATTAAGAAAATCAGGATTTAATGTTAAACATATATTAGATGACTATTCTATAGCATCACAAGATGATATAGAGCAAATGCTGTTAGATAAATATTTTAGCAATAGAAATCAAATGACTATTGATGATTTAATTGGAAATAGTCTGACTAGAGAAGAAATGATAGAAGAAGGTTATAGGCTAGCAAATAAAGAAATAGGATACAGGATAGAACACTTGAATAATATTGCGCACTAAAGCGTTAATGCCGTGATGCCGAAAAATAATGATATAACCTCCATTAAGTCATATAATTTCGCTAAGAATTTATATTATTATTTCCATAAAATCAGCTAAAGCTTCGAAGTTCGCTATCGCTTACCTCAGCTTCTTAACGCTAATTTTATTACAATAATAATTAAATTCTAAAGCTTATTATATAATACTTTCTTCCGGTTATATCATTAATTTTTCTCTATCACTAGCTTTAAAGCCTAGGTCTGCAATTTAAAAGAGAAATACCCATAAAGTTAATGTTCTGTACTATAAATTATTTTGATAGAATAATTATCTTTTAATTTAAAAAGTTTTGTTTTATCCAGGTTAAAATACTTTTAGTTAACGACTTGTCATATAAAATGTAGCAAAAGACATTAACTGTAAGGGGTTATGTTATAGGTAGTTACGTGAAAAAAAGAAAAAAATGAAATATTAATTTGGAAGGACCATTGAAATTAAGCCGTAGAATTTAATAATTGATGGAGTAAAGTTGCGTAAAGAAGTTTTTACTGTTTGAGCGAATAGCGAGTTTAAAAACTTTAGCAAACTTTACGCAATCAATTATATAAATTCTAGGTGAAAATTTCACGGTTACTGGAAAATAAATATTTCATTTTTTCGCTTCCACGTAACGAACAATTTAGATATAGAGTGTGTAGATGGAGAATTTTTGGCGTTTATCTATTAGATAAAGATTATGTACTGGAATTTCTTGTTTTAGAGTTAGTGCAGTATAATTTTCTAAGTAATCTATGTACTCTTCAGATGGATAGTAAAATATCAAATCTATCTCCCTGGGAAATTCTTCTACTGAAATTAAAATGTTATTTAAAACTTTAATAAATAATTGCAGTGAAAATGGATTAAAGAAATAGAATTTGTTATCTAATGGTGATACCTTATAATTTTCTGCAAATATATTTAAAAAGTTAATCTTTTCTTTGGGTTTTGAGAATGATTTAAAGTAACTCTTTTTATTATTTTCACATATGGCATAATAATTGTTGTTCATTTCTATTCCAGTAACAGATAAATTATAATAATAGTTTATATAAAATGCTAATCTTCCTTTCCCACATCCAAAGTCTACTATATGATCTGAATTATTTAGTGTATACTCTTTAAATAATGATTCTAAAGCCATATAAGATGTAGCTTCATATCTATTATAATGATGAGATTCGTAAAATCCTTGTTGTTCTCCTGTTGTTTTTATATTAAGTAATCTTTCGTAATATATATCATCCATAAGTAAGCTCCTTTTAGTGTTTATAAGTTTAAATAAATTATTTATATATTATATCAAATATATATATTAAAAAATATTTATTCTTAAAATTTATGGGCAATTAACAGAAATTGAAAAATATGTATGAAAATTAGTCTGATTTAACGAAAATAACATGAAAATATAATAAAATAGAATATTTTTATATAACTATTTATTAATATTCGGGTTTAGTATATACTATTAATGATTAGAATTTTATAAATATATGATATGCTACATACTATATAGTATATATTATTAAATTTGAATCTTTGAAATTTTAATGTAAAGGGGAAAGTTTGATGACAGAATTAAGACATGAGTTAGGAATAATAGCTCTAGAAAGTTGTAAAGAGCTTGGAAATGCTATTGATAAGCTTATCCAAAAAAAGAGAAATACTAATGAATCATTCCTAATACCAATCAATGAAATAAGATTCTCTAACGGAGAGGGAAAAGTCAAAATATCAGAGAGTGTAAGAGGTAAGGATATATACATTTTATGCGATATTGGTAATTATAGTTGTACATATAAAATGTTTGGATTTATTAATCATAAAGGTCCTGATGAGCATTTCCAAGATATAAAGAGAACTGTTTCTGCAATTAGAGGGAAAGCTGCCAAGATTACAGTAATAATGCCACTTTTATATGAATCAAGACAACATAGACGTAAAGGTAGAGAATCTTTAGACTGTGCATTAGCACTTCAAGAATTAGAAAGATTAGGAGTACACGAAGTACTTACATTTGATGTACATGATCCTAATGTTCAAAATGCAATTCCTCTACTATCTTTTGAGAATATCTATCCAACTTATGATATAGTAAAATCTCTTATAAAGAATGAAAATACATTAGAGTTAAACAAAGACAAGCTTATAGTTATAAGTCCAGATACTGGAGCTATGGATAGAGCTATTTATTATTCAAGTGTTTTAGGAGTTGATGTAGGTTTATTCTATAAGAGAAGAGACCATTCAACAATAGTAAATGGAAAAAATCCTATAGTACAACATGAGTATATGGGAAGAGATGTTGAAGGAAAAGATGTATTAATTGTTGATGATATGATAGCATCTGGTGAATCAGTACTTGATATAGCTATAGAATTAAAGGAAAGAAGAGCGAGAAATGTTTATGTAGCAACAACATTTGCTTTCTTTACAGAAGGATTAGAAAAGTTTAATAGATTCTATGAAGATGGAATAATATCTAGAGTATATTCTACTAATTTAACATATATATCTGATGAATTACGTGATTCTAAATGGTACAGAGCTGTAGATATGTCAGAATTAGTATCAAAAATAATAAATAAGTTAAATTATGATAAATCTATTGCTTCTTATATGGATGCAACAAGAGTAATTCGTGATTTATTAGAAGAATAAGAATGTGATATATTATAGCATATGTAAAAGAATGAGAATTTACTATGCTATAATATTTTTTTTGGAGAGAAAGTATGAGAAGAGAAGTAATTAATAAAATAAAGAAAGAAAATGAAGTGATATGTGTAAATAAAAAAGAAATTAAAGAGAATTCAACTATAGGGGAAAAGGGAGATATTCAATACAAATGTAATAGTGAAAGTATTTCTTCAATATATAATGTATCAGGTATAGGTGGATATGGATTAAACCTTATATAGACTTTAGTTTTATAAAGAAGGGAAAGAGATAATGATAGAAGCATTTCATTCAAATTGGACTAAACCATTTTTTAATGCAAATCCACATAAAGAATATTATATAGAGGATTTTGAAATATTAACAACTATTCTTTCTGCATTAAAGTGGAGAGAGAAAAATGGAAGTATAAAAATGATTACTGATAAAGTAGGGGCTAATTATTATAAGAGTATAGGTTTAGAAGATATATGGGATTTAGGAATTGATGTATCTTTAGAGGATATAAATGATAAAATTGATAGTAATATATTCTGGGCAGCAGGAAAGCTTTATGCCTTAAAGAGCCAAAAATCTCCTTGTGTCATGATAGATACTGATTTTATTGCATGGAAAAATCTGGGGGATATTTTAAACAATACAGAAGTAAGTGTAATTCATAAAGAAAAAATAGTGAAGGAAGTATATCCTGATAAAGAGTATTTCAAATTTAAAGATGGATATTATTTAGATAAAGAATTGGATTGGACAGTATTACCTAGTAATACTGCATTTATGTATATTTCTAATGATGAGTTTAAAGACTATTATACTGCAACAGCTATAGAGTTTATGAGTAAATTATCTAATAGTGATGATAAGATTATTAATATGGTTTTTGCAGAACAAAGGCTTATATCAATGTGTGCTAAAAGAAAAAATATTGAAATTAAAGAAATAATGAGTTTAGAGAATTTATTTTCTAATAAGCAAAAATTATTTACTCATACTTGGGGATATAAGAAAGAAATGAAAGATGATTTTGATAAAAGAAAAGATTTTTGTATAAGATGTATTAATAGAATTATTAGAGATTATCCTGAATATGAAGATATTATAGGTAATATTAAGCATTTAAAAAGGTATTATAATGAAATTAAAAATTAGTTTTATATTTAATTTAAAGAGTTTTCAGACAAAATAGAATAATGAATCTTTTTAGTTATTTTAGAGATTTAGTGTTATTATATATATAATAATAATTTTTTGAAGGAGTGTGGGAAAATGAAAACTTTAGTAATAAACTGTGGTAGTTCATCTTTAAAGTATCAATTAATCGATATGAGCACAGAAGAATGTATGGTTCAAGGATTAGTTGAAAGAATAGGAATCGAAGGCTCTGTATTAACTCAAAAGGTTGAGGGAAAAGACAAATATGTAATAAATACAGAAATTAAAAATCATAAGGACGCAATAAAGCTAGTATTAGAAGCATTAATTGATCCAGTTCATGGAGTTATTAAATCTATGGACGAAATTTCAGCAGTAGGACATAGAGTTGTTCACGGTGGAGAAAAATATTCGGATTCAGTTTTAATTAATGATGAAGTTTTACAATCAATTAAAGATTGTATAGTGCTTGCACCATTACATAACCCACCAAACATTATAGGAATTGAAGCATGCAAAGAATTAATGCCAAATACTCCAATGGTAGCAGTATTTGATACAGCATTCCATCAAACAATGCCTAAACATTCATATATTTGTCCATTACCATATGATTTATATGAAAAGTATGGAATTAGAAAATATGGATTCCATGGAACATCTCATAAATATGTTTCAAATAAAGTAGCAGAAGTTATGGGAAAAGATTTAAAAGATTTAAAGATAGTTACATGTCACTTAGGAAATGGATGTTCATTAGCTGCTGTTAAGAATGGTAAATCTGTAGATACTTCTATGGGATTTACTCCACTAGCAGGTGTTATGATGGGAACAAGATCAGGAAGCATAGATCCATCTGTTATTAGCTTCTTAATAGAACAACATGGATATACAATAGAAGAAGTAGATGAATTATTAAATAAAAAGTCTGGAGTACTAGGAATTTCAGGAGTATCATCAGATTTTAGAGATGTTTTAGCAGCAGGTGAAGCTGGTAATGAAAGAGCAAAGCTTGCTTTAGAAATATTCTACTATAAAGTTAGAACTCAAATTGCTGCTTATGCTGGAGCAATGGGTGGTATAGATGTAATAGTATTTACTGCTGGTATAGGAGAAAATTCTTCTATTACAAGAAAAGAAATATTAAAAGGTTTAGAATTCTTTGGACTTGAACTTAATGAAGAAAACAATGAAATAAGAGGAAAAATCCAAGAGATATCTACTGAGGATTCTAGAGTAAAGGTATATGTAGTACCTACTAATGAGGAACTAATGATTGCTAGAGATACAGCAAAATTAGTTAAATAACTATAAAATAGTGTGTTAAAGAGATTATTTAATAATCTCTTTAACACTATTTTTATACTTTGGAAATACTAATAAATAAATCTACTATTTAAATGGTAGTTGATTAATAGTTAATATGTTATAATAATAATTATTATTAATTATTATTAATTACATAAGGAGATTATTATGGGAAATAAGATAACTTTAACATATGAAAATGGAGAATTTAATGTTGCTATAAATGAAAATATTGTATATACAGATAAGGAGATGGAAGGTGCACTTCTTAAATTTAACTCAGTAGTTAAAAATAATGCTATAGAGCAAAAAAATTCATGGAATTCTATAGAAGCTGAAGTTAATAATTATAATATTGAAGGAGTTGAAGTAAACTCACAATTTAAGACTGTTAACTTTGGGAAAATGAAATATTTCTATAATACTGATAAAGTATTTTATATTCAAAATAATAGTATGATATCATTAGGTGGCGGTTATTCATTATTTAACTTTGTATTAAAGAAAATTAATGAAGGACAATTAGAAAATGAAGAGAGCTTTTTAGAACTATGCAAAATATCAATGCTAAATAAAGCAATTTTTAGTGCAAATGAAGATCTTGTAATGATATCAAGTCCAAAATTTAGTTATGGAACAGTAGAATATAACTTTGCCACTAATAAAATAAATAAGGGGACTAGTAGTGAGAAAGGAAGCTTTGAAGAATTTAAAAATTATGTTTTAGAGATTCTTAAATAGGCTATCTAGATCACTTAAGATGAAATAATGGTTTTATAATTAAAGAAATCATTAAAATGAGGAGATATAGATGAAAGAGTTATTATTAGAAGCAGATAGATGTTTATTATGTAAAAATGCTAGATGTAAGGCAAATTGTCCAATAAGCACAGAAATTCCGGAAGTAGTTAAGCTATTTAAGGAAGGAAAAATAATGGAGGCTGGTGAAATATTATTTAATAATAATCCCTTATCAGCAGCATGTGCTATAGTTTGCCCACATGAAGATCAATGTAAAGGAAACTGTATTAGGGGAATAAAAAGTGAACCTGTTAGCTTTTGTGAGATTGAAGAATATATCTCTAGAGAGTATTTATATAAAATGAAATTTGATAAGGTAGAGTCTAGAAATGAAAGAATTGCTATAATTGGAGCAGGACCAGCAGGAATTACTTTATCAATCATATTAGCAAGAAAAGGCTTTAAAGTTACACTTTTTGAGGCACATGAGAAAATAGGTGGAGTTCTTAGATATGGAATCCCTGAATATAGACTGAAAAATTCAATGATTGATAGATATGAAGAAATACTTATTGAGCTTGGAGTAAAAATACGACCAAATACTTTAATTGGACCAGTTATTACATTAGATAAGTTATTCTTTGATGGATATAAGGCTGTATTTATAGGTACTGGAGTGTGGAATCCTAAGACTTTAAATATAAAGGGAGAGTCATTAGGAAATGTACATTATGCAATAGATTATTTAAAGTCACCACAAGTTTATAGTCTAGGAAAAAGAGTTGCTGTAATTGGTGCAGGAAATGTTGCTATGGATGCAGCTAGAGTTGCTAAGAGAAGTGGTGCAGAAGAGGTATATGTCCTTTATAGAAAAGGCTTTGAAAATATGACATGTACTAGAGCTGAATTAGAAGAAGCTAAAGAGGATGGAATTAAGTTTGAATTATTTAAAGCACCTTTAGAGTTAACTGAAGATGGTGTTAAATATATTGAAACTAGAAATGAAGTAGATGAATCAGGAAGAGTAAATACAGTTAATATAGAGGGTACAGAAGGAATGTTCAACTGTGACTCTACAATAATTGCAGTAAGTCAATCACCAAGAAAGAATATAGTTGCTAACACTGTAGGGTTAGAAACTAATAAATGGGGACTATTACTTACTGACGAAAAAGGACATACAACAAGAGAAGGAGTATTTGCATCAGGAGACGTTGTTACCGGAGCTAATACAGTAGTTCATGCAGTTGCATATGCAAAAGTAGTTGCAGATGAAATCGAAAGATATTGTGATGGCAATTAATAAATTATTTGTAAGAGGGTGTTAAAATGAAGAGTAAAATTATTAAAAATGAGTGTGAAAACACCCTAAATAAATATTTTTATTTTATTAATTGCTCTGAGATGGAAAAAGAATTATGCAATATGGAAATGAGAAGTGTTTTTGGAAAAGAACCTAAAGCAAAGTGTTTATTTTCAGAAAAAAATTTTGATCCATCTAGAAGTCCATTTATTAAGTTACAAATAAAATTAATATATGTAGAAAAAAACTTAGAAAATATAATTAATAAGATAAAAGATGATAAACTATCTTATGATGCTTTTAAAGTTAATTATATAAAAAGTGAAGATGGAGATGTTTCTTATGAAGAGCGTCTTAAAGCTGTTAAGGAAATTGGATTTGTTGTAACAGGATTTCCGGATATACATAATCCAAAGATAGAATTAGCTATAACTAAGGTTAAAGATAAATGGATATTTGGAGAATTAAACAGAAATAATTTTAAGTGGCAAAAACATAATGATAAACCCCATTCATATTCTAATGCAGTACCATTAAGAATGGCTAGAGCATTAGTAAATATTGCAGTTGGAGATAATAGGGAATTAACATTAGTTGATCCATGTTGTGGAGTTGGAACTGTAGTTATAGAGGCTCTTGATTTGGGTATTAATGTAAAAGGTTATGAAATTAGTAAACCTATTGCATATAATGCTAGGAATAATATAGAATTTTTAGGATATAATAGAGAAATAATAACTAGTGGGGATATGCATAATATAAATGAAGTTTTTGATGTTGCCATAGTTGATATTCCTTATGGATTATTTTCACCTGTAACTTTAAAGGAGCAGATGGATATAATTAATACCTCAAGAAGAATCGCTCGTAAGCTAGTTATAATAACATTTGAAGATATGGATAATTTAATAATTTCAGCAGGCTTTAAAATAATAGAAAAGTGCTATATGATAAAAGGAAATATGACAAGACAAATTAGTATTTGTGAATAAAGTATATTTAAAAGTTAAATATATAGCAAAAAATTTGACAATATGCTGAGACGATGCTATAATAAGTTTCGTCAAGAAGAAACAGCCGTTTCTCGCCTTACGGCTAAGCTTAGTAAGGTAATGAGTTTATTGGATTTTTATCTAGAGGAGTATCTAGATTTTCTAAATAATACGAGGGCGGCAATTATGCTGCCCTTTTATTTATATATTTTTCTTGATAGATTTTATCGGAGGTGAATGTTATCAGTAAAAACTTTACTTGTAATGAAAGTATTAGAGAGAAGGAAATTAGAGTAATTGATTCTGAAGGGAATCAATTAGGAGTAATTTCTACGAAAGAAGCTTTACAAATGGCTGAGGAGAAGGATTTAGATTTAGTAATGATATCTCCAACAGCAGTGCCACCAGTATGTAAAATAATGGATTTAGGCAAATACATTTACGAGCAATCTAAAAAGGAAAAAGAAGCTAAGAAAAAGCAAAAGGTAACTGTCATTAAAGAAATCAGATGTAGTTTAACTATTGAAGAAAATGACATAGCTATCAAAGCTAAGAATGCTAGAAAGTTCTTATTAGACGGGGATAAAGTTAAAGTCACTGTTAGATTCAAAGGTAGAGAAGCAACATTAGGTCATCTAGGATTAAAGATCTTAGAAAACTTTGTTTCTAAGCTAGAAGATGTTTGTACTGTTGAAAAAGCAGCAAAGCAAGAAGGAAGAAACATGACTATGGTATTAGCCCCTAAAAAAGCATAACCAGAGAGGAGAATATTATCATGCCAAAAATGAAAACGCACAGAGGTGCAGCTAAAAGATTTAAAAAGACTGGTACTGGAAAGTTAAAAAGAGCAAAAGCTTTCAAGAGCCATATCTTAACAAAGAAGAGCGCTAAGAGAAAGAGAAACTTAAGAAAAGCTGCTTACGTTTCAACTACTCAAGAAAAAGCAATGAAGAAATTATTACCATACCTATAATATAGAGGACTTAGGAGGAATACAAAATGGCAAGAGTTAAGAGAGCGGTAAATGCTCGTAAGAATCATAAAAAAGTTTTAAAGCTTGCAAAAGGTTACTACGGTGGGAAGAGCAGATTATTCAGAACTGCTAACGAATCTGTAATCAGAGCTTTAAGAAACGCATACGTTGGAAGAAGATTAAAGAAGAGAGATTTCAGAAGATTATGGATAGCAAGAATTAACGCTGCTACAAGAATGAACGGTCTTTCATACTCAAAATTCATGAACGGAATCAAATTAGCTGGAATCGACATGAACAGAAAGATGTTATCTGAAATAGCTATCAACGATCCAAAGGCATTTGCAAACTTAGTAGAAACTGCAAAAGCTCAATTAAACAAATAATTTTGTTTACATAAAGCAATCCGAAAGGATTGCTTTTTTTATATTTAATATTAAATCAATAATTTATTATTATGAATATAATATATATGAGATAAATATTAGGATGAAAAAATAGTATGTATTCAAAAGGCGATTTTCATATACACTCAACTTATTCAGATGGAAGCTTAACGCCAAGCCAGATAGTGAGATTAGCTAAAAAAAGGCAAATAGATATAATGGCTATAACTGATCATAATAATACAGATGGGGTAGATGAAGCTATTATAGAGGGAAGAAGAAATAATATTACTGTAATACCAGGAGTAGAATTATCAACTAGATATAATGATTGCAGAGTACATGTATTAGGATATTTTAAAGATGATAGCTATAAAAATAATTTGCTCAGAGAAGTGCTTTTAAATGTTAAACAAAGGAAAATTAAGAGTATAAGAAGAATATTTGAAGACAAAATTGATTTTTGTGGATTTAAAAATAAACTTTGTGTTCAGACTGGGGTTGATATATTAAGATTTTTTGGAGCAACAGTAGTACTTGCACATCCAGTACTTCTATGTAAAAAAGATTTTGATAATATTATTAATATAAAATTTGATGGAATTGAAGCAAAATATTTTAAAAATACTGAGGATGATACAAAATATTTTATAGATATTGCAAATAAAAAGAAAATAATTTATACTGCTGGATCAGATTTTCATAATTGTATTGAATGTTATCGCATTCATGGAATGATTGGTGATGTATATTTAAATGGAGAAGAAATAGAAAAGTTTTTAAATGTACTAATTTAAAGCCTACATCTAAATAATCTTTAATAGGATTATTTAGATGTAGGCTATTTTTCATTAAATATATAATCATTATGAATTTATTTAAATTTATAAGTAAAAGATAATAGATGAATATAAATGAATAATTTAACAGAAAATACTTTTATGATAAAGAGAGGTGGAACTAATGAAAATAAAAATTACTACTCAAGAATTTGACAATATAATAAACAGCATTAAAGATAAGTATAAAGTTATTGCACCAGTATCTATACCTTATGCAGGCCAATATTCAGATACTGATGTAATTAGATATGAAGAAGTAAAAAGTATTAATGAAATTGAATTTAATCGTAAATCTCATTTTACAGCTAAAGAAGTAGTTATGCCTGTTACAGAAACTTTGTTTTATTATACAGAGGGGGAGTATAAGATACCAACCATTGATGAAAGAAAAATGCTAGTATTTATGCGTTCTTGTGATGTAAATGGTTTGCATAGAATAGATAATGTTTATTTAAAAAATGGAAAAGAAGCAGATTATTATTATAAGAGACTTAGAGATAAGGTTAAGATAGTATTAATTGGATGTGAACAAAGTTTTAGAAATTGTTTTTGTGTAAGCTTTGGTACTAATACAACTGAAGATTACTCATTAGGGGTAAAGGTTAATAAAGGTGATGTATATATAGAGATAAAAGATGATGAATTTAAAGATATATTTGTGGGAGAAAAGGCAGATTTTAATATTGATTTTGTAACTTCTAATGATGTAAAAGTAACATTACCAGAAAAATTAAACCCTTTAGAAGTTGCAGAAGCAGAATTGTGGAGAGAGTATGATTATAGGTGCATAGCTTGTGGAAGATGTAATCTTTCTTGTCCAACATGTTCATGCTATACAATGCAGGATATAGTAAGCAGAGAGAATCCAAGATGTGGTGAAAGAAGAAGAGTAGGAGCATCATGTCAAATACCAGGATTTTCTTTAATGGCTGGAGGGCATGATGTTAGAGTAAGAAATGGAGATAGAATGAGATATAGAACTATGCACAAGATGTATGATTATGGTGAGAGATTTGGACCACAAATGTGTGTAGGTTGTGGAAGATGTGATGATGTATGTCCTCAATATATATCACTATCAACTGCAATGAATAAGGTAACACAATTTGTTAAAAGCAAACAAAGGGAGGAATAAAAGATGGTGAATGAGTATATTCCTTATGAGGTTAAAATTTTAGACATTATTAAGCATACAGCTAAAGAATGGACTTTTAGAGTAGAGAGAAAGTGCGATGAAATAAATCCAGGTCAATTTTTTGAAATTTCTATGCCTAAATATGGAGAATCACCAATATCAGTATCTGGATATAGTGATGAATATTTAGATTTTACTATTAGAGAAGTAGGAAAGGTTACTGAAGAGATATTTAAACTAAATATAGGAGATATTATAAGACTAAGAGGGCCATATGGTAATGGCTTTGAGTTAAAAAATTATATAGATAAAGAAATAATAATTGTATCAGGAGGAAGTGGATTAGCACCAGTTAGAGGAATATTAGAGTATTTTTATGAAAATATAGATAAATGTAAAAGTGTAACATTAATATGCGGATTTAGATCACCTGATGATATTTTATTTAAAGAAGATATAGAAAAGTGGAAATCTAAATTTAATGTTATATTGACTGTAGATAAAGGTGATGAAGAGTATAGAGGAAAGGTAGGACTTGTAACAAAATACGTGCCAGATATAAATATAAGTGATAAAAATAATGTTTCAGTAGTAATTGTTGGACCTCCGATGATGATGAAATTTACAATAAGTGAATTCCAAAAGATTGGTATACAAGATCATAATATGTGGGTTTCTTATGAAAGAAAAATGTGTTGTGGCCTTGGAAAATGCGGACACTGTAGGATGGATACAACTTATATATGTACTGATGGGCCAGTATTTAATTATGCTTTTGGAAAGACTTTATATGATTAGGAGGGATAGGCTATGGATCTTTTACATGATTTAAATACAAGAAAGGCAATGAAAAATGCTTTTAGAATAACTAAAAATAAATATATGACAGCTGTAAGAATTAGAGTTCCAGGAGGATCAATTTATACAGATACATTGAAATTAGTTGCGGACCTTGCTGATAAATATGGAGATGGAAGAGTTCATATTACAACAAGACAAGGATTTGAGGTGCTAGGAATTCCAATGGAAAGAATGGAAGAAGTAAATAAAGCGCTTCAACCTATTATTGATAATATGGAAACTAATCAAGAGCATAAGGGCAGTGGCTATCCTTCGGCTGGTACAAGAAATATAACTTCTTGTATTGGAAATAATATTTGTCCCAAAGCTCAATATAATACAACAGAATTAGCAAGAAAAATTGAAGATATGGTTTATCCAGATGATTTACATGTAAAAATAGCAGCAACAGGATGTCCTAATGATTGTATAAAGGCTAGAATGCATGATATAGGAATAATAGGAATGTGTTTACCGGTTTATGATTCATATAGGTGCGTATCATGTGGAGCTTGTGTTAAAAAATGTAAGCAAGTATCAACTACAGCATTAAGTGCAAAAAACTATAAAGTTATTAGAGACCCAAGCAAATGTATTGGATGTGGAGAATGTGTTTTAGCATGTCCTAATAATGCTTGGACTAGAAGTCCTAAAAAATATTTTAGAGTTGTTATTATGGGAAGAACCGGAAAAACAAATCCAAGAATTGCAGAAGATTTTATAAAATGGGCAGATGAAGATACTGTATTAAAAATTATAGATAATACTTATAAGTTTGTTAGAGAGTATATAAATCCTGATGCACCATATGGAAAAGAACATATTGGATATATAGTTGATAGGGTTGGATATAAAGAGTATAAAAAATGGGCCCTTGATGGAATTGATTTACCAGAATTAGCAGAAGTAAGTGAAAATGTGAATTGGGATGGAATACATTATATGAGAAAGTAAAATGATATTTCCACATAGGTTAAAGTACATAAAATATTAAAAGCTAATAAGATTATAAGAGTTTTATGAAAATTAGAATTAATTAAATAAGGAGTGATTTCATTGAAGGTTATAAGATCTACTTGTAATTATTGTTCTATAGCATGTAATTTAGATTTTCATGTTGAAGATAATGGGTTTATTAAAAGAGTAGTACCTACTGTTGATTATCCTGTTAATAAGGGGTTTTGTTGTGTAAAGGGGTTAAATTTAGATAAGCAAAACACAGAGCATGAAAATCCAGTATTACCACTTGTAAGGGATGAAAATGGAGAGTTAAAACAAATTCAGTGGCAAGAGGCATTTGATTTATTTGCTAAGAGAGTAACTGAAATACAAAAGAAATATGGTAAAGAAAGTTTTGCATTTTTAAGTACAGGTCAATTGGCTACAGAAGAGATGGCATTAGCAGGTCATATAGGAAGAACCTTTTTAGGGGGAAATGGAGATGGAAATACAAGACTTTGTATGGCTACATCAGTAGTTTCTTATAAGCAAAGTTTTGGATTTGATGCCCCACCATATACTTTTAATGATTTAGAACATTCAGATGTGATTATATTTATTGGATGTAATCCTGTAGTTGCTCATCCAATTCTTTGGGGAAAGACTAAGAATAATAAAGATTGTATAAAGATTGCTATAGATCCAAGAAGAACAGAAACAGTAACTAATTGCGATATGTGGATAGATATAAAGCCAAAATCAGATTTAACACTTTTATATACATTAGCTAATGTTCTTATTGAAAAAGGATGGATTGATAATGAGTATATTGAAAAGTATACAGAGGATTTTGAAGGCTTTAAAGAACATGTGAAAAAATATACATTAGATGATGTTGAAGAAAAAACAGGTATATCAAAAGTAAGAGTTTTAGAACTAGCAGAAATAATACATAATGGAAAAAGAGTATCATTGTGGTGGACTATGGGAATAAATCAAAGCTACCAAGCAGTAAGAACAGCACAAGCAATTATAAATATAGCTTTAATGACAGGAAATATAGGCAGACTTGGAACAGGCCCGAATTCTATCACTGGTCAATGTAATGCTATGGGTTCTAGACTTTTTAGTAATACTACAGGGCTTTATGGTGGAGGAGAGTATGATAATGAAGCAAGAAGAAAAGCTGTGGCAGAAGCTTTAGATATAGATCCTGAGATGCTACCTAAGAAACCTACTTTACCATACAATGTTATAATAGAAAAAATAAATTCTGGTGAGATAAAAGCTTTATGGGTAATGGCAACTAATCCTATAGTTTCTTGGATAAATAATTTAGAGTTCAAAAAAGCAGCTGAAAAATTAGAGTTTTTAGTTGTAGAAGATATTTATTCTGATACTGAAACTGCTAGATATTGTGATTTATTATTACCTTCAGCTAATGGATTAAAAAAAGAAGGCGTATTAATAAATACAGAAAGAAGACTATCAAAACTTAATCCAGTATTGGAAAAGAAGGAAAATGAATTAACAGATTATGATATTATGTTGGGCATAGGTAAAGCTTTAGGAATGGGCAAATTATTAGATAAATGGAAAACACCAAGAGATGCATTTGAAACATTAAAGGCATGTACTAAAGGAATGCCTTGTGATATTACAGGTGTAGATTATGATATGTTAAAAGATTCAAGAGGAATACAATGGCCATTTAGAGCTGGTGAAAAATTGGAGGAAGATGAAAGAAGACTATTTGAAGATAATAAGTACTATACACCAAGTGGTAAGGCTAAATTTATCTATGAAGATGTAGCGCCAGTTCCTTATGAACAATCAGAGGAATATCCATACCTATTTAATACTGGGAGAGGTACTGTTGGGCAATGGCATACACAAACAAGAACTAGAGAGATACCAGATGTTTTTTCTATAGTCCCTCAACAAGGATATGTAAATATAAATACTGATTTAGCTGATGAATTAGGAATTAAGGATAATGAAACAATTAAAATAACATCACCAAATGGTGTAAGTAATAATTTCCTTGTTAAACTAAGTAGAACTGTTAAAAAGGATCAGATTTATGCTCCAATGCATTATATAGAAGCAAATTCACTATTACCATCTATATTTGACACATATTCAAAAGAACCTAACTTTAAATATGTACCAGTAAAAATAGAAAAAATAGATTAGGAGATAGCTATGAAGAGAATAAAAATAGATAGAAAAAAATGTATTGGTTGTTTAACATGTACTACTGCATGTAAGGTATCTCATGGATCAAGGGATACAAGAGGAAGAATAGTTATTAATAGTGAAGGAAATTATGCACCAATTTATTGTAGGCATTGTACTAGGCCAGAATGTGTTTACGCATGTCCGACTGGAGCTATGAGAAAAGATGATGAAAGTAAATACGTCATTTATGATAAGAGTAGATGTGCAACTTGTTACATGTGTATAATGGCATGTCCATATGGAGTTTTAAAGATGGATTATCAAACTAATAGAGAAGTAATGAAGTGTGATATGTGTATATCAACAGAACAAAATTTTCCACAATGTGTAGATAAATGCCCAATGAATGCATTAACTTTAGAGGAGGTAGATGAATAATGGCATATGTTATAGTAGGAGCATCTGCATCTGGAATTAATGCAGCTAAAACTCTACGTGAAAATGATAAGAATCTAGAAATAATATTAGTGTCTAAAGATGAATATGTTTATTCAAGATGTATACTTCATCATTTTTTAGATGGAAGAAGAGAAATTGAGGCTTTAGACTTTACTCCTAATAACTTTTTTGAAATGTATAAAATAAAGTGGATAAAAGGTGTAGAGGTAATAGGAATAGATGTTAAGGAGAAAAAACTAAAATTATCAAATAATGAAGATTTAAGCTATGATAAGGTTTTATTAGCTGCGGGATCATCATCATTTTTACCACCAATAGAAAATTTAAGAACAGCAAATAATGTAATAGGGCTAAGAAACTTAGATGATGCTATTAAAATTAAAGAAGAAGCTAAGAAAGTTAAGAATGTGGCTATCCTAGGTGCAGGATTAGTTGGGGTAGATGCTTTAGCAGGTCTTTTAGATTATGATGTAAATATTACTTTAATTGAAATGGGAGATAGAATATTACCACTTCAATTAGATAATTATGCAGCAAATGTATATCAGGAAAGATTAAAGGAAGAAGGAGTAAACTTTAAGTTTGGAGTAAGAGCTGAAAAGGTTATAGTAGATGATAATAATAATCCAATTTCAATAAAATTAAATACTGAAGAAGAAGTACCTTGTGAATTAATAATTGCATGTACAGGTGTTAGAGCTAATGTAGGATTTTTAAATGATAGTGGTATAGAGTGCGATAAATTTGGGCTTATAATTAACTCAAAAGGTGAAACTAATGTAAAGGATGTTTACGGAGCTGGAGATATAACGGGAAGAAACCCAATATGGCCAACTGCTGTTAAGGAAGGAATTATTGCCGCAAATAATATGCTAGGCAAAGAAATATATATGAATGACTTTTTTGGAAGTAAAAATACTATGAATTTCTGTGGAGTAGCTACAATGTCGCTAGGTATAGTAAATAAGCCGGATGATAGTTATAAAGAGGAAACACAAGTAAAAGGAAAAGATTATAGAAAGATAATTCATAAAGATGGAATAATATATGGAGCTATAGTTCAAGGTGATTTATCTTATGTTGGAGTATTAACACAGCTTATAAAAGAGAATATTGATATAAGAAAAGTTAAAAAACCACTCTTTGATGTAGACTATTCTGATTTCTTTAATGAAAAAGAAAATTTAGAGTTTGTATATTAAAAAGGATATTATAAATTTAAAGAAATAAGTAGATGTTGATATGAAGTAGCTTATATAAAATAAATAGGCGAAATTTAACAATAATCTGCTTATTTTTTTCTTTTTATTAATTAAAATCATTATCAAATGATATTGCTGATAATAAATATAATTAAGTACATATATAAGGTATTTGCATATAATAGCATTATCAAATGATAATTGGAGGTGTATTATAATGAATAGATATGACGAATCTAATAAGATAACAATAATATCTATTTTACTTAATATAGTATTAACTATACTAAAAATATTATCAGGTATTTTAGGTAACTCTACAGCTATAATAGCTGATGGATTACATTCAGCATCAGATATAATTACTTCTGTTGGAATCCTTATAGGAAATAGTATTTCTAGAAAACCAAGAGATGATGAGCATCAATACGGACATGAAAAAGCAGAGAGTTTAGTTTCTTTTACTCTAGCTACTGTACTTATAGGTATTTCTTTAAAAATAGGATATGATGGATTAAGGGAGTTAATTAATGTAAATAATATATTAGTACCTAATGCGTTGCCATTAGTTGTAGCTTTAATATCAATAGTAGTTAAAGAGTATCAATATCAAATTACCATTAGAGTAGCTAAAAGAATTAACTCATCATCATTAAAGGCTGATGCTTGGCACCATAGGTCAGATGCACTTTCATCTATAGCAGCATTTATTGGAATTGGAGGTGCAATGCTTGGATTAAAAATATTAGATCCAATAGCATCGATTATAGTAGCTATAGTTGTTGTAAAGGTTGGAATTGATATATTAAAATCAGCTTGTGATGAATTAATGGATAGTTCTATAAGTAAACAAGATATTAGTAAAATTAAATCATTAGTGGATAGTAATGAAAAGATATATGGAATAAAAGATTTTAAATCTAGAAAGTATGGCTCTGTTGCATATATAGATATGAGTATTTTTATTGATAAAAGCAAAACATTAGAAGAGGCACATGATATTGCAGATAATTTAGAGCATACTATAATCTCAGGTTTAAGCTATGTTAAAGAAATAAATATTCATACGGAACCATATAAAGGTTAAAGATAATTATAAGTAAAATTAATATGATTTTAAAGTCGGATTTTATCTGACTTTTTTAATTTTATTTAAAAATATTAAAATTTTACAACATAAAATATTACAAAAATAGGTCTATTTAAAATTGTATAAAAAATTTTTTTTCTTATAATTATTTAAAAAAATTATAAAACAAACTAAATTTATATAATAAATTAATATAAATGGAAAATAAATTCATAAAAAAGATTATTTTACTGCAAATAATTCGTTGTATCGTGAAGAAATAATACGAATGAATTAGTTTGACTATGAAATATAGAGAAAATATAATAAACACATAGAAAGGCAAGAAATATTTATAAATTATGATTTAATGGCAATATATTTTAAATATTTTATAAAATAATATTTATTTAATTTTTATTTTATTAAAAACTGGTATCGTAACCGGAAACGATTTTTATAAATTTAAAAGTTAAATTATAAATAAATAATTTTTGTATATGAGTATTAAAACAATAAAGAAAGTTTAGGAGACAAATGATGAAATTTAAAAAGATTTTTAAAAAAGTATGTAGTTTTTTATGTTTATTGTTTTTTGCAATATTAGCTATAGGACTACTTGGTAATGTGTCTAGCAAATTTGATAGCATTTATAATTTAATAAAATTTAAAAGTTATGTAATTGTATCTAATAGTATGCAACCAACAATAGATCCAGGTGATGTAATTTTTATTAAAAAGGTTAATGTTAATGATTTAGAGGTTGGAGATGTAGTAACTTTTCAAAAAGAAGGATTTATAGCAACTCATAGAATTATTGAAATTCAAGAAGATAAAATAATAACTCAAGGTGATAATAATAATTTAAAGGATGATCCTTTAGATAAGAGTAGTATTATTGGACAGTATATGTTTAGAATACCTAAGGTTGGTTATTTTTATTCTTTCGTAGGTTCACCAATTGGAATCATAGTATTATCTACAATTATTGCAATTATTATAATTTATGAATTTTGTTTTGTAGATAATAAGAAGAAATAAAAAGAGAAGCATAAAAAAGTTAGTTAAACCAGTTTGTTCAACAGGACAAGCTATTAAATAAAAAATTTAAAATACACACAGAAAAGGGAGAGATTATTAATGAACAAAAAAAGAATAGGGGCTTTATTAATTGGAGCAACATTATTAGTAGGAGCATTAGGATCATTTGCTTATTTTACAGCTAATGCTGATTTGCAAGGAAATGGAGCAAATGGAGAATTACAAGCAATCCAAATAACTAATGGTAGAGTTGTGGTAACAGCTGATATTACAGGAGAAGGTACAGAGTTATCAGATTGGACATATGATGTTGCTAGATTATCATCAGCGAATGCAGGTATTGAAATAAACGAATATTTTGAAAATACTCATAGAAATCCAGATATAGATAAAGTAGATAAAGAAGCAACAGCTGATGGTATAGAAAGAGCAGTTATAGGTGCTTCTCTTCCAGATGTAATTAATTTTACAAGACCTGGAGATGCTATAGTTTTAGGTTCAGAAGTTAACAATGAAGATGGGACAACGAGTGCAGGCTTAAATATAGATGTCGATAGTAACTTAACTATAAAAATGAGAGTTATTGCAACTGATGTTGATGGTGATAATAAAAATGGACTTAATAATCCTTGTTTAGATTCTTTAGAAGAAGCTGGATGGAAGTTATATGTAAATAATGTTGAAAAGAGTTTTGAGGAGCTTAAGAAAGGATTATACTTAGAACCAGTAGATCAATTATTACAAATTAGATTTGAGCTACCATTAGATACAACAAATGAATATCAAGATAAACAAACATTAACTGATGTTGGAGGAACTGGATTTGATTTATCTAAATTAATAGAAATACAAGCAACTCAAGAAAATAATAGAGATTGGGAACAAGTAGGTCAACCGAATTATGTTCCAGCAATTTCATTACCTGAAAATAATTAATTATATAAAAGTAGAAATTTGCTAATAAGAATTTAAAATATAAATTTATAATATAGAACTATAAGTTTTCTTATGGTTCTGTATTTGTATAAGGAAAGAAGAGCTTATGTGTAAAAAAACAGCCAAGTTTATTACTTGCTTTTTCATAGTTTTTTTGCTGTTTTTTACAGTTAATAGCTATGATGTAAAGGCAGATAAAAAATATAATGAAATATATAGTTTAGAGAAAGATGGATATTGGAGACCTACTGATGATATAGCACATGACTTTTATATTGAAAATATATGGGGAGAACAGTGCTATTTAGAAGGAATAGGATTTCAAAGGATATCTATAAAAGATATATCTACTGATAAAACATATAATGAAGATGATGCTATTTCTTCTGGAATAATTGATGATAAATATTATGTAACAATTAATCAAGGAGAAAAGTTATTATATTCAGGTAAAATGGCAGAGTTAATGAATCAAGAATATATAACTTTAGATGAACCTATATTTTTAGAGTTAGATACAAAAATAAAGTTTTCAATGCAAATATATTTTGATGCATTGGCAGGAAATGAGTATCAAAATAAAAAGTATGAATATGTATTATATCCTAAGGCATTTAAGATTGAAGAAGAATTTAAACCAGAAATTAATTTACCTCAAACAGGTTCAATTATAAGTAGTAATTTAATAATTGTAATAAGTGGATTATTAATAGTATTTGGATTAATAATATTAAAGCCATTGAAAAGAGGGGGAAAATAGATGAAGAATAAAAAAATAATTTTAATAATTTCAATTTTACTAATATCCATGTTTATTGGAGTATGTTCTTCAGCCTCTTTAGCTTATTTTAATAATAAAGAAAGCAAATCAATTAATAGTTTAAAAATTAATTATAATAACAATTAACTACTTTTAAGATGAAATAATGAGGTGATAAAATGAGAAAAAAGATTTACTTAACATTACTTTCTATATTTATTATAGTAATTACAGCATCTTCAAGTTATGCTTATTTTAATGGTAAGGTAAGTATAAAGGGTTCAAATGGGGATAATCTAGATGTATTGAATATACAAAATGGAAATGAAAAAATCAATATAGATACTAGCAAGAGTAAGTGGGAATATAAAGGACAAGAAGTTAATGAAAATGGAATAACAAATCCAACTACTGGTGATATAGCCGCTTATAAGGGGGTTAAAGTTTCAAATGAATCTAATCTTACATCAAACGTTGAACTAAAATTTACATTTAACTCACTTAAGGAAGGTGGGAGTACTGAAGATGAGGATGCAGTTCCACCAGAAGATAATGATAAAGAGGATACAAGAGAGCCAGCAGAAAGCTTTGAAGTTTGGGTTGGAGATATAGATAATTTAGGAGTTAATGGTGGATATGGACAAGGTTCTGTAGAAAAAGATAAAGAGTATGTTTTATCTGGAAAGCTTCCAGATACCAATGGATTAGATATTTTTCCAGAATCAGTAGAAGGAAGAGAAGATAGAAATGATCCTGATAAGTATGATGGTACAGATTCTAATGGAAATTTAACTAATGATGCTACTGGCACTGATAGAAGAATGGTTACTAGTGGTTTTTATAATTTTTATCAAAAGTTAATAGGAAATAATTATGATAATGAGTTGAAGGATAAAATAGTTGTACATCATAAAACAAATACTCAAAAATACATTTATTATTGGAATACTATAGATTCACAAGGAAATCTAAATGCAAAACCAATTGTTGACTGGTATAGCTCACCTGAAATGAAGTCAGAAGGAGATGGGTGGTATTCATATACAATAGAAAATTGTATATCAACTAATTTAATATTTAATAATCGTGGAAATGATAAGACTGGTGATTTAACTATTACGGAAGGAGAGTGGTGGTATAAGGATGGAGAATGGTACAAAGAAAATCCAGATGAACTACCACAAATTAAATGGTATAGTTTTTTAAGGACTGCTAGTTATGAAAATAAGGATTACCCCTTAAATAGATATGATTATTCTCATAAAGATGCATCTTTTTATAGTTTAACTTATTCTAATTATATATTAAATGGTACAAGTTATTCTACTGATAATAATGAGTTTTATCATAATAATAAACATGCAATAATAGGACCAACTACTAATGATAATGGGGAAATATTTTATGATGGATATACAGATCGTGCTTTAAGAAAAAAATATGCAGATAATACTGACAATAATAGTGAATATATTCAAAATGGTGTTAATTGGGCTGAATTACAACCCGTAGAACCAATAACATTTATGTATCAAGATAAGATAGGAACAAGTAATGGATCTCAAAAAAAAGTAACTAGTGCTACTGTTCAAATAATGTTAAATGATATTCAGCCTGAACCATCAGAGTCAAAATGGACCGAAAGATGGAATGGTGGAGAGTGGAATACTAGATTTAGTATTGGGAGTAATAGTATTAAAAATATAGAGTGGCAGACATCTTACTCTGCAAAATCTAATGTTAATTATCAAGTTACTTTAAAGGTTAAAGATAAAGATATGACTCCTATAAGAGTAGAAGAATGGGAAAAAATAATTAATAATTTAGATCAGCATGGACCTAGAGCAAATCTAGTTACTCTTGAAGTTCCACAAAGACTATTATACTTGATTGAAGAGGGAGAAGAAAGTGGATTAGAACTATTGATTGATGATCCAAGAGACGGTTCTACAATTAATTCTTTAACAGGAAAGCCAGATGTTGCAGGAGGGGATAGTTATTGTATAGATTTTGCAAGATTATTAGTTAATGATACTATATCAGATAAGGCAACAATAGAGGGTGTTGTTAAAGATGTAGTTACTAAGGAAGTAATTGAAGGTGTTAAAATAAATAATGGAAATAATGAAAATATAGCAACAGATTCTGAAGGGAGATTTACAATATCTGTTATACCAGGACAAGTAGTATTAAATTTTTCACATTCAAGCTATATAGATAGAGATTATACTATTTACAATATAGAAAATGGGGGTAATACAACTATAGAAATATATATGACTCCGAAAGATAGTGATATAACTATAGTTCCTAAATTAAAGTTTGAAGGTAAATTAACTATTAGCAAATATAAAAAACATGAACATACAAGTTTATGTAATGATAATTGTAATGAAAAGTATATATTAGTTAAGATTGATGGAGAAGATTATAAAGAATATCAGTTTAACTTAGGAGAAGCTGGGACTAAAGATGAGAAAAATGAAGTATTCACAGAGTTAAAAATAGAGCCTGGGCATTATTATATTTTAGATTATGAACTAAAATTATTTAATGGTGAGGATATTGATAAATTTAGTAATGATTTTAATTTAATCTTTAGTAGTGATATAGAAGCAAAGATAACACAAGAAAATAATTCTGGATGGGAAGAAAACGGAACACAATAACAAAGAAAAAGCTGTACAAAATGTGCAGCTTTTTTATTGTAATTTGCACGGTGTTAGAAGTATAATAGTTATTATTTTAGAGTGTGGTTATAATAATAATTTTAATAACGGAAGGACAAAGTTTTTATATGAGAATAAACAAATATTTTAGTAATTTAGGAATTTGTTCTAGAAGAGAAACTAATAGATTAATTGAAGAAAAGAGAGTTGTTGTAAATGGTGTTTTATGTGAGCCAGGACAATGGGTGGAAGAATATGATGATATATTATTGGATGGAGAAAGAGTACAACCAAGGGAAAAAATATACATAGCTTTAAATAAGCCAGTTGGAATAACTTGCACAGCAGCTGAAAATGTTAAGGATAATATAATAACATATATGAATTATGGTCAATATATATTTCCAGTTGGAAGATTAGATAAAGAATCGCAAGGATTAATAATAATGACCAATGATGGAGTGCTATCAAATAAAATATTAGAAGCTGATAATCTTCATGAAAAGGAATATATAGTAACAGTAGATAAAATAATAAATGATGATTTTATTAATAAAATGGCAAATGGAGTAGACATAGGTGATGTTATAACAAGAAAATGCAAGGTTAATAAAATAAACGATAATACTTTTAATATAGTTTTAACTCAAGGTCTTAATAAACAAATAAGAAGAATGACTAAAGCTTTTGGATATACTGTAATAAAATTAGAACGAATTAGAATAATGAATATAAAAATAGATGATATACCTTATGGGAAGTGGAGAAAACTTACCTTTGAAGAGTTAGAAAAATTGAAAGAATTGACATTATATAATTAAAAAATAGATAGGAATTTTATATCCTATCTATTTTTTATAGATATGAGTTTAATTATAAACTTATAGTATTAAATTATTGTTCAGCTACAATTGGATAAATAAATTCATTTGTAGAACCTAATTTTCCACCACCAGTAGTACGTTGAGTAACTACTATTGAAGAGTTAGGCTCTAAAGTAATATTATTAACCATAAGTGTATTAGAGTCTATAAATACAGTTTTAGTGTATTTACCATTTATATATATTTTACTGAATTCGTTAAAGTTTTCACCTTTTACAACAAGGTTTTTCTTTCCTTCTAGTTCATCTATTTCTTCAATAGTTTCAGGATCTTCTGAACTAGCAACAGTTTCTAAATCTTCAACTTCTTCAGTAGTAGTAGTTTCTTCATAAACGTCTGTGATAGAAATATCATAAGTTCCCATTTTTAAATCAGTTGCTATAAATGGATTAGTACCACCATATATATAGTGCTCACCATATAACATATCGTATTGCAATAATTTTAAATCATTTAAATAGTCATTTGTATTTTTAAATTGATTATGGAATTTTGTTAAAACACCATTATCTATATTTAAGCTATTTAATACAGATGATGTTAATTGATATGCAGCTAAATCTTGATCATTTTTAGGCATATCAAAATTACTCCAAACAACATATTCAGTTTGGAAGATAGAGTTATTAACTAAATCTTCATCTTTAAAACCTAATGTTGGTAAGTGATCTCCGAATAAAACTAAAACAGTATCTTCATCAATATTAGAAAGTGCATCTACTAATTCTCCAACAAATTGGTCAACTTCATAAAGTTGATTTATATAGTATGTGAAAGCATTAGTAGTTTCTTCATCTGGTAATCCACTAACTTCAATTTTAGGATTTTCTAATATTTGTTCCTTTGGATAATCACCATGGGCTTGTACAGAAATAGTATATACAAAATCTGATCCTTCAGTAGAATTTAAAGATTTAAGTATTTCATCTGTAAGGTAAAAATCTTTTGCCCAATCTTTTGGAGTATATTCTTCAACGTTCATATATTCTAAAGAAGTGAATGTATCAAATCCTAATTGTGAAAATACAAAGTTTCTACCATAGAAAGTTCCTTTGTTATTATGAATAGCATGAGTTGAATAGCCTAATTCTTTTAAATCATAACTTACACTTTCAGCAGTACTTTCTTGAAGAATAGTCTTATAAGGGTACTCTCCAGGACCGAAGAATTGTAAACTCATACCAGTTAGTACTTCAAATTCTGTGTTTGCAGTACCAGCACCGACAGATGGAACTGTTAAATAACCAGATGAATAATTCTCCATAAGCTTTCTGAAATTAGGTACTGGATCTTCAGAAAATTGTAAATATTTAACTAGTGTTGGATCAAAGAATGATTCTAATTGAACCATTACTATATTTGGTTTATCTGAATCAGTTTCATGATTTAAGCCACCTTCTGTACTAGCTAGTAAAATAGCATCACTGCTAAGCTCATTGCTTGTATTATTTGATGCAATTAAATCAGAAATAGAAGCAATTTTTTCTTCGGAATAATCTTTTGGCTTATCAATACCAGTATTTAATAAGGTATTAGAGAAACAATAAGGAAAACCATAATCTTCGTAAGCAAATGCAATATTTCCAAAGTAAGAGGCAATTACGTTAAATCCTAAAGCAACTTTTGTTGAAAGGAAAAGAAAAGCCCATACAGATGCAACAATTAATATATTTTTCTTATAATTAAGTTTTCCTTTATATTTAGGACCCTTAAAGAATAAGAATACAATTCCAATAACTACAACAATTAAAAAGCCAGCTATAAGATTAGTAACAGTTGGAGATAAATATTTAGATATTATTCCTAAACCTAAGTCTGCAAGTGTTAAATCAGTAGCTGTAAAAGGAGTTACTCTATTACTTAGTATGATACCATTAGTTATACCAAATCCTATCCATATAGTAGTTATTAAAGTAAAGAAAAAAGTTCTTCTTTTAAATAACAATACAATAGATAGTGTAGCTAATATAATTAACGAATTATATAAAAATACTAGTGGAGATCCGAATATATACCCAAAAGTATCACCTAGACTTCTTCTGCTACAAAGTTCAATTATAAAGTTAATAATTAATGGAGCCAATAAAAATTTCAAAAGTGAGCGAGTTGACTGCTCCTTAAAAGAAAGTTTCATAAAAAATCCCCCTGTTAATGTTTATTTCTCTGTTAAGTATTTGTTAAAAAAAGTTAAATTCCATTAAATCATAGATTATTATACAACTATTAGATTAATATTCCAAGAAAAAGAAAACGATAACACTAAATAATTAAGAAAAAAATAATAAATGTAACAAAAAATTAAGAATTATTGAACATAAATATACTATGGTTAATTAACGATAATGTAGTATATATACACATTTATTAACATATTATAAAATAATATCTATTCAGTAAAGATTACGAAAAAGAGGGTAATTATTTATGGGAATTCAATTAATGTTAGAGTATTTTGTGAGATATGGTTTAATTTTTTTATTTGTAGTAGTTTTTTTAGAACATTTAAATTGCCCAGGTGTTCCAGCAACAGTAGTAATGCCTACCATTGGAGCCTGTGTTGCAGAAACAAAAGGAAATCTCTTTTTAGTAATATTAATATCAATAGCAGCAGCTGTATTTGGAAGTTGTGTATTCTACATAATAGGATATTCTTTCGGAAACCCAATTTTAGATTGGTTTAATAAGAAATCAGCAAAAACTAAAAAGTATACAGAAAAAATATTTGAATACTCCAATAAATATGGAAATAAAACAGTTTTTATATGCAGACTTATTCCAGTAGTAAGAACTTTAATATCTTTAGTTTCAGGAGTCTTAAGGATTGAATTTGGTGGTTTTTTATTATATTCAACTTTAGGAATCAGTATATGGAATACTGCATTAATCTCCTTCGGCTACTTCAGCCTAAAAACAATACTCCGTTGAATAATATTGCGCACCACATGGAAGCGAAAAAATGGAATATTTATCTTACGGTAAAGGTGAAATTTTCACCTAGAATTTATATAATTGATTCCGTAAAGTTTGCTAAAGTTTTTAAACTCGCTATTCGCTCAAACAGTAAAAACTTCTTTACGCAACTTTACTCCATCAATTATTAAATTCTACGGTTTAATTTCAATGATACCTCCAAATAAATATTTCATTTTTTTTCTTTTTACATGTGTTTGCTTATAATACGCCACTTTATAGTTAATGTTTTGTGCTACATATTATTTTGATAAGATAGTTAATTTGTATATTAATATTCTTAGTTTATTTAAAAATATATATCTTAGAAGTTAACAATTTATTATATAAAATATAGCAGAAGTCGTTAACTCTTAAGGTGGTTACGCAGGAAATAGTATCCTTTAGCTTAAAAGCTAGTGATAGAGAAAAATTAATGATATTACCGGAAGGAATATTGTAATTAAGTTTTAGAATTTAATTGTTTTTGGAAGAAAAAGAGCGTTAAGAAGCTGAGGGAACAAAGTGACTTTCGAAGCTTTAGCTCTTTTTCTGTAAAAAACAATATAAATTCTTAACGCAAATTACACTAATTCCTGGAGGTAATATCATTAATTTTCGTCATCACGGCACTTAAGCTATAACGAACAATTTAGTTATACTGCATTTAGTAGGGCGTATTGTGATTGGTAAAGGTTATAGTAGTGACCTTTTAGTGACATTAATTCATCGTGAGTTCCGCATTCAACAATACTACCATTATCTATATACATAATTCTAGAAGAGTTCTTAATAGTTGATAATCTATGTGCAATTATAAATGAAGTTCTTCCCTTAAGAAGTTCATCTAGACCTTTTTGAAGAAGAAGTTCAGTTTGGGTATCTATACTAGAAGTAGCTTCATCTAAAATTAGTATTTTAGGATCTGCAAGTAAGGCTCTAGCAAAGGATATAAGTTGTCTTTGTCCAACAGATAGACGACTGCCTCTTTCATTTACTTCTGTATAATAGCCATTTTCAAACTCCATTATAAAATCATGAGCTCTAACAACTTTAGCAGCAGCAATTACTTCCTCATCAGTAGCTTCAAGATTACCATAACGTATGTTATCCATTATTGTTCCAGAGAATATAAATGAATCCTGAAGCATTATTCCCATTTGTTCTCTAAGTGATTTTAGAGTTACGTCACGTATATCAATACCATCAATTAAAATTTGTCCTTCATTTATGTCATAGAATCTACTTATTAAGCTTACGATAGTACTTTTACCAGCGCCAGTAGGACCAACTAAAGCGATGGATTCTCCACTTTGTATATTAATATTTATATTTTTTAATATAGGATTATCTTCTTCATACATAAATGTTACATCTTTAAACTCTACGTGACCTTCTATAGGGGGAAGTATAGTAGCACCTACCTTATCATGAATTAAAGGTTTTTCATCCATTGTTTCAAATATTCTTTCAAGATAGGCCATAGCATTAATTATAGTATTATAGAAGTTACCGATGTTAGTTATAGGAGCCCAGAATCTCCAAACATATCCTATAAAAGCAACCAATACTCCTACTTTAATAGAAGAGTCAAATATTAAAATGCCAAAAAGGTAAATTAGAGCAACAGATGCAACGGAAATAATATCAATAGATGGCCATACTAAAAAGTTTAATTTAACAGAATCCATCCATGCATCACTATATTGTTTACAAACATCTTTATAGATACGCATATTTTCTTCTTCTCTAGAAAAGGATTGAGTTACTTTTATTCCATTTATACTTTCATGAACATATGCATTCATATTTGATTGTTTTGAACTAAGCTTTTGATGGGCTCTTCTTTGAGCTTTTTTTATAGACATTATAACTGTCATAAGCAAAGGTAAACCCAATAAGCTAACAAGGGCTAATCTATAATCTAAAACAAACATAAATATTACGGTAATTATTAAAGTAACAGTATCAGCTATCAAATTAACAAAACCATTAGATAACAAATCACTTAGTGAGTTTATATAGTTCACAACTCTAACTAATATTTTTCCATGAGGTCTACTATCGTAGTAACTAAAGGGTAACGTTTGAAGATTAACAAACAAATCTTTTCTCATATCAACTAAAATATCTTGTCCAACTTTCCCCATTGTTATTATACGTTGTTTCATAAAAGCACTAACCAATATAAGAGATAGAGCATAAATAACTGACAATATTGTTAAATTTACTAAGTTTCCTGATGGAATAATATCATCTAATGCAATTTTTATTAAATATGGTCCAAGCAAAGAAACAAAGCTTGAGATTATCATTAAAGTTACAGAAAGTATAACTTTATTTTTGTAGGGTTTCATATATCTTATAAGTCTTTTAAGGTGAGAAATGTTAAACCCTTCTTGTAATTCTTCATCTACATCATATTTATTTCTAGCCATTTAAATCGCCTCCTTAGATACATTAAAGTCTCCAAATTGAGTTTTATAAACTTCATAATAATAACCTTTATTTTTAACTAATGAATCATGAGTACCACTTTCAATGATTCGTCCATTTTCAAGAACTAAAATTAAATCAGCTGATTTAACAGAAGATATTCTATGAGCTATTATAAAGTTAGTTCTATTTGGATTATTTAAATTTACTTCTTGTTGAATTTTAAATTCAGTTTCCATATCAACTGCAGATGTTGTATCATCTAAAATTAATATTGAAGGATTAGTAATAAGTGCTCTAGCTAAAGAAATTCTTTGTCTTTGTCCACCAGATAAACCTACACCTCGTTCACCAACAATAGTGTCATAGCCTTCAGGCATTTCAGATATAAAGTTATGGGCTTCTGAAAGTTTAGCTATATCTTTAATTTGCTTTAATGATACAGAAGGGCAACCGTAAGCAATGTTTCCTTCGATTGTGTCTGAAAATAAGAATATATCTTGCATTGCCATACCAATAGAAGATCTAAGATGTTTTATGTTTAAATCTTTAATTGGAATATTATCTATATAAATTTCTCCTTCAGTAGCATCGTAGAATCTGCAGATTAAGTTAACTAAGCTAGATTTTCCAGAACCAGTAGGTCCTATAATTCCAATAGTTTGTCCTCTTTTAGCTTCAAAGGAAATATTCTTTAATGCAGTAGTATCACCATAACTGAAAGAAACATTATCAAATAATATATCACCACGGATTCTTTCGGGTTTTATTGGAGCTTCAGGATCTTTAATAGATGATTCTGTATTTAAAAGTTCCCTTATTTTAATAGAAGAAGCAATAAATCTTTCAGTATCATTTATTAAATATCCAGCCATTCTCATAGGATTATTTAATGCCCAAATTAATCCATTGAATACTACTAAATCACCTAAAGTCATAGATTTATTAATTACTAATATTCCGCCAACAAGTATCATTATTATAGATAAAAAGCTTGATAAAAATTCAAGTATAGGCATGTATTTTCCTATAATATTTGTAGTATCTAAGTTTCTGTTTTTATAATTTAAATTTTCATTATCAAATTTCTTTATTTCAAAATCTTCACGGCTAAATGCCTTAACAACTCTATTACCACTAATATTTTCTTGAGTAACAGAATTTAATCTAGAATAAGCTTCTCTTATGTTATAAAAAGTTGGAGAAATTTTTATTCCCATTTTTACAGTAAGTATAGCAATTATAGGGCAGATTGATATCATAAATAGTGTTAATGGTAAATTAACATATGCCATTGATATAATTGCAAATATAAATACACTGACATTTGATAGAATATTATAAACTACCCAAGCTATAAAGTGACGAAGGGAATCAGTATCACCTGTCATTCTAGCCATGATATCACCAGTTTTTGTATTATTATAATAATCGAAATCTAATTTTAATAACTTTGCATATAAATCTTCTCTAATTTTAAGAAGAATATCTTGAGAAACCTGTTCGAAAATAAGTTGATATAAATAGGTTATTAACCCTTTTATTATAACTACAACAAGCATAGCAATAAGAATTGGAATTAATATGTTTTTTTGATTTCCATTCAATACCTTGTCTACGATATCGCCAGCAAGGAATGGATTTATCATACTTAGTAATGAAGTTACTAATACTAGTATTAAAGAAATACTGTATTTTATAATATGTTTTTTTAAATATCCAATTATCCATTTTAAGCTTTCCATTTCAGCTACCTCCGAATAAATAATTAATATAATTTCCTTATATAGATTATTATTTGTTGAACAAAAATGAAATGTGATATCTTAAACTATTGATGTATATTATTATATAAAGTTATAATAAAGTGGAGTTATATGGTATAAGGAGAAAATTATGTTTGAATATGGTTTATGTACAGAAAATTATAATCCAGATTTATTATTTGCATTTCAAGGAGTAGTTGATGCAACTAAAAAAAGTTATGATTTTAAATATCACTGTCATGATTTTTTAGAGTTATCTATTGTGACATCTGGAAAGGTTGAATATTATATTGATGGAAATGAGTATATACTTAATAAGGGAGATTTATTATTATCTAATCCAGGATTGTATCATATGGAAACACCAAATGAAAGATCGAAGTATACTCAATTACATATAGGAATTAATAATTTTAAATTAAGTGAAATAAGAGAAAATTATATAGACAACAAGGGAGTAGGTCCTGTATTAAAATTTAAAAAACATGGAAATGAATTTTTAAAATGCTGTGATGAAATTATTAAAGAAGAAAAGATGAAAAGAATGGGTTATCCATTAGTACTTAAATCTTTAGTAATGAAATTGTTAATAATAATTTGTAGGGAACTTGAAGATGATGATGAGAAAGTAGAAGAGAATATATATAGTTGTTCTTTAGAGTCAAATGAGAAACAAAATATAGTTAAGTCAATAATAAATTATATGAATGATAATTATATGAATGATATTTCTTTGGACAAGATATCTAAGAATATGTATTTAAGTCCTGTTTATATTTCAAAGATATTTAAAGAAGAAATAGGTGATTCACCAATAAATTATTTAATAAAAATAAGATTGGCAAAAGCTGAAGAACTATTAAAAGATAATTCATTGCCAATTAAAGTTATAGCTAAAAGAGTTGGGTATAATGATGCATATCACTTTAGTAAACTTTTTAAAAAATATTATGGAGTATCGCCATCATCATTCCGATAATTCGTAGTGATAGAGAGGTTAATTAAAATGAATAATAAAGTTTTTATTATAGAAGATGAAGAAAAAATAAGAATAGAATTAAGTGAATTTTTAAATAGATATGGATATGAAACTAGCTATTCAAATGATTTTGAAAATATAGTTGAAATTGCATTAAAATCAGATCCACATATTATTTTGTTAGATATTAATTTACCTTATTATGATGGTTATTATATATGTAGAGAAATAAGAAAGAAATCTAATGTTCCAATAATAGTAGTTACAAGTAGAAATAGTGAGATAGATGAGCTTATGAGTATGAACTTAGGGGCAGATGATTTTGTTACTAAGCCTTATAATACTCAGATTTTATTAGCAAGAATTTCATCATTACTTAGAAGAACATATCAAAATATAGATTTAAAGGTTTTTGAATTTAATGGACTTAAATATAATATGTCTACTAGTGAAATGGAATTTAATAATAACAAAATAGAATTAACTAAGAATGAAAGTAGGATTCTTTACACATTAATTAGAAATAAAGAAAAAATTGTATCTAGAAATGAGCTAATGAAATCTTTATGGCAAAATGATGAGTTTGTAGATGATAATACGTTAACCGTTAATATAAATAGATTAAGAAAAAAATTAGAGGAAATAGGTGCGTCAGATTATCTTCAAACCAAGAGGGGTCAAGGGTATATTTTAATATGAGCTTTTTAGATTATTTTAAGGAAAAAGTTATATTTATAATAATTAATATAATTGTTTTAATTATTACATCTTATTTATTGTTTGGATTAAATGTATCTTCCTATGCAATTATTTTAATATGCATTTTAAATTTTTTAGCTAGTATATCTTTTTTTATTTATGATTATTTAAGAAAAAGGAAATATTACAATAGTTTATTAAAAAAATTAGATGAATTAGATAAGAAGTATTTTATTGGTGATGTTGCTAGTGAAGGTGATTTTTTTGAAGGTAAAATTTTATTTGAAGTTATAGAGCAAGCAACAAAATCAATGAAGGATGATATAAGTGAAGCTGTAAGAAATAGTACTGATTATAAAGAATATTTAGAACTATGGGTTCATGAAATAAAAACTCCTATAGCAACTTGTAAATTAATTATAGAAAATAATGAAAATGAAATTACTGAAAGTATTGGTGATGAAGTATCAAAAGTAGAGAATTATATAGAACAGGTTCTATTTTATGCAAGAAGTAATGCAGTAGAAAAAGATTATTTAATTAAAGAAATTAATTTAAAAGATTCTATTAATTCTGTAATTAGAAGAAATGCTAATATTTTAATAGAAAAGAAAATTAAGATTGATATTAAGGATGTAGATAAGTTAGTTTATTGTGATAGTAAATGGATTGAATTTATTTTAGGTCAAATTGTAAGTAATAGTATTAAATATATGAATAAAAAAGAAAGTGTTTTAAGTATATACGGAGAAAATATAGGAAAAGATGTACTTTTGAAAATATGTGATAATGGAATTGGAATGGATGAAAAGTGTGTAATTAAAGCTTTTGCAAAAGGGTATACAGGTGAAAATGGTAGAAGGTTTGGAAAATCTACTGGCATGGGGTTATATTTATGTAAAAAGCTTTGTGATAAATTAGGATTAGGAATAAGCATTAGATCAAGAGAAAATGAAGGAACGGAAGTTTCTATATTATTTCCTATAAATGATATGTTGAAGTTTTAATAAGTAATTTTATATAAAAAATAACCCATAACATTTTATCTTTGTTATGGGTTATTTTTTTCAACTATTTATTAGTAAATATTGATTTTTTTAATATTATCATCAACCAAATAAGTGATAAACCTAAAATGGCATGAGAAGTTCCTGCAATATGAGGAAGTCCTGCAAAGTCTTTATTTAATATCTCTAATATTCCACGAGCTACTAAAGTAGAAATTAAAGATAATAAGCCAATATTATAAGTTATAAGCCAAATATTAAAGTATTTAATATTTGAAATAGTAAATACTTTCTCTAAAATAACTATAACTAAGAAGAATATAAATCCTAACACTAAAGTATGTGTATGTGCAACATTTAATGTTGTAGCACCACTAAAATCATTAAGTTTAGTAAATTCCCTAAAAAATACACCTAATGCTAGTCCTAGAATTAAATAAAAGAATGATAAATTAAATAGTCTTTTCATATAAGTCACCTCATTATAGATAATAATTATTTATTAATAACTATTATATTATATATATAACAAAAATGTAAGGTTTATGTTATATAGTTCTATGGATAGTAGAGAATAGTGATTGTAAAATTGAAATATGGCAAGAGAGAGCTTAAAAATATAAGTTATAAAACTATTTTGGAGGTTAATATGAGAAATGAAGTTTTAAAAGTAGATAATATAGAAAAATACTATGGTAACAAAAGCAATATAACAAAAGCAATTAATAATATTAGTTTTACTGTAGAAGAGGGAGAGTTTGTTGGAGTAATGGGAGCTTCAGGTAGTGGTAAAACTACGTTACTAAATTGTATATCAACAATAGATAAGGTTAGTAGTGGACATATTCTTATAAATAATAATGATATTACAAAGTTAAACTCTAAAAAAATAGCAAAATTCAGAAGAGAAGAGCTTGGATTTATATTTCAGGATTTTAATCTTTTAGATACATTAACATGTTATGAAAATATAGCATTAGCTTTAACTATTTCAAGAGTTAATCATAAAGAGATTGAAATGCGAGTTAAAGAGATATCCAGTAAACTAGGTATTATAGAAATATTAAATAAATATCCTTATGAGGTATCAGGGGGGCAAAAACAAAGAGTGGCTTGTGCAAGAGCAATAATAACTAAGCCATCATTAATTCTAGCAGATGAACCAACTGGAGCTTTAGATTCAAAATCAGCAAAAATGCTTCTTGAAAGCTTAGATCATTTAAATACAGAGTTAAAGGCAACTATTATGATGGTAACTCACGATGCATTTACAGCAAGTTATGCTAGTAGAATTTTATTTATTAAAGATGGTAAGATTTTCAATGAATTAATTAGAGGCAATGATAGTAGAAAAGAGTTCTTTAATAAGATAATTGAAGTTGTTACCCTTCTTGGAGGTGACCAAAGAGATGTATTTTAAACTAGCTACAAGAAATCTAAAAAAGAGTTTAAAAGATTATACAATTTATTTTTTAACATTAGTATTTGGGATTTGTATATTTTATACTTTTAATTCAATTGAGTCACAACGAGTAATTATGGATTTAAATGATATGCAGGCTGCAGCTTTTCAGTTGACAGATATAGTTATGGCAGTTGATTCAGTATTTATTTCATTTGTTCTAGGATTTTTAATAGTATATGCAAATAATTACTTAATTAAAAGAAGAAAAAAAGAATTTGGAATTTATATGACTTTAGGTATGGAAAATAAACAACTTTCTAGGTTAATATTTGTAGAAACCATATTAATTGGTTTTATTTCATTAGCTATAGGAATAGGATTAGGAGTTTTACTTTCTCAAGGATTATCAATATTTACAGCTCAATTATTTAGAGTTAATTTAGTTAATTTTACTTTTGTATTTTCTAAAATAGCATTTATAAAGACAATAGTATGTTTCGGATTAATTTATATAGTAGTTTTAATTTTTAATTCTTCTATTATAAGAAGAGTGAAGTTAATAGATTTATTAACTTCAGCAAGGAAAAATGAAAAATTAAGAGTTAAAAATATTTGGGTATCTGTAGTAGTATTTATAATTAGTGTTACAATGATAGGTTCAGCTTATTATATAGTATTAAAAAATGGAGTGGCAGTAATAAGTCCAGGAACTATAGGAATACCTGTATTATTAGGAGCTATAGGAACATTTTTATTTTTCTTTTCATTGTCAGGATTTTTATTGAAGACTATTCAAAGCAATAAAAAATTCTATTTGAAAGATTTAAATATGTTTGTTTTAAGACAAATTAACAGCAAGATTAATACTACATTTATATCAATGACATTTATTTGTCTAATGTTATTTGTCGCAATATGTACGTTATCTAGTGGATTAGGAATTAGTAGAGGTATTAATAAGGATATTGAAGATTTAACTCAATTTGACGGAACTATATGGAATTTAAATGGTGATAATATTGAGAATTTATTAGGAAGAGATAATTTAGAGAGTATATCTAATTATGCAGAATATACAAATTATGATAGTGAAGTACCTTATAGTAAGTTTTTAACTAAAGAAGGTATGGAAAAAGGAAGTAGTTATTATCCGATATTCACAGATGCAAACATTACTTTAATTAGCTTATCGGATTTCAATAGTTTATTAAATTTATTAGGAAAAGAAGAGGTATCTTTAGGAGAAAATGAATATTTAGTTTTTGGAGATATAAGTGATGTACAAAAATCAATACAAGAAGCTATAGATAATAAAATGGAGATTAATATTAATGGCAAAAGGTTAATTCCAGCAGATAAGCAAGTTTTTAATATAATTTCTTATGATTCAACTATGAAAAATAATATTTGTACATTTGTAGTGAATGATAATTTAGTTAATGGATTAACTTCTATTAGCACTTATTTAAATGTAAATTATAAAGGTGATAAGGAATTATCAGAAGAAAAAGTTACAGAAATGGTAGAAGCAAATAGCATTAGAGAGAATAGTTCACTTTATTATATTAGTAAAATGGAAGTAGAATCTACTACTGCTGGACTTGGAGCAATGGTTTCATATTTAGCAATTTATATGGGGGTTATTTTTTTAATAACATCAGCAGCAGTTTTAGCACTTCAACAGTTATGTGAGTCTGCAGATAATGTTTATAGATATGAATTACTTAAGAAGGTTGGAGTAGATGAGAAGGTAATAAATAAATCATTATTTACTCAAATAGGAATATATTTTATGATTCCTTTAGCACTTGCAATGATTCACTCTATGGTGGGATTAAAGTTTTCACAAGGAGTAGTGTCTATAGTAGGTAATGGAAGCATGATGAAATATATATTGATCACCTTATTAATACTTATAGTTGTTTATGGTGGATATTTTATCGCAACATATAATAGTGCAAAGAAAATGATAAAGTAAAATTAATAGATATTAATGATGGGTATGATATATTTAATGGTGAATGTAGTAAAGGTAGTGCAATTAGATATATTAGAAGTATAAGTAAGGAGGAAAATATTAAGTATTTTGCTTTTGGAGATGGGTTTAACGATTTAGAAATGTTTGAAGAGGTTGATTTGGGTGTAGCAATGGGGAATGCTTGTAAGGAATTAAAAGAGAAGGCTAGTTTAGTAACTGATGATATTAATCAAAGAGGGGGATATAATGCTTTAAAGGCATTAAAAATAATATAGCAAATATAAAGAGGAGAGAATATTATGATAAATTTTGCTCATAGAGGAGCTAGTAATTATTATCCGGAAAATACCATATTATCTTTAAAAGAAGGAATAGAAACAGGAGCAAATGGACTTGAAATTGATGTTCATAAAACTAAAGATAATAAACTAGTAGTTATACACGATGAGGATATTCAGCGTACTTTTAAAGGAAGAGGCTTAGTTAAAGATATGACATTAGAAGAGCTTAGAAGCTTTAAATGTAGAAATAAAAATTTTGAAAATAACATAGAGTGTAGAATACCTACTTTGGCAGAAGTATTAGAGCTTGTAAAAGAGACTAATGTTATATTAAATATAGAGTTAAAGACAGATAAGATACATTATGAAGGAATAGAAAGGGATGTAATTGAGTTAGTTAATAGATATGGATTAAAGAAGCAAATAATATTATCAAGTTTTAATCATGAATCTATAAGAATTTGTAGAGAAATAGATGGTGAATTTGAGACAGGCTTGTTATATTCTAAACCTATAGAAAATGTAGTACAATATGCTAAAGAGTTTGGAGCAAATGCAATACATCCTGACTTAAGATTAGTTTCAGAAGAGCTTATAGAAGAGGCTAATAAAAACAATATTAAAGTAAATATTTATACAGTCAATAGTCCAATTTATATGAGAAAATTAATTGCAGCAGATGTTAATGGAATGTTTACTGACTATCCAGATTTATTAAATGAAATTATAAATGAAAAATAGATATAAAAAAGTAATGCTATGAAAGAAGTTATATTCTGTCATAGCATTATTTTTGTTAATTAGCTGTTGCTTTATTTTGAGATAAAAATCTTTGCTCTAGTTCAGAAAAAATTGGCATATCATATATAGTTAGTACGTAACATAATATGCTTGGTATAAATAAAACTAATATTGCATGAATCTTAGAAACTATGAAAAATGCTAATAGAGTTATAACTATTTTTAATAATGTTATATGGAATCTTTTTATGGAGTAATAAAAAGATAATATTATTAGATCTTTTAATTTAACATTAAATCTACAGTTAATAGGAAATGCATATAACCCTAATATAAGCACAAAAATACCTAATATTAAAAAGATAATATGAAGACCTTTAGTGGGCATATTTAAATAAAAATATTGATAATCAACAAAGAAAATAGTTAATAGTATTAACTCTAAAAACCATAATTTTAGGTTTGATTTAAAATTATTTTTATATGCTTTAAAAAAGTATGAAGAGAATGAAATATCCTTCTCTCTAATTATTTCACCCATAGTAGAGTATAGAGCTCCAAGTGCTAGTCCAAATGGAACTAGACAAATAAAGAGTAAAATTATACTAAATTGATTTATATCTACTGATGTTACTGTGTAAAAGAAAATAAGTGGAATATTAAGAAGTATAAAATAAAGTCCCCCTAATAAAAGCCAGCTAATATGATTTAATAATGAAAATAGTGGTTTATCATAAAATTCTCGTTGTTTTCCCATAGTTAATACCTCACATTTTAAAAAGTTTTATCTGTTTTTTCTATTTTTGGAATTGTTATTTTAACTTTTGTACCATAACCATAATTACTTTCAAAGGAAAGGCCATAATTTTCTCCATATAAAAGTTTAATTCTTTTATTTATATTTTTTAAACCATAACCACTTCCTTTTGCAGATGATAAATTATTTGAAAGTAGTAAATTGAGCTTGTCCTCTTTTATACCTATTCCATCATCAGCTATTATTAAAACTATATTAGAATTAGTAGAGTAACCTAATATAGAAATAAGACCATTTCCTTCACCTTTGCCAAGGATTCCATGATTAATAGCATTTTCTAAGATTGGTTGTAGTGTTATTTTTGGAATTAAATAATTATATATTTGTTCATCTACATTAATTCTCAAAGAAATCCTATTATTATAGCGCATATTTTGAATATTTACATATAAATTAGAGTGTTGTAATTCATCTTTAATAGAAACTAAGTCTTTTCCCTTATTTAAAGAAAGCTTATAAAATTTAGCTAATGTATTAACAGCAACACTTATTTCTTTGTTCATTTTTTTATATGACATCCAATTTATCATATCTAATGTATTATATAAAAAGTGTGGATTTATTTGAGATTGCAATGCCTTAAGTTCAGCATTTTTTACACTTTTACCAAGTTTATATTGCTCTTCTATTAAAATAGACATCTTACCAATCATATAATTATAACTATCGATTAACTCTCCAAGTTCATCATTGCTATCATTTTCTATATAGTGGTTTAAATTACCAGATTGTACACAGCGCATTCCAGATATAACTTTAGACAATCTCTTATTAATTGAATTAACAAAGTAAAAAGCTAGGGCAATAGAAGTACCACCACAAACTATAAGAATTAAAAATAAGTAAATTCGCTGTGAATTTATTTTAGCAATAACGCTTGACTCAGGTAATATTGTAACTAGATACCAATCAGTTTTATTTATTGAAGAACTTTTGATATAAAGTTTTTTTGAGTTATGTGATGTGGTAATAAAGTTATTAGTAGTAGAATAACTTTGTATTTTATCTAAATCAGTAATAAATTTAATATCATCTGTATTTTCAGATGAACAGATTATAATACCTTCAGAATTAATAATATAGCTAATAGTATTAGGAAGAGAGTTAATTTTAGTTATTATATCTTCAATTAAAGTTTTATTAAAATTAAGTTTTAAATATCCAATATCTTCTGCAAAATTATCAGGATTTTTCACTGTTTTAAATAAAGATATATAATCTAAAGATTTATTATAATTATTAAAGTAGTTAGATGTTCCCCATACAAATCTAGAATTAGTTGCGTTAATTATATTAATTGCTTTTGAATTATTTAGAGAATCCATACTAAAAATATGTTTATTCTCATTTGAATAAATAAAATTATTATTTACATATAAGCTTATATTAGATACATCACTATCATTTTCATATGCAGAAAGGAATAATCTTAAATAAGCAAGATCTCCTATTTGCTTTGATAGTAAATAAGAATCTGGATCATTTCTTAGTATATTAGTTATGTTTTCATCAATAGCCAAGCTATTAGATATATCAAATATTCTGTAAATTTTATATGTTAAAAAATCAATAGATTGATCAAAGGCTTGTTTTGTTGAATCAAGTATATTACTTTCTATAATTTGAGACATTTTAGTATATGTATAGCCAAATAAAGTAGTAAGTGGAACTAATATCAATATACAATATGTCAATAGGAATTTCTGTATTAAATTTAAATTTTTAAAGAAAGTAATTTTGCTCAAAAATTTTTTCATTATACGAATTTACGCCTATATTCGGAAGGGCTATAGCCAGTTTCCTTTTTAAATGTTTTAGCAAAATAGTTTCCATCTCTGTAACCAACTCTAGAAGCTATTTCATTCATTTTTATAGATGGATCTTTTAATAGTTTTTTTGCCTTATCTAATCTATATTCAGTAATATATTTATTTACAGTTGTATTAGTATGGTCTTTAAAAATAACACATATATGTGCAGGAGTTAAAAATATATTTTTACTAATTTCCTCTAAGGAAAGATTAACATTAGAATAATTTTCATGAATAAATTTTAATATGTTTAAAATGGGTTTATCATTTTTATTACGTTCATCTAATATCTTAAAAAGGTCATTAATTTTATCTAATAAATAATAATTTATATCAAAAATATTATTAAATTGAAGTATATCTTCAAAGAAACTATTACTATCTAAAGAGTTAGACAAATCTATTTTTCTATCCTTAGAAAAGTTAATTAACTTTAATAAAAGCTTATAATAAATATCTTTAACATAGCTTATTGAAGTATTAGGAAATCCTTTAATTTCACATGTTAAATTATTTATTAAAGAAATTAGGCCATCTTTATCTTCAGTTGATAAGGAATTTTCAAACTTATCGTAAATAGTATCATCAAGTATATAAGTTGACTCAATAAATTTATCAAAATAAATTATGGAATTATAGTTATAAAAAAATGTTGAATTAACAACTTTGCATAGGTTTTTGTAAGATGATTTTATATTATAAATATTATTAAAAACATTTCCTATGCAAATATATAAAGGAGTAAACTTATTTATATAATCATTAATAGAATATAGTAGTGAACTAAACTCATTACTATTAGTAAATGAATTATCGTTTTTAGGTAAAAAAAGATTTAATATAATTTGTTTTTTATTAATAAATGAAATTAGAGGTTTTATATTATAAATGTTAATTATTTTTTCAAGTTCAGATATAAATAAATTTTCATCTAAATCAAAGGTGTTTATTAGATTTAAAAAAACGATTACAGAAAACCTATCTTTTAACACTACATAAGTATCTAAATTATAGTGAGAAGATAAAAGTACATCTATTTCATCAGTAGTTTTTGAATTAATTAAATCTAAAACTATATTATTTTTTATATTTTTATATAATATTTTAGATTTTTGAACTTCTGCAACTGCAGTTTTAAGAGAATCTTCTAATTCATATAAATCTATAGGTTTCTCTACATAACTAATAGCTTTTAGGTGTATTGCAGACTTTAAATATTCTTTATCTGAATAACCACTCATAAATATAATAGAACAACTTGGATAAAGTTCTCTAGCTTTAAAAGATAGCTCTATACCATTTAAACGAGGCATTCTAACATCTGTTAATATGATATCAGGCTCATAATTCTCTAATATTTCTAATGCATTTATACCATCGAAGGCTTCTTTTACCTCAGTAATAGATAAATCTTCCCAAGATATTGTGTCTAATATACCTTCACGTGTATAGCTTTCATCATCTACAATTAAGATTTTAACCATTCAACTTTCCCTCCATACCCCAAATATGTTAAGATTATAACACTATTATGTTAAAAATTCCAATAAAAATATAAAATAACAATTTTTAAAATTATTATAAAAATAATTATAATTTTAAAAATCATAAAAATAATAATATTTTACTAGTATCTAATTATTTTACCAGTAAATTAAATATTACCAGATGTTATTATTTAATCAGAGAGTGAAAACGATAACGAGAGGTGATATAAATGGAAAAAGGGTTAGAAAGTAAAAAATTTAAAAATGGATTTTTTTCTAAAAACAAAAAGGATACAGAAACTTTTTATAAAGAATCTTCTTTTATAAGGCAATTTAAAAGAAATAGGATATTATTACTAATGCTTATGCCAGCGGTGGCTTATTTCTTACTATTTAGTTATTTACCTATGACAGGTTCCATTGTTGCATTTAAGAATTATAATTTTAGAGATGGTATCTTTGGAAGTCCATGGGTAGGATTTGATAATTTTGAATATTTCTTTCTTTCTGGACAAGCGTGGACTGTAACAAGAAATACCATACTTTATAACGTAGCATTTATAGTTATAAATACAATTCTTCAAATGGGATTAGCAATATTAATTTCAGAAATTGGAGGAAAGTTCTTTAAAAAAGTCACACAAACAGCAATGTTTTTACCTTACTTTATTTCATGGGTTGTTGTTGGTATGATTGCTTATAATTTTTTGAATGTTGAGCATGGTACAATTAATACTTTAATAGCAAAATTAGGGGGAGAGAAAATTAACTTCTATGGAACAAGCTGGGTATGGCCTTTTATATTAATATTCTTTTCAGCATGGAAAAATGTTGGATATGGTACAGTATTATACTTAGCAGCCATAATGGGAATTGATACAGAAATATATGAAGCAGCTCAAATAGATGGTGCAAATATATTTCAAAGAATTTTTAAAGTAACAATTCCAAGTTTAATACCAACTTTAATAATACTTACATTATTGGCTATAGGAAATATTTTCAGAGGAGATTTCCAAATGTTCTATCAACTTGTAGGTAATAATGGACCATTATTTAATGTGACAGATGTTATAGATACATTTACAGTTAGATCACTTCTTCAATCAGGGGAAGTTGGAATGTCTGCAGCTGCTGGACTATATCAATCAGTATTCTGCTTAATAACAATAGTATTTACTAATTTCTTAGTTAAAAAATATGATCCAGATTACTCATTATTCTAGGAGGTAAAATATGAAGAAGTCAAAAGATATAAAAGCATTTAATATTTTGAGTTATACATTAATTGGACTAGTAGCATTAATATGTTTAATACCATTTTTAATGGTTATAATAGGATCCTTCACTGATGAAAAAGAAATCATAGCAAATGGTTTCTCTTTCTTCCCTAAGGAATTGTCATTAGAAGCTTATAAAACTGCTTTAAAAGAACCAATGGCAATACTTAGAGCTTATGGAGTTACTGCAAGTTTAACTGTAATTGGTACAGCAATAGGTTTATTCATAGTTGCAATGACAGCATATGTGTTACAGAGAAAAGATTTTAAGTGGAGAAATAAAGTATCGTTTTTCTTTTACTTTACAACATTATTTAGTGGTGGATTAGTTCCATGGTATATTCTAATGGTAAAATACCTAGGTTTAAAAGATAGTTATTTATCTTTACTATTACCTCCATTATTAAGTGTTTTTAACATAATTATTATGAAAAGCTATATGAGTGGAATTCCACAGGCTTTAACAGAATCAGCTAAGATAGATGGAGCTGGAGATTTTACAATATTTATCAAGATAATATTACCACTAGTAAAACCAGCATTAGCAACAATTGGAATGTTCATTGCATTAGGATATTGGAATGATTGGTACAACTCAATGTTATTTATAAATAATGAAAACTTATATTCTTTGCAATATTATTTATATAAAATTGTAAACAATATCGAGGCATATAAAACAATACTGGCACAGGCTGGTGGTGGAACTTCATTAGGTTCTGCAATAAGTATGCCAAGCGAATCTTTAAAGATGGCATTAACAATTATAGTAACTGGGCCAATTATATTAGTTTATCCATTTATTCAAAAATACTTTGTAAGTGGTGTAACTATAGGAGCAGTTAAAGGATAAGCATTAATAAAAACACAATAAAGATAAACAACAAAAGAATTTATATATAGGTTATGAGGGGGATTTTAAGATGATAAGAAGATCAATAAAAAAATTAGCTACTATAGGATTAAGCTTACTTATGCTAAGTACATTTATGGTAGGCTGTGGTTCAAAAGAAAGTAGCGAAAATGTTGTATCAAGCAGTTCAGAGTTAAAAGAAGTAAAGTTAAAAATGTACTTAATTGGAGATAAACCAAAAGATTTTGATGCAGTTTATGAAAAAGTTAATGAAAAGATGAAGGAAAAAATAAATGCTACATTAGAAGTTAACTTTATTCCATGGTCAGATATGACTACAAAGTATCAACTTTTATTCCAATCAGGAGAAGATTTTGATTTAATATTCACAGCTTCAGGTTGGGGTTACTATAGCCAAGTTGCAACTAAAAATGGATTTTTAGAGTTAACAGATGAATTATTACAAGAATATGCTCCAGAAATCTATGCAAATGAGCCTGCCGATGCTTGGGATCAAGCAAAAGTAGATGGCAAAATTTATATGGTACCAAATGATAGAAATGAATATGGAACAAATATATTTGCTTATAGAGGAGATTTAGCTAGTAAATATGGTTTTGAAACAATTAGTAGTTATGATGAGCTTGAAGCATTTATGGCTGCAGTTGCAGAAGGCGAAAAAGATAGTGGTATAAAGGTTATTGCAAATGGTGGAGGTCAAAACTTACAATGGCCATATATGATTGAAAGATATGGATTTTCAACTATTAGTGGAGCTCCAACACCATCAATTGGATATGATGTAAATGATACATCAGGTGAAGTATTTGCTTTTGTTGATACTCCTGAATATATGGAATATGTAACTAAGATGAAGGAATTTGCTGATAAGGGATATTGGGCAGCTGATTCAATTTCAAGTCAAGCTACTAGAGATGAAGATTTCGTAGCAGGAAAAACTGCAATAATGACTTGGAATCTTAGCACTGTAGCTAACAGAATTGTTGAAATGAATGAATCTAATCCGGAATGGAAAGCAACATTACTTGATTTAAGCGAAGGAATTAATAGAGTTGTTCAACCTTATACAAACAATGGTATTGCAATAAATGCTAATTCTAAGAATCCTGAAAGAGCTTTAATGGCAATTGAATTATTAAGATATGATGAAGAAATTAATAACTTAACTTGGTATGGTATCGAAGGAACTCACTGGGAAAATTCTGGAGAAGGTGAATATACATCTTTAGCTGCTAGTGAAGCGTTCCCAGCAGGTGAAGTTTGTCCTTGGGGATGGTATAGTACTAAATTTGCTCGTATTTCTTCTACAGAGCCAGAAATAGTTCAAGAAACTATTAACAAGTGGAGCGAAGAGTATACAGTTTCAAATCCTTTAGCAGCATTTTCATTTGATGATTCTAATGTAAAAAATGAAATGGCAGCTGTTGGTAATGTAATAACTCAATATGGGGTACCACTAGACTTAGGAATGGTTGATGATGTGGAGGCTGGTGTTAAAGAATACAGGGAAAAATTAACACAAGCAGGTTTTGATAAGATTTTAGAAGAGTGCCAAAAACAAGCAAAGGAATTTGTTGAATCATATAAGTAAGATTCTAAATCTTTGATTTAGTTAATCGAACTTACATCTACGAATGAAAGTGAGTAGTATGTTTCATTTGAGATTCTAAATCTTTGATTTAGTTAATAAAAAATATAATAAGTTTTCTCTATCACTATAAATAGTGTATTAAGCGGGTGATTTGAATTTAATAAAATTAGAGTCACCTGCTATTTTAAATAGTACAGCATATATATAGAAAAGTATTTTTAAGTAATAAATATAAGTAGATTATTTGGTATATGGAGGAAAAGAGCATGAAAAAGTTTAAACCAGTTAATGAAAAAGTTAAAGGATTTCTACATGGGGGAGATTACAATCCAGATCAATGGTTAGATTATCCTGAAGTATTGAAAGAAGATGTAAGATTATTAAAATTAGCACATTGTAATTGTGTTTCTATAAATATTTTTGGATGGAGTGCTATAGAACCAGAAGAAGGGGTTTATACATTTGAATGGCTTGATAAGGTTATGGATGATATGGCTGAAGCTGGAGTTCATGTAATATTATCTACACCAAGTGGGGCAAGGCCAGCTTGGATGTCAGAAAAGTATCCAGAAGTTTTACGTGTTTGGTCAGATAGAAAGAGAATACTTCATGGACAAAGGCATAATCATTGCTTTACTTCGCCAATATATAGGCAAAAGACTTCAGAGATTAATAGAATACTAGCAGAAAGATATAAAGATCATCCAGCTCTTATAATGTGGCATGTATCTAATGAGTATGGTGGAGATTGTCATTGCGAGCTTTGTCAAGAAGCATTTAGAGAATGGTTAAAAGTTAAGTATGAAAATGATTTGGAAAAGTTAAATAAAGCATGGTGGACTGGATTTTGGAGTCATAAATTTACTAGTTGGTCACAAATAGAGAGTCCTGCACATCATGGAGAAGAATTTGTTCATGGTCATAACCTTGATTGGAAAAGATTTGTTACACATCAAACTATAGATTTCTATAAAAATGAAATAGCACCAATTAGAGAAATAACTCCTAATATACCAGTTACAACCAATTTTATGGGGGATTATCCAAGAATGACTTTATTTAATGGACTAGATTATTGGAAGTTTGCTAAGGAAGTTGATGTTGTATCATGGGATGACTATCCAGCATGGCATAATGATTTTGAAAAAACATATGATACAGCAGCAAATGTAAGCTTTGTTCATGATGTATATAGAACATTAAAAGGAGGACAACCGTTTTTAATAATGGAGAGTACTCCAAGTTTAGTTAATTGGCATAAAGTTAATAAAACGAAGAGACCAGGAATGCACTTATTATCTTCACTTCAAGGAGTAGCTCATGGAGCAGATTCAGTGCAATATTTCCAATGGAGAAAGGGAAGAGGAGCATCTGAAAAATTCCATGGAGCAGTAGTAGATCATTGTGGTCATGAAAACACTAGAGTATTTAGAGAAGTTACGCAGGTTGGAGAAACATTAGAGAAATTAAGTGATTTAATTGGAACTAGCGTAGAACCAGAAGTGGCAATTATATATGATTGGGAAAATAGATGGGCAATAGATGATTGTCAAGCTCTTAAAAATGATAATAAAGAATATTTTGAAACTGTTGAAGACTATTATAAGGTGTTTTGGAGAAAAGGTATTTCTGTAGATGTAGTAAATATGGATTGTGATTTTTCTAAGTATAAATTATTAGTAGCTCCAATGCTATATATGGTTAGACCAGGAGTAGCAGAAAGAATAACTGAGTTTGTTAAAAATGGAGGTACTTTAGTTACAACTTATTTCAGTGGATTAGTAGATGAAAATGATTTATGCTTCTTAGGTGGTTTCCCAGGTCCATTAAGAGAAGTTACTGGGATTTGGGCTGAAGAAATTGACACATTATATGATTCAGACGTAAATTATTTAGAATTTAAAGATGATAATAAATTAGGTTTTAAAGGAACTTATAAGTTAAGAGATTATTGTGATGTAATTCATGCTGAAACTGCAGAAGTATTAGCAACTTATAAAAATGACTTTTATGCTGGAATGCCTGCATTAACAGTTAATAATTATGGAAAAGGTAAGGCGTATTATGTAGCAGCAAGAACTAACAATGATTTTGATACTGAGTTCTTTACAAAAATAATTAATGATTTAGAAATTAAATCTGTAATAAATACAGAATTACCTTTAGGAGTTACAGCTCAAATGAGAACTGATGGAGAAAATGATTATGTATTTGTTATGAATTTTAGTGAGGAAAGTAAGAATGTTATTTTAGATGATAATAATTATGTAGATATGCTTACTAATAAAGAAGTAAATAAAGAATTAACATTAAATAAATATGAAGTAAGAGTATTAAAAAGATAATTACAAAGATTAAGGTCAATCTATTATATAGGTTGACCTTAAAACATTTAATAAATAATATTAATATACTTAGTTTTATCTACTTTAACATTTTTATGCTTTATAAAATAGTCAATAATAACTTCAGGCATTTCTACTAATATTTCTCTTAAACGTGGACATTCTTTATACACATCATATCCACCAACTCCTGTTGATCTATAATTATTCATAACAAGAGAAAGTTTAGAAGTATCATCTAATTCTTTACCTTTAAACTTTATAGATACAACTCTATCACCAACAGGTCTGTTTAAGTCAAAAGTATAATCTATATTTGCGAAATAGTCATAATTATAATGTTGTATTTTAGGTTTTAAAAATGCATCAGAAATTGATATATTTCCATTATTATTGTTAAAATAGCTAGCACATCTTTCTAATACTGTTTTTAATTGAGTCCTATTAATTTCGACTATTACTAGTGTATTTGGAAACATATAAGTAGATACTACATCTCTTACAGTAACATTTTTATCAAATCCTTTTATTTCATTAGAGAAACAAGTACATGAGATATCAGCACCACTTTCATCAAGTTGAACTGCATTTATAAAGTTAGCTAAAGCTGAACCATTTAGAGCCATATCTAAATGAGAAGATGGATATAAATTTTCATCTAAAAATCCTATAGGAGTATCTAACCATTGTTGAACATCATTTTCTAAAGGTAAATATTTATTATATATTTCATTTTCAAAATTTAATTTAACCTTTTGAAGAGATGAGGTAATAGTTTTACTACCATCATCATTTAAATTCAATTCTATTTGTACATAGCTTGTAGCTCTTTGAGGTGTTTGAACAACATGAGTACCATTAATTATAGTATCTGCTAATGGCATATGTTGATGACCAGTAAGTAAGAGGTCAAAATCAAATTCTAAACATAATTTATAAGCTATATTTTCACTTGTAAACATAAGTTGCTTATGTGAGTTTAAGTCATACTCAAACCCGCCATGATAAAGTCCAATGACGATATCTGATGCTGCTTTTACTTCATCAAAATAATATTTTACAGCTTCAAAAGTATCAGTAATGCTTATGTTAGCTATATTTTCAGTTCTTTCCCAGTGGTTTATAAAATCTGTTGTTATTCCTATAATTCCAACTTTCAAACCATTTTCTAAAGTCTTTATAGAATAAGGTAAAATAGGTAATTCTCCAGTTTTATCAACAACATTTGCACATAAGCACTTAGCATTTAATGTACGAAGATATTTTCTTAAATATAATAGGCCATAATTAAAATCATGATTTCCTAGAGTTACAAAGTCATATCCAGCAGCATTCATAATATCTGCAATAGGATGTATATTAAATTTCTTGCCACTTAAATAATAAGTAAGAGGTGAACCTTGAATAGTATCACCAGCATCGATAATTAATGTATTACCGTCTTTTTTGAAATCATTAATCATATTTATTAAACCAATATTTTTAGGTTCTTTATCTATGTAGTTTGTTGGATATAAGTATCCATGCATATCAGATGTAAAATAAATTTTTAAGTTTTTCATATATACCTCTCTGAATTTCTAAAATTTTAATAATAACTTTATATTATTTTTAGCTATGAATAAGTAGATTATAACATAGCTTTAACCTTATTGTGTGAAATTCTCATATTAACTAAATTATGAGATGGATGGAACTTGACGCTATTTATTAAAAGTAAGATAATATAATAAAAGGGAAATTAAGTAAAATAAAAAGTTATAGTCTGGGGGAGAGAAATATAATTAATTATGAACTTTTTGCTAAAATAGTAGGAGTATTATTAATAATACTTATAGTAGCTTCATTAGTTTCAATAGTTATAACAAATAAAAATAAATAAAATAATTTAATGAGAGATTTGTGCTTAGGTGCAAATCTCTCTTTTCAGTTATGAGAATATTTTAAATATATAAAGAGCAAAATAGCAATAATAGAAGAATATTGCGAATAAAATTTTAGTTAAAGGGGGATTTAACATGAGTACTATTAGAGAAATAAAAAGAAAAAAACTAATTGAAGAAGTTAAGAGTTTAAGTCCTTTTGAATTAAAAGATAAATTGATTGAGCTTGCATTAAAATCTGAAAGAAAAGGTACTAATGTATTGTTAAATGCAGGAAGAGGAAATCCTAATTGGACAGCTGCAACTCCAAGGCAAGCATTTTTTACATTAGGTCAATTTGCAGTAGAGGAGACTCAAAGAACATGGTGTGATGGGGACTTAGCAGGAATGCCTCATAATACTGGAATTTATAATAGATTTAAGCTTTATTATGACAAGCATAAAGATGCACCTGGAATAGAATTGCTTAATAACATAATAGAGTATGGAATAGATATACATAATTTTGATAAGGATAATTGGGTCTTTGAGCTTGTAGATGGAATCATAGGAGATAATTATCCATTGCCAGATAGAATGCTTACACATATTGAAATTGTAGTAAGAGATTATTTAATTAACGAAATGGGAGGAAGCCCTAATAGTGATAAGCATCAGATTTTTGCAGTAGAAGGTGGAACTGCTGCAATGTGCTATATATTTGATTCACTAGAGGCTAATAGGTTACTTTGCCCAGGAGATAAGATAGCATTATTAGTACCTATATTTACACCATATTTAGATATTCCTGAATTGCCAAGATATAACTTTGAAGTTGTAAATATATATGCATCAGAATTTAATGAAGAAGGTAGACATACATGGCAATATCCTAAGGAAGAGTTAGATAAGCTAGGGGATAAGGATATAAAATTAGCCTGTATTGTTAATCCAAGTAATCCACCTTCAGTAGCAATAAATGAAGAATCTATGGAGTATATAAAAAAAATCGTAGAGAAGAATAACCCCAACCTAATGATTGTTACAGATGATGTTTATGGAACATTTTGTGATAAATTTAAATCATTAATGGTTACCATGCCATACAACACAATTGGTGTATATTCTTATTCTAAATATTTTGGAGTAACAGGCTGGAGATTAGGAGTTATAGCTTTAGCAGAAGATAATGTTTTTGATAAGTTAATAGCTGAATTAAATGAAGAAGATAAGGATATAGTTGATGAAAGATATTCAACTATGAGTACAGAACCAGAAAAAATTCCTTTTATTGATAGAATGGTTGCTGATAGTAGGCAAGTAGCATTAAACCATACAGCAGGTTTATCAACTCCACAACAAGTACAAATGGCTATTTTCTCAATATTTTCATTGTTAGATAAAGAAGATAAATATAAAGAACAAACTAAAAATATCTGTAAAAGACGAAAAGAATTATTAGATGAAAATTTAATTGGATTACCAATGAAGAATGATATATATAGCACAAATTATTATAATAAATATGATTTATTAGTTTGGGCAAAATTTAAATATGGAGAAGAATTTGTTGAATATTTAAAGAGAGAGCGTAGCGCAATTGAGTTTTTATTTGAATTAGCAGAAAAATATGGAATAGTTTTGTTAAATGGAGATGGATTCAAAGGGCCTACCTGGTCAATTAGAGTATCCTTAGCCAATTTAACAGATGATCAATATATAACAATAGGAAAAGGTATAAATGAACTTTTTGATGAATATGCAAAGGAATGGAAGGAATTTAGATGGTAATTTATTGGTATACTGTTTAATGAGAAATAAATAAATTAAAAATAACTTGAAATATATTCTATTTTATTATTTAATGAAATAGAATATATTTGAATATTGGTAAATTTAGGTTTTGAAATTATAGTTTTTTATTACTATAACTTTGAATTAAAAGGGAAAGTGGTTAGATGCCACTGCAGCCCCCGCTACTGTAATAACAGACAAATCTCAAATTAATCCACTGGTTTTCATAAAGCTGGGAAGGAATGAGATGAGGATGAAGTTTAAGCCAGGAGACCTGCCTAGATTTTAATCTATACTTCGGTGGGAAGGTAAGGATGATATAATAGAGATTATTGAACATATGGATGGGAAAATAAACTACTTATTTTTTCTTTTTCCATGTATCTGCTTATAATGAGGCACTTTTATAGTTAATGTTTTATGTTATAAATTTTTATTATAAAATAGTTAATTTTTATATTAATACTCTTAGTTTATTAAAAATATATATTAAAAAATTAATAATTTATAATATGAAATATAGCAGATGTCGTTAACTTTTAATGTGGTTACGCAGAAAATTGCATCTTTTAGCTTAAAAGCTAGTGATAGAGAAAAATTAATGATATTATCGGAATGAATATTGTAAATAAGTTTTAGAATTTAATTGTTTTTGGAAGAAAAAGTCCGTTAAGAAGCTGAGGTAAACGATAGTGAACTTCGAAGCTTTAGGACTTTTTCTGGAAAAAACAATATAAATTCTTAACGAAAATTACACTAATTCCTGGAGAGAATATCATTAATTTTCGTCATCACGGCATTCAAGCCATAACGAGCAATTTAGATATATAGTTTTTATTTTTGTTGTCTGGAGCACCCCATGAAGGGTGCTTTTTTTATTATATAAATAATTTGATAGGAGATTTGTGCTATGAAAAAGGCAATATTAGTAGTTAGTTTTGGGACAAGTTACTTAGACACATTAGAGAAAACAATTGAAAAGGCAGAAAAACAAATAAGAGATACTTTTAGCGAATATGATATATATAGAGCATTTACATCTCATAAGATAATAAAGAAGTTACAAGAGAAGTATGAAATTTTTATTGATACTCCAGAAGCAATGTTAGAGAAGCTATATGATAGTGGTTATGAAGAGATAATTATGCAACCATTGCATATGATACCAGGTGAAGAATTTATATATATAAATAAAATAGCAGAAATTTTTAAGGAAAAATTTGAAGTACTAAAGGTAGGAAGACCAATTTTTTATTATCAGGGAATTGAAGAATTACCACAAGATTATTCATTATTTATTGAAGCAACAAAAGAGTTATATGAAGAAAATAATGCTGTAGTATTAATGGGACATGGAACTGCTCATCCTGCAAATTCAGTATATGGGTGTTTACAAGCTGTATTTGAAGATGAAGGCTATGAGAATGTATTTGTTACAACTGTAGAGGGATATCCTAATTTTGAAAATGTAATAAGTAGAGTAAAAAAGAAGAATATTAGTGAGGTTACTCTTGCACCATTAATGGTAGTAGCCGGTGATCATGCTAGAAATGACATGGCTTCAGATGACGAAGGGTCTTTAAAATCAATGTTAGAAGCAGAAGGCATTAAAGTAAATGTATATATGAAAGGCCTTGGAGAAAATGAAAAGTTTAATAAATTATATATAAATAGAATTGATGATCTTATCAATGATAGATATGTTGGAGCTGGACAAACTAAAAAAGGTCATAGGGTTAAGGTAAGAAGTTAAGGAGATAGTGTTATGAAGACATTAATAATTTCATCTAACTGCAGTGGTGGTGGAAAGACTACATTTACTCTTGGATTGATGAAGGCATTAAAAAATAGAAGTTATGATGTACAAGGATATAAAGTAGGACCTGATTATATTGATACTGGATTTCATACTGAAATAACAGGTAAAGTATCCAGAAATTTAGATTTACACCTAATGGGGGAAGAGGGCGTTAAGGCTAGCTTTTCTAGAGGAAAAGGTGATTTAGCTGTAATTGAAGGTGTTATGGGATTATACGATGGAAAGGGATTAGATGAATCATGCTCAACATATAGTGTTTCAAAGGTTTTAGATAATTCACCTATATTATTAGTTATAACACCTAAGGCACAAAGTGTAACTTTATGTGCAGAGATTAATGGGATTAAGAACTTTAAAAATGCAAATATAGTTGGTGTTGTTTTAAATTGTATAAGTGCAGGTTTTTATAAATTATTAAAGCCTGCAATAGAAATACATTGTGGATTAAAAGTATTTGGTTATATACCAAAGGATGATGAACTTAAGCTTGAAAGTAGACATTTAGGATTAGTTCAAAGTGTGGAAGTTGGAAACTTAAATAAAAAGATAGATTATTTATCAGAAATTATTGAAAAGTATATAGATTTAGATGGAATTATTGAAAGTTTTAAAGAGGTAAAGTGCTTTGAAGACAATTATCATTTAAGTAAGAGTAATAAGAGAATAGCGGTTGCATTTGATGAAGCATTTAGATTTTATTATAAAGAGAATTTGGAGTTATTAGAAGAGGCTGGAGAGGTTATTTATTTTAGTCCACTTAGAGATAAAAAGATACCAGAGGATATTGATTTTTTATATTTAGGTGGGGGTTATCCAGAAGTATTTAAAGAAACATTAAGTAAGAATACAGAAATGCTTAATAGCATAAAAGAAGCACTTGATAATGGATTAAAGTGTTATGCGGAGTGTGGAGGATTAATGTATTTAACAGGAAATATAGATAATGTTAATATGGTAGGCTTCTTAAATGGAAATAGTGAAATGACTAAAAGTTTGAATAGATTTGGATATGCAACATTATTATTTAAAAATATAGAAATTAATTGTCATGAGTTTCATAAGTCCAAGGTAAACTTAAATGAAGAGACAATGTATGATGTTATTAAAACTTCATATACAGGGGAGAAAATTAATTGGAGATGTGGATATAAGAAGAATAATACATTAGCAGGATATCCACATGTGCATTTCTTTGGAAATCTAGAATTTATTAAGGAACTATTAAAGTAACTTAGGATTAGATAAATTATTGGAGTAATAAGGAGAAAAATAATTATGGACTATATCAAAAATCCAATGGAAATAGAAAATACTAGTATGAAGATTATAGAAAGTGAAATGGGAGATCATAATTTTACTAAGGAAGAGCTTTCAATAATAAAGAGAACAATTCATACTACAGCAGATTTTGAATATAAGAATCTAGTAGAAATAAGTAAAGATGCTATAGAGGCATCAAAGGAAATTTTTAAAAAGCCATTTACAATTTATACAGATACTAATATGGCTTTATCAGGAATAAATAAAATGGCTTTATCTAAACTAAATGGAAAAGCTATCTGTTATGTAAATTTAGAAGAAGTACATAAAGAAGCAAAAGAAAAATCAATAACACGTTCTATGGCAGCCGTAGAAAAAGCTTGCAATGATAATGTGGATATTTTTGTATTTGGAAATGCACCAACAGCTTTGTTTAAATTAAAAGAGTTGATAAAAAGTAGGAAAGCAAATCCAAAGTTAATTATAGCAGTGCCAGTAGGATTTGTTGGAGCAGCTGAAAGTAAGGAAAACTTAGAGGAACTTAATATACCATATATAAGAGTTAAGGGAAGAAAAGGTGGAAGTACTGTTGCAGCAGCTATAGTAAATGCACTTATGTATAACGTTGTTGAAAGAAACTAAATAAATAAGAAATGAGTGTATGAGAGAACGGGAGGCAAAAGCATGTTAGATCTTTATGTTATGAGTGATGGTAAGAAGCTAAGATGTGGATATACTACAGGGTCTTGTGCAACTGCAGCAACAAAAGCAGCAACAATTATGCTTTTTAATGATATTGTTTTAGAAAAGGTAGAAATAATGACACCTAAAGGAATAGAAATATCAATACCTATAAATTTTGTAGAAAAAGGTAAGGATTATTGTATAGTTTCTGTAGTTAAAGATGGTGGAGATGATCCTGATATGACTAATGGAATGGAGATATATGCAAGGGTTGAAAAGCAAGATAGTGGATTTACTTTAACTGGAGGAGAAGGAATTGGAGTTATTACAAGAGATGGATTAGCTATAGAAAAAGGACTTCATGCAATTAATCCAACACCACGAAAAACTATAGAACAAGCAGTAAAAGATAATCTTCCAAAGGTTAAAGGGAAAAATTGGGAGTTTACCGAAGGGAACGGAATAAAGGTAACTATAAGTGCGCCTATGGGTGAAGAAATAGCAAAGAAGACATTTAATCCAAGGCTTGGAATTGTGGGGGGAATTTCTATTCTTGGAACTACTGGTATAGTTAAGCCGATGTCAGAAGAAGCACTAAAGGAATCTATAAGAATAGAAATAAAACAGAAAGGGAAGAACAAGAAGAAGTTAGTACTGGCTTTCGGAAATATAGGAGAAAAATGTGCTAAGGATAAAGGATTTAATGAAGATGAAATAGTTATTATTTCAAACTTTGTTGGCTTTGCATTAGAGTGTTGTGATGAAATGAATATAAAAGAAGTTATTCTTGTTGGACATATAGGAAAGTTAAGTAAGGTTGCCTATGGATGTTTTAATACTCATAGTAGAGTAAATGATGTAAGGCTTGAAGTTATAGCTTTAGAGCTTGCACTTTTAGGTTATGATACAGAGCTTGTAAGAAGTGTTTTAACTCAAAAGACTAGTGAAGGTGCAGTTAAGTTTTTAGGAAATGGATATGAAGAGCTTTATAAAAATATAGGAAATAAAATTGTTGAAAGAATGAAAATTTATACTTATGGAAAAATGAAATGTGATGCAATAATGTATTATGGTTTTTCTGATTATAGTATTTTATATAATTCATTAGATATAAATAAGTCATAATCAAAGCATAATAAAAATAAATTTAATTTGAAAATATATAGGAGTAAATTATGGTTTATATTGTTGGGCTAGGCCCTGGGAGCAAGGATTATATATTACCAAAGGCAATAGATACATTGAAAAAGAGCAATGTTATTATTGGTTTTAAGAGATTAATTAATGATTTAGATTTTATAAACACTAATAAAATAGTAATAAGTTCTTTAAGAGAAACTTTAGAATATATACAACAAAATGGACAAGATAATATTATTTCGTTAGTTGCTTCTGGAGATCCGACTTTTTTTGGCATAAGTGAATATATAAAAAAGAATTACCCGGGAAATATTGTCGTAATACCTGGAATAAGCTCATTTCAATATTTAACAACTAAGCTTAATAAAAGCTGGAATTATGCATTTACAGGGAGTGTACATGCCAGAAATGAAGATTTTATAGAAAAGGTTAAAGTTAATAAATTATCTATATGGCTTACAGACAATAAAAATAATTCAGCTTTTTTATGTAAGCTATTAAATGAAAATAATATTGAATGTACAGTAATAATTGGTGAACATTTATCATATGAAAATGAAAGGATACTACAAGGTAAGCCAATAGAGTTTATTAATGAAGAAGTTAGTGATATGGCAATATTAATTGTGGAGAAAGAAGGTTAGAAGAAGTTTATGATTTTAATTAAGGATAGTGAATTCATAAGAGGAAATTGTCCAATGACTAAGGAAGATATCAGAGCTTTAAGTATATGGAAGATGAATTTAAAGGAAGGCTCTATAGTACTTGATATTGGTGCTGGAACAGGAACAATAACAGTACAAGCATCTAAGATTTCAAGAAAAGGTATTATATATTCTATTGAAAAAGATAATGAAGCAATAATTACAACTAAAAAAAATTTAGAAAAGTTTAAGTGTAATAATGTTGTATTAGATGAAGGTGAAGCTTTAGATATATTAAAAAGGTATAAAGATGAAAATAAAAGATTTGATTCAATATTTATTGGTGGATCTGGTGGAACCTTAGAGGAGATAATTTCAATTTCTAATGAACTTCTACAAAATGAAGGTACTATAGTTATGAACTTTATAACCTTAGATAATGCATATAAGGCAATTGAAGCAGTTAAGAAGTTAAATTATGCAGTAGATATTTCACAAGTAAATATAAGTAAAAATAGAGGACAAAGTTATATGATGATAGCTAATAATCCAATATATATAGTGCAATGCGTAAGGAGTGTAAAATAGTATGAAATCAAAATTATATGGAATAGGTGTAGGACCAGGAGATAAAGAGTTATTAACAGTAAAAGCAGTAAGAGCTATAGAAAATAGTGATGTTGTAATTGCTCCTAGTGCATTAGAAGGTGGAGAGAGTATTGCATTAGAAACAGCTAAAGAATATATAAAAGAAGGAACAGAAGTAGTTATAAAACATTTTCCTATGGGAAAGAAAAATAGAGTTGAAAAAGCTAAGGAAGCATATGAGTTTATAGAGGAAAAATTGAGAGAAGGTAAAAATGTATCTTTCCTTACAATTGGCGACCCATATGTGTATAGTACTTATATCCATATGTTAAAGCATATGGAGGAAAGAGGATTTTATGTAGAAACAGTACCAGGAATTACGTCTTTCTGTGCAGCAGCAAGTTTAGTGGATAGAACTTTAGTTGTTGGAGATAATCCTTTAATGATACTACCAGCAACAAGAGTTAAAGATATAAAAGATGAAAAGTATGTTGTAATTATGAAAGTTTATAAGCATGAAGAAACAGTAGTAGATTTTCTAGAAGAAAAGGGATTTGATTATGTTTATGTAAGCAGAGCTGGAAGAGAAGGACAACTTATATTAACAGATAAAGATGAAATTAAAAAAGCAAGAGATTATATGTCATTAATATTAGCAAGTAGGGAGTAGAGAGTTATGGTTTATTTTATAGGGGCAGGACCTGGAGATGTTGATTTAATAACTGTGAAGGGAAGAAACATACTAGAAAAGGCAGATGTAGTTATATATGCGGGTTCTTTAGTTGCTAAGGAACATATTGGTTATTGTAAAGAAGGTGTATTAATATATAATTCAGCGAAAATGACTTTGGAAGAAGTCATTGAAGTTATGAATGAGAATAAAGATAAGCTTGTAGTAAGACTTCATACTGGAGATCCATCAATATATGGAGCAATAAAGGAGCAAATGGATGAATTAGATAAATTAAATATTGAATATGAAGTAGTACCAGGTGTTAGTTCTTTTGTTGCAGCAGCTTCTGCAATAAAAAAGGAATTTACACTTCCATCAGTAACACAAACAGTAATATTAACAAGAGTTGAAGGAAGAACTCCAGTACCAGAAACAGAGGATTTAGAAAAACTTGCACAAGTAGGAGCATCAATGGCTATATTTTTATCGATTTCTATGATTGATAAAGTTGTAGCAAAGCTTAGAGCGGGGTATGGAAGAAATGTTCCGATAGCAGTAGTAGAAAGAGCTACTTGGGATAATGAAAGAAGTATTATTGGGACATTAGATGATATTGCAGATAAGGTTAAAGAAGCTGGTATTACAAAGTGTGCTCAAATATTAGTTGGTGATTTTATTGATTGTGATTATGAAAAAAGTCTTTTATATGATAAGGCTTTTACTCATATGTATAGAGAGGCTAAGAAGTAATTATGATTTGCATTATAAGTGTTACTGGAAAAGGTGATGTTTTAGCACGAAGGATAGAAAAGGAACTTGGTGGAGATTTATATTTAAAATCTGAAATTAACGACTTTAAGTTAAACAATATAATGAATATATGCTTTGAAAAATATGATTCTATAATATTTATAAGTTCAACAGGAATTGCAGTTAGGGCAATATCTAAATATTTAATAAGTAAGGCTACGGATCCAGCAGTTGTAGTGGTAGATGTTTGTAATAAATTTTCTATAAGCTTAGTTTCAGGACATTTAGGAGGGGCAAATAACTTAACTTTAAAGGTTTCGCAAGTGCTAGGTAATACCCCTGTAATAACTACAGCAACAGACAATATGGATATTTTAGCTCCAGATGTAATTGCGATGAATAATGATCTTATTATAGATGATTTAAAAATAGCTAAGATTATTGCAGGAAGACTTGTTAATGGAGAAAGTGTTTATTTTAAGGACGATAAAAAAATAATTAAATGTCCTAAGGGATACATAGAGACAGAGGAGATACAGGGTAATACTCTGTGGATTACACATAAAGATTCAAGAAAATTAAAGAATGAAGAAAATAATGTAGTAAGTTATTTAGATGATTATCAAGATAGAACAGTACTTAAATTAATTAGAAAAGATATTGTTTTAGGTATTGGATGTAAAAGAGATACTGATAGTATAAAATTATTTAATTTTATAAATGAAACTTTAAGGGAAAAAAATATTGATATAAGAGCTATAGATAGAATTGCATCTATTAATATAAAAAGTGATGAAAAAGCAATTTTAGATTTAGCATTAACTTTAAATTGTGATCTTTTATTTTTTTCAGCAGCAGAAATATCAAAAATTGAGCATAAATATCAAGGTAGTGATTTTGTAAAGAAATCAATTGGAGTTTCATCTGTAAGTGAACCAGTTGTTGAATTAGCTGGAGGAGAAATTATTGTAAGTAAGATAAAGAAAGATGGAATGACATTATGTATTGGAGAACTGAAAAAGGAGTAAAATAAAGTGGGAAAATTATATGTAATAGGAATAGGACCTGGTGGATTAGATCATATGACACTAAGGGCAAAAGAAGCAATAGATGAATGTAATATTGTTGTTGGATATAACAAGTATATTGATATGATAAAACCTTTAGTAGAAAATAAAGAGCTGTTTTCTACTGGCATGAGAGGAGAAGAAGCTAGATGTAAAAAAGCTTTAGAGTTATCTAAAGATAATACAGTAGCTTTAATTAGTACTGGAGATTCTGGAATTTATGGAATGGCTGGACTTATTCTTCAAATGCAAAATGATGAAGTTGTTGAAGTAATACCAGGTGTAACAGCTTCAAGTGCAGCAGGTTCAGTTATTGGAGCGCCACTTATGCATGATAATTGTAATATAAGTTTAAGTGATTTAATGACACCTTATGATTTAATAAAAAAGAGAGTAAGAAATGCCGCTGATGCAGACATGATTATATCTTTATATAATCCAAGAAGTAAGGGGAGACCTCACTATTTAAGAGAGGCTATAGAAATAATTAAGGAATATAGAAGCTTAGATACTCCAGTTGCTGTTGTTAGACATGCATTAAGAGATGGACAAGAGGTTAGAATGTTTACATTGGAGAATTTTGATGAAGAGGTTGTTGATATGTTTTCTATAGTTATTGTAGGTAACTCTCAAAGCTTTATTAAAAATGGAAAATTTATCACACCTAGAGGATACGATGTTTAGTTAAGAGTTAGGATAGGGACAAGTGTCAAGTTAGGGAATAAATTCAGTTTAGGCTGAATTAAGAAAAAGATATATTTAAAGAAATTGCAATAGCAGTTTCAACCGTAACTTATCACTTGTCACTGAATAATATTGGTGGTGATTTAATGATTGGTTTTGTTCTTGGAACTGGTGAAGGAAGAGAAATTTTAGCATATATAAATAAGTATACTGATGAAATTGTTGTTTCTACAGCTACGCAATATGGATATGAAATTTATAAGGACTTTAAAGCAAAATACTTTAATTATAAACCTCTTAATGAAGAACAGTTTGAGGAGTTAGTTAAAGAATTTGGAATTAAAGTTTTTGTAGATGCATCTCATCCTTATGCTAGTGAAGTAAGTAAAACAGTAATTAATGTTTGTGGAAAAATGAATATTGATTATATAAGATATGAAAGAAAAAGTTATTTTACAGAATTAAACAACAATGAAAATATAATTTTTATAGATAAATATGAAGAGTTAGATAAAGTATTAGAGAGTATAGAAGGAAATGTATTAAATACCACAGGTAGTAATAATGCATTAAAGATAGAGTCGCTAAATATAAAAAATAGAATTATACATAGGGTATTACCATCACCTAAGGTAATAGGTAAACTTTTGGAGAACGGGGTTTCAATTGATAATATTATAGCAATTAAAGGGCCATTTGGAATTGATATTAATAATGGAATAATTAAGGAATATAAGATAAAAGCATTGATTACAAAAGATAGTGGTGAAGAGGGAGGTATGAAAGAAAAAATAGAAAGTTCATTATTAAATGATATAAAAGTCATTGTTATTAAAAGACCAAAATTTAATTATGGTAAAGAGTTCAGTGATATTAAAGAAATGCTGGAGTTTATTATTTCTAATTATAATTTATAAAATTATTAAAAATAAAAATTTCTCACTAATGTAGAGTTGAGGATTTGGAGGGGTTCAGTAATGAAAAAATTTATGTACTTAGTATTTGTTTTAGCACTGTCATTTTCAATACCATACAATGCATATGCCATGCATATAGCTGAAGGGTATTTACCTTTAAGTTGGGTCGTATTTTATTTTGTTCTTGCAGCGCCATTTATATTTTTAAGTATAAAAGAACTTAAAAAGCTTATAAAAAGAAATCATGATATAAAAATGCTATTAGCCCTAATGGCAGCATATGTATTTATGATGTCTGCGTTAAAGTTGCCATCAGTAACAGGAAGTTCATCACATCCAACAGGGACAGGGCTTGGAGCAATAGTTTTTGGTCCTATTATAATGGTTATAATATCAGTTATAGTTTTATTATTCCAAGCATTATTATTAGCACATGGGGGATTAACTACTTTAGGAGCAAACACTTTATCAATGGGAATTGTAGGTCCTTTTGTAGCATATTTTATATATAAATTATTAAAGAAAAGAAATTTATCAGTTGCAATTTTTGCAGGATGTTCGTTGGGGAATTTATCCACTTATGTAATTACATCAATACAATTAGCATTAGCTTATCCTTCAAGTGTAGGTGGAGTTCTAGCATCAACGGCAAAGTTCATGAGTGTATTTGCAATAACTCAAATTCCATTAGCAATAGTAGAAGGAATAATTTCAGTTATTATTTATGATTTTATTAAAAAACATTGTAAAGAAGAATTAGTGCAATTAGAAGGAGGATTATTATAATGAAGAAGAATATAGTTTTGCTTTGTATTGCAGCAATATTAATTATTATTCCATTTATAGTAAATGCAAATGGAGCGTACGAAGGAGCAGATGCGCAAGCTGAAGGAATAATTAATGAAATAAATAGTGATTATGAACCATGGATTAACAGTTTATGGGAACCACCATCAGGTGAAGTAGAAAGTTTTCTTTTTGCAGCACAAGCAGCAATAGGAGCAGGTTTTATTGGATATTTTGTAGGAAAGAAGAGTAATGGTAAGAGAGATAAGTCTGTACAGCATCAATAGTAGGTTGACAGAGATTCATCCTTTAGAAAAATTAATTTTAGTTATAATATCATTAATAGGAGCAAGTTATATTCATAATAACTATATTTTAATTACTAATATATTATTTTTTATTGTTTTAAATATTATTTCTAATAATCCTAAAAGTATAATATATAAATTTATATTTATAGCTTTATTTTTCGGATTATTTACATCATTTTCCTTATGGTGGCAAGGGTATAACTTTAGTTATATTTCTACTATACTTTTAAGAGGGATAAATGGAGCTGTAACTATTGCTTTTTTAGCATTGACAACGCCGGTAAACCACATTGTTTATCTATTAAGTAAAAATAAGTGGACAAGGGATATTGGAGATATTATGAAATCAATGGAAAGGTTTATTATAATAATAGAAGAAGATTTTTCTATTACTTTTAAATCTATAAAATCAAGAGGGGGATTTGCTGGATATAAAAATGCTACTAGAGATTTTGGAAGGGCTTGTGGATTAGTTTTTAAATCGTTAATTTTTAGATGGAGAGAAATAAATCTTTCTTTGAAAAATAGATGCTATGTTGGAAGGCATAATTACTATTATGAATTTGAATATAAAAAATATAGAGTTATTTTAATAAGTTGTTATTTAATTTTAATAATTTTATGTTGCTTTATTTAAAAATATATGTTGAATATATTTTTAATGAGAGTTATTAGATGAAGAGGAGAACTATAAAATAATATTTATCTTATATACGTAATAATAGTAAAGGAGGAGCATAGTTTTGATATGCTCCTCCTTTACTATTATAAATTTAATTTGTTTATTTAATCCACTAATAAAATTATATTTTATATATTTAATTCTTATTATATAATATGGAGTATATAAATAGGGGAGATGAAGGACTTTGAAGTACGTATATAATTTAGCATTTAAAATGGCAATATCAGCGACTATAGCCTTGCTTATAGGAAATGCATTAGGCTTACAGTATGCAACAGTTGGAGCGGTTATTGCTATATTAAGTATACAAGATACTAGAAAAAAAGCATTAATTATAAGTTATAAAAGAATAGTTGCTTGTAGCATGGGAATTTTATTATCAGTAATTCTATATAGTTTATTAGGAAATGGAGCATTAATCTTTGGACTATTTTTAATAATTTTAATACCACTTACTTCAAGATTAAAAGCGCAAGAAGGAATGGTGCCAGCTGTAGTTTTATCAACACATTTTTTAGTTGCAAATAATATAACAATTGCATTAATTTTTAATGAAGTATTACTAATGATAATTGGAATTGGTGTGGCTGCAATTGCTAATATTTTCATGCCTTCCCTTGAAGATAAGTTTAAAGATGATAAGGAATGGATTGAAGAGCATTATAGAATTATAATAAGTAAAATGTCAAAGTCATTAATAACTCATACAGTAGATATTGATGAACAAAAGCTTATAAATGAAGTAGAAAAGCGATTATATGAAAGTAAGGAAACTGCCTATAAGATAGTGAATAATCACTTTTTTAAAAGCTCATCATATTATACAGATTATATAAATATGAGAATTAATCAATTTGATACAATAAAAAGAATGAGATTACATTTTCAGAGATTTAATATACCTGTTGATCAAATGAATGTTATGTCAGATTTTACTTTATGTGTTGCAGAAAATATACGTGAAATGAATGATTGTAAATCATTATTGATGGACTTAGATATTTTAAGAAATGAATTCAAGAAAATGGAATTACCAAAGACTAGGGAAGAATTTGAAAGTAGAGCTCAATTACTTCAATTTTTAAATGATATGGAAGAGTTTTTATTAATAAAAAGAAACTTTTTTACAACTATGAAGAATCATTAAAAGTTTAAGCAGTAAATAGATTAAAAGTTATGTAACCTATTTACTGCTTAATTATTATTAATCAAGTTTTAATGCATCACTATAATTTACTGTGGAGTATCCAGCAGAGGATGTTCCTTCAAGACCAGTATATAATTCATTTCCAAAATAAACGGCAACTTTATCTACACCATAATTATATCCATAAGTATTTACTATTGCTCCTATAACTCCATTAGCTACTTCAGTAGAAAGGTCCATATCTTTAATGAAGTTTTCATTAAATACAACAGTTAAAACATTAGTATCATAATTTAATGTTGCAGAGTTTACTCCATAATCCTTAGATAATACAACAAAGTTATTATTATTGTTAGGAGCTGAATATAATTTTTCTGTCAAAGCAGTGACAAAGGCATTATCAGTAACTTTAACACTTGTATCAACACAATAAGTTTTAAGATCTACTTTATTAAAGTAAAAAACTCTACAATCTCTATTAACTGTATTAGTAGTTGATGAAAGTGCAGATTTATCAGGAGTAACATTAGAAGAATTACTTTCTACAAATGAATTATTATTAGTTAAAACTGCATCATCAGAACTTTCTTCATCAGAAGCAGTAGTGGTAGTTTCTTCAGTAGTCTCAGTATTTGTTATGTTATCCTTATTTTCAGAATTAGTTTCTGTAGCCTTTGAATCCTCAGTACTAGCTGTTTTATCTCCAGTAATGGCACTTTTCAACCCGCAAGAAGTTAAGGAGAAACATAAAACAATAGCACAGCTTAAAGTTAATAGTTTTCTTTTCATAATCTCACCTCTAATAAATTACTTAATATAAAGATATTACCATATTTTTACAGAAAGTTAAATGATTTATTTAAAATAATATACAATATTTACATAAAATTATATAATTTATAGAGGAGGGATGATTAATTATGGATATTTTAAAAGAGACAAAACTTATAGGTAATTATATAATTTCATTAAGAAAGGATTTTCATAAGTATCCTGAATTAAGTATGGAAGAGCATAGAACATCTAGAAGAATTAAAGAGGAATTAGATAAAATAGGTGTTAAATATGAAAATGGAATAAAAACAGAGGTAGTTGCAACTATTGGTAAGGGGGAAGGTAGAGTAATAGCATTAAGAGCTGATATGGATGCATTAAGAATACAAGAAAATACAGATGTTAGATATGCTTCGGCCAATAAAGGGATAATGCATGCATGTGGACATGATGCACATATGGCGTCGTTACTTGGAGCTGCTATGATATTAAAAAAACATGAGGATAGTATTCCAGGGAAGATTCTTCTTATATTTCAACCAGCTGAAGAAAGTTCATGTGGAGCAAAGTTGATTTCTGAACATGGTTATTTAGATGAAGTAGATGAAATTTTTGGATTACATGTATTTGGAGACATAGAATGTGGAAAAATATCTATAGAAGAAGGACCTAGAATGGCTGCATCAAATAAATTTACAATAAAAATTACAGGAAAATCAGGTCATGCAGGAAAGCCGCATCAATGTGTTGATGCTACTTTAGTTTGTGCAGCTATAGTAATGAATCTACAATCTATAATTAGTAGAGAAATAGATCCAGTTAACTCTGCAGTAGTAACAGTAGGTCATATTAAATCAGGAGAAACACATAATATTATTTCTGGTGATGCTATAATAGAAGGTACAATAAGAACTTTTAATGCAACAACAGCTAAGCATATTCAAACATCAATCAAAAGAATTGCATATAGCACAGCCTTAGCCTATGGAGCAACAGCAAGTGTTGAGTATGGTGTCACACATCATCCAGCTGTAATTAACGACTCGGGAGCAGTAAAAACAGCGTTAGATGCTGCCAAGAAAATATTTGATGAAAAAGATATTATAAAAATACCAAGAATGATGTTAGGAGAAGATTTTTCTATATATCAAAAAAGAATTCCTGGGGTTTTCGTTTTTGTAGGAGCTGGTAATGAAGAAATAGGTAGAGATTATCCAAATCATAATGATAAATTTAACATAGATGAGAGAGCTGTATTGATAAGTACACAATTGTATGTGGCATATGCTTTAGAAGCTATATGTAAAGAGTCAAGAAAGCAACTTTTAGATTAGTAATATATGGAGGAAATTATGGAGTTAGAAATTTTAAGACATATTCAAAGTATAGCAAATCCATTTTTTGATTTTTTATTTCAACTTATAACTATATGTGGTGAGCAAATAGTATTAATATCTATAATATCGATTATTTATTGGGCATTAGACAAAAAATTTGGAGAATATATTGCATATTCTGTTTTAACTAGTGTACTTTTAAATAATGCAATAAAGGATATTTTTAAAATGAAAAGACCTATAGGAGAAGAAGGAATTAGAACATTAAGAGAGCAAACAGCAACAGGATATTCATTTCCTAGTGGACACACTCAAAGTGCATCTTCATTTTATGGATCTATGGCAATTTATTTAAAGAATAGAGTAATGTATATTATTGCAACAGTAATGATTATTTTAATTGGTTTTTCTAGATTATACTTAGGAGTTCATTATCCAAAAGACGTTATAGTAGGGGGAATACTGGGTGTGTTGACATCTCTAATATGCTATAAGTTATACAATAGAGTTGAAAACAAAATGTTATTATATGTAGTAACATTTGCAATATTTATTCCAGCATTAACTTTTGCACATTCTGCAGATTTTATTAAAGGAATGGGAACTTATTTAGGATTTATAATTGGAATATACATTGAAAAGAGATATGTTAATTTTTCAACGGAAGGAAATACAGGAAATAAGATAATAAGAGTGTTATTAGGAATAGTAATATTATTAGTATTACAACTTGGATTAAAAGTAATATTACCAAGTGGAACAATATTCTCATTTATAAGGTACACATTAATAAGTTTAATAGGAATAGGAGTGTATCCTATGATATTTAAAAAATTTAAATTTTAAGAAATAATATAAAAATAATAAGATTAAATATATTTTAGTTAAGAAGTTAAGTTTTTTTACTTAACTTCTTAACTTTTTAATTATTTCAATGCAGATTGAAGTGTTTTTAATCTAGAAATATAGGCTTGAGTATTTGTAGTTTCATTCTTAGAGATTTCTTTAACTAATTCACTTTTAGCACATTTATTATCTAGAGCTGAAATATCATGAGATGCTTGTAAAAGTGCAATTGCTTGGTTTATATATGATATTTCATTACTGTCAGAAGCTTTAACCGTTGCTAAGTCCTTTTGAAGCTTATCTATAATTACTTTATATTGTTTTATATATTCAGTATCTTCTTTAAATTCCTCTTTGCTTTTACCATAAGTATCAATTAATCTAGATAATTCAATTCTCATTTCTTTTAATTCACCAGTATAGTTATCAATTATATCATCACTAATATCAGTTAGTTCAGGATTACTTGAATAACTTTCTATATTATGAGTAGCAAATAATATAGCTCTATGTAGTAATATTTCTTCTGCTAAATAATCTATACAAACGCTACCTGAAGCAGGAAGATTAGATAGTTTAGATACTATTCCATTAATATAATCATGTGTAACCTCATAATATGGATCGTCTATAAATTGTGAGTAAGGGTTTTCTATGCAAGTTGCAGATACTGATAAATTACAAAGTAGCATAGATAGTAAAGTTAATATCGCTAGAAGAAAGCTTATAATTTTTTTCATTTGTTTCACTCCTTAAAATATTAATAATATTTAGTATGTTTAAAAATTTAAAATTTTATTTATTATCAAGTAAAAAGATTAAAATAGGGTAGCTTATGACTACCCATTATACTTTAAGTTTATATCAGTAATATTATTTTTTTACGAAGCTACCACAATCGGTACATTCTTTACTATATGCACAACTATTGTGAGTAACAATTTGAATGTGATTTAATGTACAATAATTATCATCTTGGCAATGAAATTTGCATTCAGTAACAGTACAACCGATGCTTTCATTATGTCTCATAATTAATCCTCCTCTATATATTAAGTAATAAGTTAAGTTATATAATTGTAGGAGTGTAGAGTATATTAACTTAACAATATTACTTTTTATCTTAACTTATTTTATCCTTAGAAAAATAAATTATTCGTATAAAGAATTTATGCGGAACTTAAAAAATAGTAAGTAAGAAGTATTGACGAATGTACAGGAAAAAAACTATACTAATACTTATAAGATTAATGATTAGGTACCTAACTAATATATAATATGATATAAATAAGGTATATTTATATTAAAAGGGAGAGGGTAAAAAATATGAGAATTAAAAAAGGAGATGAAAAATAGAAATGACTAAATTACTTAAATATATTAAAGGTAGTGCAATTATATATGTAATTTTAGCACCTTTAATGATGTTTATCGAGGTTATAATGGATCTAAATCAACCTAAACTTATGTCTGATATTATAGATATAGGTGTTGCAAATGGCGATATTAGTTATGTTTTAAACGTTGGATTTAAAATGATAGTAGTAGCTATGCTTGGTATTTTAGGTGGAATGCTTTGTGGATTATTTTCAACTTTAGCTTCAATGACTATGGGAAAAAATATGAGGCAAGGATTATTTGATAAAATACAAAGTTTATCATTTTCAGAAATAGACAAGTTTAAGACATCATCACTTATTACAAGACTAACAAATGATGTTACACAGGTTCAAAATATGGTAATGATGGCCCTTAGAGGAATGGTAAGGTCACCTCTTATTTGTTTAGGTGGAATTATAATGTCACTTACTATTAGTATTAAGTTATCAATAATTTTTTTAATAGTAATACCATTAATAGTATTAAGTGTAATCTTAATTACATCAAAATCTATTCCATTTTTTACAGAAATGCAGAAAAAAATAGATAATGTAAATCTAGTTATGAGAGAAAATTTACTTGGAGTTAGAGTTATTAAGGCATTTGCAATAGAAGATAAGATGAGAAAAAGATTTAGTTATGCAAATGATGAATTAATGGATATCAGTGTTAAAGCTCAAAGTGTAACTATACTTTTATGGCCATTAGTTACTTTAATAATGAACTTAAGTGTTGTAGCTATACTTTGGTTTGGTGGAAATTATGTTAATAATGGTTCATTAGAGATAGGTAAGATAATGGCATTTATTAATTACTTAGTTCAAATAATGAGTTCTTTAAATATGTTGATAATGAGTATCATTAACTTTTCTAGAGCAAAGGTATCTGCAGATAGAATTAATGAAGTTTTAGATGTGGAATCATCAATAAAAGATAGAGAAGATACAGGTGAAGTAAATAATTTTGATGTAGAATTTAAAGATGTTTATTTTAAATATAATAGAGATGGTGAATATGTATTAAAGGGAATATCATTTAAGGCATTAGAAGGTGAAAAGATAGGTATTATAGGCCCTACAGGTAGTGGTAAGAGTTCATTAATATCACTTATTCCAAGATTATATGATACAACATCTGGTTCTGTAATGATTGGAAATAAAGATGTTAGAAATTTAAAAATAAATGATTTAAGAAAGATTATTGGTGTTGTTCTTCAAGATACAACTCTTTTTTCAGGAAGTATTGCAGACAATTTAAGATTTGGTATGGAAGATGCTAATGAAGAAATGATGGAAAGTGCAACAAAAGATGCACAGGCATTTGAATTTATAACTTCAAGTAATGAAGGATACAATAGAGAAGTTGGACAAAGAGGTAAGAATTTATCAGGAGGACAAAAGCAAAGAATTTCTATTGCTAGAACTCTAATAAAAAATCCTAAGATATTAATTTTAGATGATTCAAGTAGTGCTTTAGATATGGCAACAGAATCAAAGCTACAAAATTCAATTAAGAATAGAATGAAAGATGCCACTGTATTTCTTATAGCACAAAGGATAAGTGCGGTAATGGATTGCGATAAAATAATAGTTTTAGATAACGGAGAAATTGCGTCAATAGGTACTCATAAAGAGCTTATTAAAAATTGTGAAATATATAGAAGTATTGCTATATCACAATTAGGAGAGGAGGTAGTTTTAAATGTCTAGTAAAGCACCGATGCAAATGAGACCAGGAGCAGGACCGCACCAATTGCATAGAAAAAAAGCAGAGAAAATTAAGGATATTAAAGGGACTATAAAAAGATTACTTGGATATTTAATTGAAAAGAAATTTAATATTTTTATAGTATTTATTTTATGTTTTGTAACAACCTTAATTAGTATTTTGGGGACAAGATTAAATGGATATACAATAGATAAATTTATTGAAACTGGAGATATGAAGGGGCTAGCCTTTATCTGTATAATATTAGTTTTAATGTATTTAGTAAATATATTTTCAACATACTATCAAAATATTGTAATGGTTAAAATATCACAAAGAGTTTCGGCTAAAATAAGAAAAGAATTATTTACTGCCCTTCAAAAATTACCACTTAAGTATTTTGATAATAATTCAAGTGGAGATTTAATGAGTAGACTTACTAATGATGTTGATAATATAAATACCACTTTATCTCAAAGTGTAACTCAATTATTTTCAGGAATAATTAATGTAGTTGGAATGTTAATTGCTATGCTTTTATTGAGTCCTATATTGACTTTAATTGGAATGATAACAGTACCTTTAACATTTATAGCAACAAAGACTTTAGCTAAGAAAACTCAAAGTTTTTTTGTAAAACAACAAAGAGAGCTTGGTAACTTAAATGGATATATTGAAGAAATGGTATCTGGACAAAAAGTTGTATTATTATTTTCAGAAGAAGAAAAGGTTAAAGAGGAATTTTCAGAAATAAATGAAAGACTTACTAAAAGTGCAATAATTGCTCAAGGTGTATCTTCCTTTATGGGACCAATAAATAATTTTATAAATAATATTTCATATTTAATAATTTCTGTTGTTGGAGGATATTTAATTTTAAAAGGTTCAGGAATTACAGTTGGTATTGTATTTTCATTTTTATTATATATGAGAAACTTTACAAGACCTATAAATGAAATAATGAATCTTTTTAATACTATTCAAGGTGCACTTGCAGGAGCTGAAAGAGTATTTGAAGTAATTGATGAAGAGAAAGAAAAGGATAAGGATGATGCTGTTAACATTGATAATATAGAAGGTCATGTTGAGTTAAGAGGTGTAACATTCTCCTATAGTAATGGAAAAGAAATATTAAAAAATGTTTCATTAGAAGCTAAAAAAGGTGAAGTTATAGCAATAGTTGGACCGACAGGCGCAGGAAAAACTACCATAGTTAATTTGCTTACTAAGTTTTATGATATTGATAGTGGAGAAATATTAATTGATGGAAAAAATATTGATGAAATAACTAGAGAAAGCTTAAGAAAAACAGTAGCAATGGTACTTCAAGATACTTATTTATTCTCGGAAACTGTTAGTGAAAATATAAGATATGGAAGATTAAATGCCAGTGATGAAGAAGTTATAGAAGCAGCAAAAATGGCAGATGCTCATCATTTTATAAAGCAGCTTCCACAAGGATATGATACAGTTTTATCAGATAATGGTGGTAATTTATCACAAGGTCAAAGACAACTTTTAGCTATTGCAAGAGCTATTTTATCAAATGCATCAATTTTAATATTAGATGAAGCAACTTCTTCAATAGATACAAGAACGGAAGTATTAATACAAAATGCAATGCTTAAGCTTATGGAAGGAAAGACCACATTTGTAATAGCTCATAGATTAAGTACTATTAGAAATGCAGATAAGATTTTAGCTTTAAAAGATGGAGAAATTATAGAAAGTGGAACACATGATGAGCTTTTAGCTAAAGAAGGATTCTATGCAAATCTGTATAATAGTCAATTTAAAAACGGAGCAGAAATTTAGACATAAATCGGGCTACCTCTGAGGTTAATCCAATAAATGGATTAACCTCAGAGGTAGCTTATATTGTATAATGAAATAAATAATTGTATAAATAAGTACATAAGAGATTAAAAGGAGAGATAAATATGATAGTAATGTGCCCAGGATGTTCAGGAATAGACAGTGATATAGTGAAAAAGGAATTTAAAGATGAAAAAATAGTTTTTGGCTGCATAGGTGAATGTGGTGGAAGAATGGATGGAACTATAGTTGCCATGATTGATGGAGAATTTGTTGAAGCTAGAAGCGAAGCAGAATTTATTATAAAAACAAGATCAATACTAAACTCCAAATAACACTTGAATAATATTGCGCACTAAAGCGTTAATGCCGTGATGCCGAAAATTAATGATATAACCTCCATTAAGTCATATAATTTCGCTAAGAATTTATATTATTATTTCCATAAAATCAGCTAAAGCTTCGAAGTTCGCTATCGCTTACCTCAGCTTCTTAACGCTAATTTTATTATAATAATAATTAAATTCTAAAGCTTATTATATAATACTTTCTTCCGGTTATATCATTAATTTTTCTCTATCACTAG